>JAFDWG010000272.1 GCA_018268605.1 Actinomycetota bacterium | reverse complement strand
CCCGGCCGTCTCGGCCACGGCCACAGCCAGCCAGGGCCGTGGCCGAGACGGCCGCTCTGGCCGCCACACCTCGCGTCCCTTACCTCGAGCCGGTACCTACGTTCCGCTGATCGCCAGCTCGGACACCAGCAGCGGCGGGGCCGACACCGACCCCCCGAACGGCACCCACCTCGCCTCGGAACCCGCGGCTACGACGGCGCGGAGCATCGCCACGAGCTCTCCGGCGATGGTGAACTCGCGTACCGGCTCGGCGAGGGCGCCATCGCGGATGATCCGGCCGGAGGCACCGACCGAGAAGACACCGGTGACCGGGTTGACGCCCGAGTGGAGGCCCGCGACGTCGGTGACGAAGACGCCATCGCCCGCCTGGGCGAGCAACTCTGCCGTGGAGAGGGCGCCGGCAGCGACCACCAGGTTCGAGGCCGAGACCGACGGAAGCGAGCGGTAACCCGCCCGTGACGCGGAGCCGGTCGAGCTCGTTGCCTCGCGGTTTGCGGTGTAGGTGTCGTAGAGGAAGGTGCGCAGGGTGCCGCCCTCGATCAGAGCAGTGCGGCGGCGCGGCACGCCCTCGCCGTCGAACGGGGCCGATGCGGCGCCGGCGGGATCGCGGCCGTCGTCGTGGAGGGCGAAATCGCCCGAGGAGACCTCGTCGCCGAGCCGACCCGTGAAGGGTGAGCGGCCGCGCTGGACGGCACGGGCGCCGAGCGCGCCGCCGATCAGACCGGCGAAGCTGGCGGCGACGGTGGGGTCGAGGACGACCGGGCAGGAGCGCGAGGCCGGCTTCCCGGCGCCGATCATCGCGACCGCGCGCTCGGCTCCCTCGGCGCCGATCGCCATCGGGTCGAGGTCGGCGGGGCCACGGGCGAGGCCGAAGCCGAGACCGGTCTCGCGACCGCCATCCCCCTCGGCGAGCGCCTGCAGGTAGGCGAAGCAGTTGGAGCTCTCGTAGGCGGCGGCGATGCCGGTCGAGGAGGCGATCGCGACCTGCTCGGTGGAGTCGGCGTAGACGGCCGTCTCCACCCCGGCGATCCGGGGATCGGCCGCGAGCGCCGTGCGCTCCACCGTCAGCGCGATGTCGGCGACCTGGCCCGCGTCCCACTCGGCGACGCTCGGGTCGTCGAGACCCGGGATCGCCTCGATCTCGGCGGGCGCGGGCGGCGCTGCGAACTCGTCCTCGTCGGCGACCGCGGCCATCTCGGCCGCGCGGGCCGCGAGCGCCGTCACGCCCGCCTCGGAGAGGTCGGTGCCGTAGGCGTAGCCGACCCGGTGGCCGTCCCAGGCGCGGATGCCGATCCCGGTCTGGGTCGCCGCCGTGAGGCTCTCTACCTCGGCGCCGTGGACGCGCACCTCGCGGCCGGTGTCGCGGGAGGCGTATGCCTCGGCGGCGGACGCTCCGGCGCCGAGGGCGGCCTCGACGGCGCGGCTCGCGGCCGGGGACAGGTCGACGCTCGGCAGTTGCTCGCTCACAGCTGGGTCCCTCCCACCGTCATCTTGCCGACTCTGACGTGGCCCTGGCCGGTCCCGACCGGGACTTTCTGGCCACCCTTGCCGCAGATGCCGGTCTTCATGAAGAAGTCGTTCCCGACCGCGTCGATCGCCGCCAGGGCGTCGAGGCAATTGCCGATCAGGGTCGCCCCGGTGCACGGCGCGGTCACCTTGCCATCCTCGATCAGGTAGCCCTCGGAGACGCCGAAGACGAAGTCGCCGGTCGCCGGGTCAACCTGGCC
>JAFDWG010000271.1 GCA_018268605.1 Actinomycetota bacterium | reverse complement strand
CGAGGTGGCGCCGAACTCGAAGCCGCCGGTCACCCGGATGCTCGACTACTCGAAGTACAAATACGAGCAGGAGCAGAAGCAGAAGCAGGCGCGCAAGCACCAGCAGCAGGTCAACATCCGCGAAATCAAGCTGCGCCCGAAGATCGCGGAGAACGACTACAACACCAAGAAAGGCCACGTCGAGCGCTTCCTCAAGCACGGCGACAAGGTCAAAATCACGATCATGTTCCGCGGCCGTGAGCAGGCCCATCCGGAGCGCGGTCGCGATCTGCTGCAGAAACTCTTCGAGGACCTCGGTGGGATGGCCGTGATCGAGTCGGCCCCGCTGCAGGAAGGCCGCAACATGAGCATGCTGCTGGCGCCGAGCAAAGAGGCTCGCGCGGCAGAGGGGGCGGCGACCGTCCCCGACGCGGCCGAGGCCGACAGCACCAGCGCCCCGGGTTAGCCCCCGGTCGCGACGACAGTGGCGAGGGCCACTGTTCCACCGGGGACTGCGACGGCCGCTTCCGGTGCAAGGATGGCGCTGCGGGTCCCGCGCGGCGGCCGCGACCCGGTCGGCTGCATCTCGCCCTGCGTGGGGACGACAAGACCAGCGTCTTCACCTGCAATGGCGGCTGCGATTACGAGATCGACTTCGGCGTCACGCCGCCGTCGGTGGCGCACCCACCGCGTTTCCACTCGCTCTGACAACTGGGTGAAATTCGCCCAGTCTTCGCCCCGGGCCCTTCCGTCCGCCGCGGTCGCCGGGCATGATCGCGGCGTGTCCGTCCGACGCCCGCGCGACCTCGCGCCCCTGATCCTCGCCTGCGCGCTCGCCGCGCTCCTGCTGGTGCCCGTGGGCGCGAACGCCGCCGCGACGCAGTTCGGCAGCTCCCTCGCGCCGGGACCCACCGTGACCTGGGGCTGTGACGCGAGGCCGTTCCTGGCCGACTCCCAAGGTAATTACGGGCTCTTCGAAAACACCGAACCGGGAGGGTGCACCTGGCGCCAGGCGGGCGTCTGGGGCGTGGAAACGGACCCACGCACCAGCGGCGTGCCCGGCGACGGGACCATCACGGCGGCCGAAGTGCTCTCCGGCCCGAACCCGGCGCCGATTCGCATCTCGGTCCTACGCCAACTCGGCACCGGTGGCTTTGCCGGCCAGTGCTGCTTCTTCGTCCGAGAGACCGAACCGATCGCGCTCACCCCGAATGCCGTGACCACGATCCCGCTCTCGATTCCGGTCGAACGGAACACCCTGAAAGGCATCCTCGCCGTCGACCTGATGGCGATCAGCGCCGACAGCAACACCGGCACACTGCCGCTGCGAGCGGTGGGGTCGAACAACATCTTCAACGAGCCGATCGGCAACTCGCGCGCGGGGGCCTTCTACCCACGCATGGGCCAGATCGGCAACGACTCCGGCGGCGGGCGGCGCGAGGAAGGCGTGCCGGGCCTCGAAGTACTGGTCCGCTGGACCTTCTGCGCCGCCGGCGACGCGAGCTGCACGCCCGGCGCGGCGCCACCCGCAGCGGCACCGGCGGCCCCGGGACCGGCCCCCATCCCGGTCCCGGCACCGAAGGGAACCGGCGCCCCGCTCGCCCCGCGCCTCGTCGCGAACCAGGCGACCGTCGAAGGGACCAAGGCGCTGGTCGCCCTCGCCTGCGGCGGCGACGCGGCCTGCGAAGGGAAGCTGTCCCTGCTCGGCTCGACCGCGACGGCCTCCACCGTCGGAAAAAAGCCTAAGCCGATCG
>JAFDWG010000270.1 GCA_018268605.1 Actinomycetota bacterium | reverse complement strand
CGAGCTTGTGGAGCGTAAAGCGATTCATGTACTGCGAGGTCGTCACCCGCTCGGTCCCCTGGTCGGGAACCTCCAGGTCGAGCACGAATTCGATCTCCTTCGCGACGCCCTCGCGCTCGTTCCCGGTCTCCCGCATCGAGACGACCGTCGCCCGCCCCTGGGTCCCACGCAGCGCCAAGGCCTTCGCCAGATCCTTCTCCGGGCTCCCCTTCTTCCCGAACATTGCCAAACGCGCCCGAGAGGATTCGAACCTCTGGCCTACGCCTCCGGAGGGCGTCGCTCTATCCAGCTGAGCTACGGGCGCTCGTGAAGCAGCTTAGTAGTCCTCGCAATTTCGAGGTGATACGAACGTATGTTCCGTCCGGATATCGACCTACCTTGGTGGGATGGGGACGGCGACCAAAGGAAACGCGGCGGAGGCGCGGCTGTTGGCGGAGCTGGTAGCTCTCGGCTATGACGTGCTGGTTCCGTTCGGCGGGGGCCAGACATACGACCTCGCGCTCGACCTAGGTGACCTGGTACTGAAGATCCAGTGCAAGGCCGCATGGCTCACGGCGGGCGGAAGCTGCCTCATGTTCAACTGCCGCAGCACCGATCATGGGCGGGGACCACAGCGTTACGAGGGGCCGGCCGATGTCTTCGGCGTTTTCCTGCCTCCGGACTCCGTCTACCTCGTGCCGCTTCACAGGGTCGGCGGATTCGTCGGTCGACGCCGATTGGAACCCACGAGGAACAACCAGAAGCGCGGGGTGCGCTTCGCCCCGCAGTATGAGATCGGCCAGTGGACGGAGGAGAAACTGCGGGCGCTGAGCGCGTAGGCTCGCCGGTCATGGATCTCGAGGTCACGTTTCTGGGGACCGGGGCATCGGCGCCCTCGGCGCGGCGGTCCACGGCGGCGGTTCTGGTCGCACGGGGTGGGGACCGGTTGCTCTTCGACTGCGGGGAAGGCACGCAGCGCCAGATGCAGAAGTCGCTGGGGCTGACACAGGTCGACGAGATCTACCTGACGCACTTCCACGCCGATCACATACTCGGGCTGCCCGGGCTGTTGAAAACGTATGACCTGACGGACCGGGAGGCGCCGTTGCGGGTCTACGGGCCGCCGGGGCTGAAGGAGATGTTCACGATCCTGCGGCCGTTGATCGGGCGGCTGCGCTATCCGCTGGAGCTGGAGGAGTTGAAACCGGGCGAGCGGATCGATCACGACGAATACGTGGTCGAGTCCTATGAGGCCGCACACAACGTGCGGGCCTCGGGATGGGCGCTGGTCGAGGACAACCGGCCCGGCCGCTTCGACCCGGCGGCGGCGAAGGCCCTCGGCGTGAAGGAAGGGCCGGACTTCGCCCGACTCCAGCGTGGCGAGGAGGTCGAGGGGTCGAAGGGGACGGTGACGCCCGAGCAGGTGATGGGGGAGACCCGCGACGGGCGGATCGTGGTGGTGACCGGGGACACTGCACCGTCGCCGCGGACGGTCGCGGCCGCGGCAGACGCCGACCTGCTGATCCACGACTCCAGCTTCATGGAGGAGGACGCCCAGCGGGCCGCGGAAACCGGCCACTCGACGGTCGGCCAGGCGGCCGCCGTGGCGGTCGAGGCCCACGTGAAACTGCTCGCGCTCGTCCACATCTCCGCCCGGTACCACGTCGGCAAGGTGCTGGAGGAGGCCCGCGAGGTGTGCGCGAATTGCGTCGCCCCGCGCGATTTCGACCAGATCGTGATCCCGCTGCCGGAGAA
>JAFDWG010000026.1 GCA_018268605.1 Actinomycetota bacterium | reverse complement strand
CGGCCGCGAGCTCTCGTCCCGTGCCCTCGATCTCGCCCGCCTGCAGGTGGCGATCCAGTGGTTGGGTTGGGCGCCGCCGGAGTGGAAGCCGCCGCCGGGCCAGCGTCGCGACTGGGCCGCCGAGGCGCTCGAGATCGCCGAGGAGCTGGGACTCTGATGTCAGCCCGCTTCCTCATCGTCAACGCCGACGACCTCGGACTCTGCGACTCGGTCAACGACGGCATCTTCACCGCCCACAGGAGCGGCATCGTCACCAGCGCCACCCTCATGGTCCGTCAACCGGCCGCCGTCGCGGCGGCCGAAAGAGCGGCATCGACCCCGAGCCTGGCGGTCGGCCTCCATCTCGACTTAGGCCAGTGGGATTACGTCGACGGCGAATGGACGGTTGCCTACCAGCGCTGCGATACCGACGACGCGGACGCCATCGAGGCGGAGTGCCGCGCCCAGGTCGATCTCTTCCGCTCGATGATGAGCCGCGAACCGAGCCACCTGGACTCCCATCAGCACGTCCACCTCTCCGAGCCGGCAGCGAGCGTGATCGACGCCTTGGCAACCGAGCTCTCGGTCCCGTTGCGAGGAAGGGAGGCCCCCTTCGAAGGAGGCTTCTACGGCCAGGACGGCAAGGGCAGTCCTTATCCCGATTCGATCGCCCCAGCGGCCCTGGCCACCCTCCTCGCGTCCCTGTCATCCGGCTGGAGCGAGCTGGGTTGCCATCCCGCTGCGGGCCGCGTCCCCAGCACGTACGACTCCGAGCGCCGCAAGGAGCTGGCCACCCTCTGCGACCCGGCCGTCCGTGACACCCTCGCCGAGGCCGGCATCGAGCTCCGCTCCTACGCGGACCTGCCCGTCCGTCAGAGCCGCTGAGCCGGCGGCCGCCTGCCCCGGCGAGCCGACATCGCAAGTCCCACGACGCTCGCCACCCCGGCAACAAGCCCCAGGATCATCAGCACCACCCCCGGGACTGTCCACCCGAAAACGAGCCAAAGCACTGCCCCCAAGGCAACCAACCCGATCGAGCCGATAACGGACATCCAGACCCAAAACGGCCCAGCCCCGATTTTGTAAGGGATTTCTTTTTCAAGAGACCCCCGTCGGTCCGCGAAGCGTCGAAACGGTCGCGTACGTGCCGTCGCTTCGGTAGCGTAGTCGCGCCTAGCAGTAGGCGGTAAGCGGTCTAACGCCGAAGGAGCTGGCGCGGCGGCGGAACAACAGGGTGGCAGCGGGATATCCCAGCCTCGGTAGCCAGTTCACGGGACCGCTCCTGCAGGGCTTCCAGCCTGCCAACAACATCGCTCCGTCGGCTTTCTCCTCCGTACTCGACGGCAACCTGCAGTGCCAGGACGGTCCGCTCGGTCGATCTGCGTAGGACGGTCTCTGCGGAGAACGATTCCGCTCTTGAGGGCGGAGCGGTAACTCCTTCGAGGTCGTTGACGCTCCATCCGACCGCCCGTGCCACGAATCCGAGTCGCTCTGATCGGGTTCGACCCTCGTCCATCGCCCGCTTCTCGTTCTGCTTGCTCTCAGAGCAGATGCGGTTGGCGAGTTGACGAAAGGCAACGATGCGCTTCCCTTCTCCCGCATCGTTGGGGTTCGATGAGTGGGCGAAAAAGTGACCAGCCAGACCGACGCAAAGGACGGCGATCGATGCGATCGCCGCAGAGATCTCTATCCCCTTTGACCAGCTCTTGAGTAGCTTCCAGGCGGCATCCCGTGTGCCGCCGCGCTCAGTCATCTCCCAAGCGAGAGCAACGCCGGCGCCTGGGTTTCGGCCGCAGGTATCGCTCGGATGCTCTCGGACACCTTGTATTTCGCAGAGAAGAAGAAGCCTCCGCACCGATCTCGAGCGGAGCAGTCCGTGCACTCGGCGTGGTACTCGTTCTTCCAGTCCGAGATCGAGCGGACTGCGAAGGGCCATAGCTCGCGGTCGAGGAGGCAGAGCTGATGGTTGTAGATCATCGTTCTGACGCGGCGGAGAGCAAGGAGGGAGACCGCCTCGCGCAGCTCGGGCTGGTAGTCGAGAGGGTCGATCCAGACGTCCTTCACGTTGGCGCGTGCGAACCCCATCATCTCCAGGCCCATAAGGGCGACCTGCTCGACAAAGGGAAGGTTGCGGGCGATGTACTCGGCGATTTCCGGGAGAGCCGGCGCGGTCTGTTGATGGATGACGACGCGGATCTCGATGCGCTGACCCACTTCGCCGAGATTCACGATTCCTCGCACGGTGTCTTCGAAGGCTCCCTCGGACTGGACGACGTAGTCATGGAGGGCGGGCTCCGCTCCGTACAGGGGGATGCCGACCATCATCCTCGGGTTGTCGACGCTCGCCCACGATCTGGCAAAGCCGAAGTTTGCGAAGCGGCGCCCATTTGACAGTACGTGGACCCCCGCATCGGGGAGCAGGTTGCGACAGAGACGGAGTAGCTCGATGAGACGCTCCCCGTAGATGGTCGGCTCGCCCCCGGTGAAGCCGATACCCGGGGTCGAGGTCGGCAACAGACGGATGAGCTCGGCGGCATTGTCGAGCAGCCAGTCGTCGTCCCGTTCCTTCGGCGGCTGCGAGCACATCAGGCAGTAGTGGTCGCAGCGCTCCGTGAGTAGCACGCTGTTGTTGGGACTCCCGGCTCGCCATAGGACCCGGACGTGCTCGCCACTCTCCGACGCGGAGATGACGTCTCCGGCGGCGACGTACCGGAGCAGAGGGGGAAGGGCGATCCAGGCTCCATCCCGAGGTGCGAATCGCGCATCGTCGACGAGGTAGAGACCGAAGCCAGGCGGTGCCTCCTCACAGTCGCGAAGCTTGTAGGCCCGTCCATGACGCTGGGGCGTCAGGCGATCGCGGTCGACGACCATCCAGACCGCGCGGTCCAGATGCTGGCCGGGTCCGAAGTCGCTCGCACGTCCTCGAAGACTGATCATCGTCCCGCCCAGCTGAGAAAGGTCCGCCGTGCGAACTCGTCGTTCTCATACAGATCGATCAGATGCTTGAAGATCGCCATGTTGCGACGACAGAAGTCCGACTCGCTCTTCCGGCCGAGGAAGTCACCGCTCGTGGCGTAGTGGTAGACCGGATCTGATCCGCAGTAAGTCTCGAAGGCGCAGTCGCTACACATTGGGGCGCTCAGGGCGAAGGACTCCTCGAGTGGTGCAAGCAGGGCCTCGGACGTCATGATCGACTCGTAGGTGTCGACCTCGAGATGCCCCAGGCGAAAGGTCTCGTCGCCCATCTCGGCCAACATCCGGCCCTCATCCGAGGCGTAGACTGAACCGTCGTAGTTGTAGACGAGCGCTCCGATGCCGATCCCGGCCGGCGACATGAGGTCGACGTAGCCGGGTTCGACGTTGGTCAACATCTTGCGCAGGATCACGGTGGAGAAGTACTCCGTGAGGTCCAAGCCCTGGCGGTTCAGCTCGAGGATGTAGCCAAGCCCCTCGCGATAGAAGTCGATCCAGCGTTCGGCGTCGTAGGCCGAGTAGCTCTTCGTCTTGATCGCGAACCCGTAGGGAGAAAGGGGACGAAGGAAGATCCCCCGGAGGCCTAGGTCCACATACGTATCGATGATGTCGCGGACTCGGTCGAGGCTCCGCTTCGTGGTCGTCATCAGTGCCGAGATGTGATCGACGCCGAGGGTCTCCCGCACCCGGCGGATACCGTCCACCGCTCGCTCCCAACTGTCGCGCCCAGGACGGGGACGATTCCGATTGTGGAGGTCCGCGGGTCCATCGAGCGAAGTCGATATGTGGATGTTGTGGCGCGCGCAGAAGTCGAGCACCTCATCGCTCAACAGCGCGAGGTTGCTGGCGATCACGAAGCCGAGGTCTCGGCCCTCATCGCGATTACGTACCTCGGCTTGTCGCACGACTTCTTCGATCAATCCAAAGTTCAGCAGCGGCTCCCCACCTTGAAACTCGATCTTGAGGGAGCGAGACGGAGAACGGAAGGTCATGTCGAGGCCTCTTTCGGCCGTCGCGAGAGTCATGTCGTAGCGGTCTCGGTCCTCGCTCTGGCGTGAGACCTGGCAGTACGGGCAGGAGTGCTCGCACCTGAGTGACACGACGAAGATGTGAAGCCCGGTCGATTCCGCCAGCCTCGCGTGCCGGGTCCGAGCCTTGAGAGCCAGAAGGCTCAGCGGCGCTCGCTCTCCCGACCTCTTGATCACCTGTTTCGCTCGAAGGCGGCGGACCAAGTCCGAGTCGGCCGGAAGTTCGCCAGTCGCAAGAACCTCGAAGTCTTCGCCGGAAAGGACCAGGTGCTCGCCCACCATGTTGGTAACCAACACCCGGCCATTGAGTCGTTCGAACCGGAATGGCAGTAGCTGCCAGTCGTCGCCGCTCGCGGCAAAAGCCTCTGCGCCGCGAAACCTCGACACCTCAGTCGAGGTCCTGGGGGTCGACGACGCCCGTTCGGGAAAAGGCCTTAGCGAGAATCATCGTCCGGATCGGCTCAGTCTCCTTGCGGATTCGCACCCGCAACGTCTGATCGAGGACCTCGACCCGGAAGTTCTCGGTCTCCTCGTCGAGATCGGCGTCGTCCCGAGACCGCAGGATGCAGATGTGCTCGTCGACGCCCGGCAGTAGCTCGACGGAGAATCGATCGCCGAAACGGTAGGCGGCTCGCTGTATCGCATCGACGGAAGTGGTCGATGCCGCGAAACGGACCTCGGTGGGGCGATCGGATTTCTGCTCGTTGGCGTCCACTCAGCTCGACGAGTAATGGGAACTGTGTGAGGAATGGGAGGAATGCGAGTAGTGCCCACCTCCGTATTCACCGCCGCCGTAGCTGGACACGTGTGAGGAATGCGAGCTATGCGAGCTATGTGAACCGTGCGAGTAGTGAGATTCTTCAAGCGCCGCAGAGCCGTATGGCGCCGCTTCTAGTTCGCCTTCAGCTTCTTCGACTTCCGCTTGAATTTCAGCCCTGACCCTCGCCTGTTCGGCCTTCGCTTCCCGCCTCGCTTCGAGGCGAGCTTCACGGGCTTCTTCGGCTTGTGCCTTCACTTCTTCTTCGGCTTCTCGGGCTTCCTGTGCTTCGGCTTCCTCGGCCGCGGTCGGCCCGTGGTGCTTCTTCTTGTGGTGATGGTGCGGGTGCGCGATCTCCTGGACGGTTTTCACGGCTCCCGCTTCGTGCACCGTCTCGGTCTTCGTTCCGGCGCCGCAGGCGCTGATTGCGGCAGCGACGGCAACGCTGAGAGGGACCAGAAACGCCCTATTCGAACGGATCGCCTCGAACTCAGGCGACATCGAAACCCCTCACCGGCTTCACTCGGGCGAGGCACGTCCTGCAGGCCATGGCAAATTCTCCCGTTCGCATCGTTCGACCAAACCAATCTATGTGATCTCACCATCAGTGTGTCGACTTTGTGCCAGAAAACGGCGACGAGGGTTGTTGAACTCTTTTCGGTTTCGGCCCATCATTCGCAAAAAGCTGAATAATCTGATGGGGCATGAGTCCGGTCCCCAAACGAGCTTGGTCTTTTCTGGTCGTCGACGAGGGCGAGCGGCAGCACCAAGGCAACCAGGGTTACGACGACGATCCGAGCAGCTACTACAGCTGGGACTCGACCGTGGCCAATCGGGAGGGCCCGAGCGATGGCGACATCTGCGCGGTTCGAGACTCCCGCGGCCTGCTGGGGATCTCTCGCATAGACGACGTGGCTCGCCGGAACGGCGAGAAGGCGCGATCGCGGTGCCCGGAATGCGAAAGCACTGCCTTTAAGAGTCGGGCCACGATGCAGCCGATTTACAAATGCAGTCATTGCATGGCTGAATTCGATCAGCCGTTGGTGGAAAAGGTCCCGGTGACCATCTTCAGAGCCGACTACGCGCGGAGTTGGGTGCCGGTGGACGGCGCGGTAACTGCGGGCGAACTAGAGGCTGACTGCTATCGGTCGCGGGCCAAACAGCACGCTATCCGACCTGTTGATCCGGAGGCCCTCCGTGAGGTCCTTACTCGCCGCCAGCTCCTGGTCGGGGACCCTTGGTGGCAGAACGGGGGGAGCGTTGAGCCGCCCGAGATCCCTGGCGGCTATCGCGAGCTCAAAGGCCTCGGTCGGATCGGTCAGCAGGAGTTTCGTCGCCAACTGCTCGCGCGGTTCGGGCCCGTCTGTGCATTCAGTGGACCGCAGCCAGTGAGGAGTCTGCATGCGGCGCACGTCATTCCGTACTCCGACGATGCACGCCATGAACTCGCCGGCGGCCTCTTGTTGAGGGCGGACCTGCACGCCTTGTTCGATGCCAGGCTGATCACCATCGACGGGGATCTGAAGATTCGAATCGATTCGTCCCTTCGATCGTTCCCTGAACTTTCCCGGCTCGACGGGGCCTCGCTACAGATCAGGTCAGGTGATTCTCTGATGCCGACGTTGAGGAAGATCCTCAAACAAAGGGAAGCCTCGGCCTAGCCCGTCCTTGAGGCCGGGCTAGTTGTTGTTGTCGCGGAGCCGCTCGTCAGCGGCACGAACCGCGGAAGACATCTCTTGCTGCATCGTCAGGAGCCTCCTCTGCAGGTCCCCATCCGACGTCGCGAGGATCCGGGCCGCGAGGAGCCCCGCGTTCCGCGCCCCGTCGATCGCAACCGTCGCCACCGGGACGCCCTTCGGCATCTGGACGATTGAGAGGAGGGAGTCGAGGCCGTCGAGGTTGTCGAGGGAGCGGGGGACGCCGATGACGGGGAGGGGGGTGACGGCGGCGAGCATGCCGGGGAGGTGGGCGGCGCCGCCGGCGCCGGCGATGATGACCTTGAAGCCGTTGTCCGCCGCCTGGCGGCCGAAGGCGATCATCTCGTCGGGGGTGCGGTGGGCGGAGAGGATGCGCATCTCCGAGGCGATGCCGAGCTCGGTCAGGGCCTCGGCTGCGGGGGTCATCGTGGGGAGGTCGGATTCGCTGCCCATCGCGATGGCTACCAGGGGCTGGCTCATTTGGGCTCTCCTTGGAGTAGGGCGCGGGCGTGCAGGGTCTTGGCGCGGGCGGCGTCCAGGTCCGGTCCGAGGACCGTGGCGTGGCCCAGCTTTCGGCCGGGTCGGTATCCCTTCGTGTAGAGGTGCAGGCGAACGTCGGGATCGGCGATCAGGTCCGGGACACGCTCGAGCGGATCGACTCCGTTGTCGGGCCCCAGGATGTTGACCAGCGCCACCGCGGGCGCACGAAGCTCCGTCGACCCCAGCGGCCATCCGAGCACCGCCCTCAGGTGCTGCTCGAACTGCGAGGTCACGCAGCCCTCGATCGTCCAATGGCCCGAGTTGTGAGGCCTCAGGGCAAGCTCGTTGATCAGGACGCCATCCTCGGTGAGGAAGAACTCCACCGCGACGATGCCCGTCGCGCCGATCTCCTCCACCAGCCTCCGCGCGATCTCGGTCGCCTCCGCGCAGACCTCGTCGGGCAGCGCCGCGGGCACCAAGGTCTCGTGGCAGATCGCGTCCTTCTGGATCGTCTCGACGACCGGATAGATCGCGATCTCGCCGGCCGTGCTCCGGGCGGCGAGCACGGCGAACTCGCGCTTGATGGCGAGCAGCGGCTCCAGGATCAGGACGCCGTCGACCTTCGCCACAAGATCCGCCGCCGCTTCGCGGTCCTCGACGATGAATACGCCCCCGCCGTCATAGCCGCCCCGCGGCGTCTTCGCCACCACCGGCCATCCATGCTCGCCCGCGAACGCGTCGAAGTCTTCGATCGACTCGGCGACCGCGAACGGCGGCAGGGGGAAGCCCTCTCGGGAGAGGTTCTCCCGCGCGATCAGCTTGTCCTGGGCGAACAGGACCGCTTCGGGCCCCGGGGCCATGTGGATGCCCTCGTCCTTCAGCTGCGCCAGCAGATCGGGATCGAAGCCCTCGTGATCGAAGGTCAGCACCGCCGCGCCCTCGGCCAACTCGCGCAGGCTCTCCGCCGAGGTCTCCGCGACCAGCGTCCGCGCCCCGGCCAGGACCGCCGACTCGGTTTCTTTCTCGGCAAGGATCCGCAGCTCGATCCCCAGCGAGATCGCCGCCTGCTGGGTCATCTGCGCCAGCTGTCCCGCCCCGGCCATGGCCACGACGGCGCTGCGATCGTCGGACCGCGGCGCACCGGTCCACTGAGCGTCACTGCCCGCGGTGGGCTCCAAGGTCCGATCTACCATCCGCGGCCATCATAAGGTCCGCCCGCGCCGCCCCCGGTCTCGCCGTTGCCCGAAGTCCCGTGGTTCCACGGATGCGGGCGGGAAGGAAGCGTGGCAACCTCGCGAGCCGATGCTCCGCCGCTTGTCAGCGATCGCCTCTCTCGCCGTCCTCGGCGCGCTTTTCGTGGGCGCGACCGGAGCGCAGGCGCTGATCGCGCCGCCGACCGAATGGGCCGTCTCCGTCTCCGGCAAGCAGACCCTCAAATGGAGCTTCGAAGCCGAAATCCCGGAAGCGTGCGAAGCGTATTACGGGACCGCGAGCCAGAAGGCATCCGGCTCGGGGACGATCTCGTTGAGCTTCAAGTCGAAGAGGCCGATCCCGGCGGAAACCACCCTCGCGGGCAACGGGGTGAAGTTCACCTCCTACAACGTCAGCGGCAGCTACACGGCGCCCGGGAGCATCATCAAGAGCGGGAAGTTCTCGGTGATCAACGGCCGCCCGTGCGGCTGGACCGATGGCGAACTAGAGCCGCTGTCCAAGATCGCCGACAACAGCGAATGCGGAACCGAAAAGGGGAAGGTCGACGTCGGGCTCTCGTGGTCGGGCGGGAAGTTCGGCCTCGGCGCCGGTTTCGGCACGCTCCCCTGGGGCGCGTGCCCCGGGCCCACCCAGTCGGACATGCGGGTCTTGAGCATGAGCACCGGCTGCAAGCCGAAGCTGGACGAAGACCTGATCTACGGCGAGACCCTCGCGGCGCAGCCGATCCCACTGGACGCCTCGAAGTTCATCGCCCGCAAGAAGTTCAGCGTCGACACCTCTCAGGACTTCCACTGCAGCTTCCCCTCGACCTGGCCGCACGACGCCCCCCTCACGGTCGACATCACCGCGTCCTACCGCGCCACGTTCAAGCCGACGAACTGAGCCTTGGCGGAATCAGGGCGAGCCCGTGTTTCGCGGCCGCGGCGCGAAGCTCCTTGTCCCAACAGGCGAAATCCAGCTGCTCTCCCGCCGCGAAGGCGAGCGCCCCGCCGAGGTGGACGGCGTCGTAGGAGCGAAGGGCATGCGCGCGGGCGGTCTCGGCCGCCCGCATGAGGAGCGCCTCGTTGACCGCGTGGCTATGCAGGCCGCGCCAGAGGATCTCGAGATCCTCAAGGGCCTGGTCCAACTGGGCCGGGGTGAGCCGACGCCCTTTGCGCATCCGGACGAGGGCGGAGGTTGCCTCGACGTGCGCGATCGCCGTGGTGCGGACGCCGTCCGCGTCGCTGTAAGCGGCACGGGCTTCGTCGGTGCCCGCCTCGTCGACGAGCAGCTTGATCAGTGCGCTGGTGTCGAGGTAAAGGCTCAGCGCCGGCCCTCGGAGACGTACTCCGCAGCGCTCTTACCGGTCCCACGGGGCCTGGCCGGCTTCGGCGGGAGGTAGCGAGGGCCTTCGGGCGCACGTACCGATCCGTCCGCGATCATCGCGGCGAGGTGGGGTGGGGTGGCGGTCGAGACGATCCTCGCCACCGGCCTGCCGTGCTTGGTCACCGTGATCGCCTCACCCTCCTCGACGCGATCGATGATCGAGCTGGCCCTGTCCTTCAGTTCGCGGATGCCGACGGTCGCCTTCTCCATAGTGGCCACATTCTAACTCCGTATGGCCATATCTGTGAAGTGCACGAATCCAGGAACGCCCCAGGTTTGCGGCCAATGGGTCGGGTACCTGATCCATTCCGTCAGACCACGAACCCTTGAGGGGGCAGTGAATATGGCTCAGACGAAGAAACGCTCGAGCTCGGCGCGATCTAGCTCGGCACGGAGGTCGAAATCGACCAAAGCGAGCTCGACGAAAGCTCGGCCGGCGGCGAAAAGCAGCAACGGCTCGAGCAAATCCACCAGCAGGCCCGCGGCCAAAGGCAGCAGCGGCTCGACGAGCAAATCTCGCAGCAGGCCGACGAGCAGGTCCCGCAGTCGGTCGAGCAGCTCCGGCGGCAACGGGTCCGGGTCGAATCCGGTCGAGGCCGTGCGCGACACCGTGGAGGAGAAGGCCAAGTCCGCGGGCTCGAGCATCGGCAGCGCCGGGAAGACCGTCGGCAAGGTGGCGGGGAAGGCGAAGGTGCCGCTGATCGCCAGTGGCGCGGCGCTTGCCGGGGTCGCCGGCGGGGTCGCGTTGGCCGCGTCCCGGAAAGGGCATCGTGGTGGGATCGTCGCGGCGATGCGGAAGCCGAAGATCAAGGTCGACACCGGCGACGTCGCCCGGGTCGCCAAAGAGGTCGGCAGCTTCAGCAATCAGGTCGGCGCGCTGGCCGGGGAGCTGCAGCGAAACCGCGAAGCGGCGAACAACGGCAGGCACCGCTCGCCGATCGAGGTCGCCCTCCAGGGCCTGACCTCACGGCACTGACGGGCCGCACGGCTCGGGTCGCGCGCGCGGGAGGGCGCGGCCACTGCATATCCACGCGGCCAAGGCGCGCCGCCGGGGGAGCGGCGCGCCTCTGCCTCTAAGGCCGCGCCTCGAGGATCAGGTTGAAGGGGGTTTCCGTCGCCCGGTGGACGTCGGAGAAGCCGCCGCTCTTGATCACTTCGGCGAGGCGTTTTTCGCCTGCCTGGGCGCCGAGGGCGAGGCCGACCTCCTGGTCCAGGGACGCCGGGGTGCAGATCATGGTCGAGGCGCCGTAGAAGACGCGGCCGACCGGGTTGAGGTTGTCCTCGACACGGTCGCCGGCGAAGGGCTCGACGATCAGCCAGGTGCCGTCGGGGGCGAGGGTGTCGTGGATGTGGGTGGAGGCGCCGACCGGGTCGCCCATGTCGTGGAGGCAGTCGAAGACGGCGACGAGGTCGTAGCCGGTGCCGGGGTAGTCCTTGGCGGTGGCGACTTCGAAGTCGGCGTTGTCGATGCCGGCTTCGGCGGCGGCTTCGCGGGCGCGTTCGATCGAGGCGGGGTGGTAGTCGAAGCCGTGGAACTCCGATGCCGGGAAGGCTTCGGCCATGAGGATGGTGGAGGCGCCGTGGCCGCAGCCGATGTCGGCGATCTTCGCGCCCGCGGTGAGCTTCTCTTCGACGCCTTCGAGCGCCGGGATCCACTCGGCCACGAGGTGGCCTTTGTAGCCGGGGCGGAAGAAGCGCTCGGTGCCCTCGAAGAGGCGATGGTCGTGCTCGTGCCAGCCCATGCCGCCGCCCGATTTGAACGCGGACATGATCTTGTCCTCGTCGGCGTAGAGGGAGGCGATCAGCTCGTAGGCGCCGAGCAGGTAGAAGGGGCTCTCCTCGTCGGCGAGCGCCATCGCCTGCTCCGGAGGCAATTCATATCTGTCCGTCTCCGCGTCGTAGGTGACGTAGCCGCCCGCGGCCTGGTTGCGCAGCCACTCGCGCACCGAGCGCTCGGCGACACCGGCCGCCTCGGCCACCTCCTGGGAGGTCATCGGGCCGTGGCCCGCCATCGCCTTGTAGAGGCCCATGCGCTCGCCGATCACGAAGAGCGGCGCGCTGATCACCGCCCCCATGTCGGTAACTGCCTGGCCCATGAATGCTTCGAGCTTCTGGGGATCGATCTCGGTCGCGGCCATCGTCATCGCCTCCGGGCGGTATGAGGTTGGATCGGAACCCCTGCTCATCCCCGAGTAGACCACCGCCGGAGCGCCTGTCAAGGCGTGCGGGCGCTCTCAAACCGGATTCATTCCCGGGCGCGACCGGGTCGCAGCCGCCGGTCGCGCCGGAAACCTCGGCTAACGGCGGGCGAAGCGGCCGACGGCGCTCATCAGCTCCGTCGCTTTCTCGTCGCGGTCGGCCTTCGTGCCGGTCATGCAGTGGTGGACGTGGTCGTCGAGGAGGCCGAGGGCGACGCCTTGGAGGGCGGCTTCGGCGGCCTGGATCTGGGTGAGCACGTCGATGCAGTAGCGCTCCTCCTCGACCATCTTCGAGACCCCGCGGACCTGGCCTTCGATGCGGGAGAGGCGTTTCAGCAGCTGCTCTTTGGACGCGCTGTATCCGGGCTTGGTTGCCATAGGGTGAAGATAGCACTTGACATACCCTAGGGGGGTATGGGTATAGTACGCGCCATGAGAGGGACGACCGCAAAGCTGGCGGGCTTCGCCGCGACGTTGGCGCTGATCTTCGTCGGCGCGCTCCTGATCGGGGGGGCGTTCGGCCCTTTGAGGGACGGGGATGCCGATGCGGACGCGGCGCCCGCGCACGGCGACGCGATGGGGGAGATGGGCGGCGCCCACGGCGGGAGCGGACACGGCGCCGCCGCGACGGTGCGCGGCCTGGGTGTCTTCGAAGGCGGGCTCTCCATCCGCCTGGCGACGACGACCGCCCCGGCCGGCCGCACGCAGCTCCTGCGCTTCCGGATCACGGGCGACGGCGGCGCGGCGGTGCGCGATTTCGACGTCGAGCACACCAAGCGCATGCACGTGATCGTCGTCCGCCGCGACCTCACCGGCTTCCAGCACCTTCACCCGACCATGAGCGCCGACGGCGAGTGGTCGGTGCCGCTGCGGCTCACCGAGCCGGGGACCTATCGCGTCTTCGCCGACTTCTCCCACGACGGCACGCCGCGCACCCTGGCCGGCGATCTCCAGGTCGACGGGACGGTCGATTCGCTCCCGGTCCCACCGCCCGCGCCGGTCGCCGAGGTCGATGGGCTGCGGGTCGCGCTCGCCGAGGGCGCCGCCCGCGCCGGGAAGGAGACCGCGCTCGACTTCACCGTCACCCGCGACGGCCGCCCGGTCGCGCTCGCCGACTACCTCGGCGCGAAGGGCCACCTGGTCGCGCTGCGCCGCGGTGACCTCGCCTTCCTCCACGTCCATCCCGACGCCGACCGCCTCAGCTTCATGGCCACCTTCCCGAGCGCCCGGACCTACCGCCTCTTCCTCCAGTTCCGAGCGGAAGGGAAGCTCCACACCGTCGCGTTCACCCAGGAGGTCTCCCCATGAGCACCGCGACCACCGAGCGCCTGGAGCTGCCGATCGAGGGGATGACCTGCGCCTCCTGCGCCAACCGGGTCGAGCGCCGCCTGAACGAGCTCGACGGCGTCACCGCCACCGTCAACTTCGCGACCGAGCGGGCGAGCGTCTCCTATGACCCGGGCACGGTCGAGCCCGAGCGGCTGGTCGAGGCCGTCGCCGCGGCCGGCTACGAGGCGGCGCTCCCGTCCGCGGAGGAGCCCGCGCCCGAGGACGCGCCCGACGCGGACCCCGACGCCTCGCTGCGCACGCGTCTGATCATCTCGGCGCTCCTCTCGGCACCGGTGCTCGTCCTCTCGATGGTCCCCCCGCTGCAGTTCGACAACTGGCAGTGGCTGGCCCTGCAGCTCGCCACCCCTGTCGTGATCTGGGGTGCCTGGCCGTTTCACCGCGCGACCTGGGCCAACCTGCGCCACGGCGCCGCGACGATGGACACGCTGATCAGCCTCGGCGTCCTCGCCGCCTGGCTCTGGTCTCTCTACGCGCTCTTCATCGGCGACGCCGGGATGACCGGGATGAAGATGACCTTCTCGCTCGTCCCGACCAGCGGTGGCGGCACCGACGAGATCTACCTCGAGACCGCCTCGGTCGTCACCACCTTCCTCCTCGCGGGCCGCTATTTCGAGGCGCGCGCCAAGCGTCGCGCCGGGGCCGCCCTGCAGTCCCTGCTCGCGCTGGGCACCAAGGATGTCGCCGTGCTCGACGATGAGGGCGCCGAGCGCCGCGTGCCGGTCTCCGAGCTCGCCGTCGGCAGCCGCTTCGTCGTCCGTCCCGGGGAGAAGGTCGCCACCGACGGGGTGGTGGAGGAGGGGACCTCGGCGCTCGACATGAGCATGCTGAGCGGCGAGTCGGTGCCGGTGGAGGTCGGGCCCGGGTCCGAGGTGGCGGGGGCGACCGTCAACGCCGGCGGCCGCCTCGTCGTCCGCGCCACCCGCGTCGGCGCCGATACCGCGCTCGCCCAGATCGCCAAGCTGGTGACCGAGGCGCAGACCGGCAAGGCGCCGGTGCAGCGGCTCGCCGACCGCATCTCCGGGGTCTTTGTCCCGGTCGTGATCGGGATCGCTGTCGCCACCCTCGGCTTCTGGCTCGGCAACGGCGAGAGCGCGTCCTTCGCCTTCACCGCCGCCGTCGCGGTGCTGATCATCGCCTGCCCGTGTGCCCTGGGACTGGCGACGCCGACCGCGCTGATGGTCGGCAGCGGCCGCGGCGCTCAGCTCGGGCTCCTGATCAAGGGGCCGGAGGTGCTCGAGTCGACGCGGCGCGTCGACACCGTCGTCCTCGACAAGACCGGCACCGTGACCAGTGGCGAGATGAAGCTGACGGAGGTCGCGCTCGCCGATGGGGAGGAGCGCGCCGAGGCGCTGCGGCTGGTCGGCGCGATCGAGGCCGCCTCCGAGCACCCGATCGCGCGGGCGATCGCCCGGGCCGCCGCCGCCGAGGGGCCGCTCCCGGCGCCTGAGTCGTTCGCCAACCGCGAGGGCCTCGGGGTCGAGGGCGTCGTCGACGGCCACGCTCTGGTCGTCGGGCGCCCGGCGTTGCTCGCCGACTGGGCGATGCACCTGCCGCCGGAGCTCGACGCCGCCCGCGCCGCCGCCGCGGCCCGCGGGCAGACCGCGATCGCCGCCGGCTGGGACGGCCGCGCCCGTGCCCTCTTCGTCGTCGCTGACACGGTCAAGCCGACCTCTCGCGAGGCGATCGCCCGGCTGCGCAGCCTCGGCCTGCGCCCGGTCCTCCTCACCGGGGACAACGCGACGACCGCCCGCGCGGTCGCCGCCGAGGTCGGCATCGACGAGGTGATCGCCGAGGTGCTGCCGGCCGAGAAGGCTGACGTCATCGCCGGCCTGCAGGGTGAGGGGCGGGTAGTCGCGATGGTCGGGGACGGCGTCAACGACGCCCCGGCGCTCGCCCGGGCCGACCTCGGCCTCAGCCTCGGCACCGGCACCGACGTGGCGATCGAGGCTTCCGACCTCACCCTCGTCACCGGGGACCTGGTCGCCGCCCCGGACGCGATCCGCCTCTCCCGCGCCACCCTGCGGACGATCAAGGAGAACCTCGCCTGGGCGTTCGGCTACAACCTCGCCGCGATCCCGCTCGCCGCGCTCGGCCTGCTGAACCCGGTGATCGCCGGAGCGGCGATGGCGCTCTCGAGCATCTCGGTGGTCGCCAACGCCCTGCGGCTGCGCCGCTTCAAGCCCGCGCGGGGCTGAGATTCGGACCGGGGGAGATTTGCCCAGTGGCCTCAGCGGTACGCTGACGGGGCGGAAAGCGCGCAGTAGGTTCGCCCCCTCGTCCAATGCTT
The DNA here is from genome assembly GCA_018268605.1 of Actinomycetota bacterium. Lineage (GTDB taxonomy): Bacteria > Actinomycetota > Thermoleophilia > Solirubrobacterales > 70-9 > VAYN01. The sequence goes on along the minus strand of JAFDWG010000026.1, from coordinate 3,055 downwards.
GAAAGAGGGGATGTGCGATGGGGATCCGTTCATTGTTGTCCTTGTGTGGGGTGTTGTGCGTCGGGCTGGTGTCGGCCGGGTCGGCCGCAGCAGGTTCGGCTCTGCCCGACGGCACCCGGTACTACAAGGAGCTCGGCGAGAGCCAGTCGATCACCGTGCAGGTCGGCAAGGGCGTCTCGGTGACGCTCTTCGCGGTGCCGATCAAGTGCACGAAGTACATCCCGCTCCAAGGGAACAAGTCCTACGTCGAGATCGGCATGTCGGGGCCCCAGCATCCGCGGATCGGCAAGTCCTACCTGCTGAAGAAAACCGAAACGCAGCGGGACGAAGAAATCGAAAGCACCTCGACGACCACCACCGAAGTGACGCTGAACTTCAAGTCGGCGAAGCAGGTGGAGGTCAGCATCCACCAGTTCGGCACCACCGACGGCGAAGCCGGCTGCGACGGAAGCGCGAGCTACACGGTGAAGCGGCAGAGCTGATGGCGCTCAGCGGATGATCGACGGAGCCGGGCGGTCGTGCGAGAATCGCCGCCCTTGTCCGCCCGGCTCCGGTCACTCCTCGTCGCCTCGCTCACCTGTCTCGCGCTGAGCGCAGGGGTGCTCTGCGGGTCGTCCACGGGCGCCGCGGCGCCGACCGCTGGTTCTGCCACCTCCGTCGCGGAGCGCGCCTGGATCCACCGCACGCTCGCGAACATGACCTTGGAGGAAAAGGTCGGCCAGCTCTTCGTCATCAACGGGTTCGGCACCGGCGTCCACGACAAGGACCCGCAGATGGTGAAGCTGAACCGCCAGTTCTACGGCGTCCCCGACATCGCCGCGCTGATCCGCAAGTTCAAACCGGGCGGGATCATCTACTTCGACTGGTCCAACAAGCTCGAAGACCCGCGCAAGATCCAGGGGCTCTCGAACGGGATCCAGCACGTCGCCCGGCAGGGCGGCGCGCGGGTGCCGCTGTTGATCTCGACCGACCAGGAGGAGGGCGAGGTGACGCGGATCGGCGCCCCGGCGACGGTCTTCCCGGGCAACATGGCGCTGGGCGCGACCCGCAGCTTGCGGCTGACCCGGCAGGCGGCGCGGATCACCGGCGAAGAGCTGCGCGCGATGGGGATCAACGTCGACAACGCACCGGTCGTCGACACGAACGTCAATCCACTGAACGAAGCCGACGGGGTGCGCTCCTTCGGCGGGCGGCCGGGGTTCGTCGCGCCCTACGGGATCGCCGCGGTGGAGGGCTACCAGGCGGACGAGGGCTCGACCGGGGTGGCGGCGACGGCAAAGCACTTCCCCGGCCTCGGCGATGTGGCGATCAACCCCGACGACGGCGCCGTCTCCTCGCCGCAGACCCTCGCCGAAGTGCATCGGGAGAACTTCCCGACCCTGGCCGCGGCGGTCGGCGCCGGGGTGGACCAGGTGATGGTCACCCACATCCTCTTCCCCAAGATCACCGGATCGAAGTGGCCCTCGAGCCTCTCGCGCTTCTGGGTCACCGGGCAGCTGCGCGGCTACCTCGGCTACGAAGGGCTGGTCACGACCGACGCGCTCGACGCCGCCGCGGTCAGCTCCTTCCCGCCTTCGACGGTGGCGCTGAAAGCCTTCGGCGCCGGCAACGACCAGCTGCTGGAGATCGCCCAGCCCGAAGAACTCGAAGGCTCCGACAAGCCTCCCGCCGACCTGCTCGCGGCGCGCCGCGCGATCCTCGCCGCGGTGAAGCACAGCCCGACGAAGATGCGGGCCCTGAAGGCCTCGGTGGTGCGGGTGCTGCGGTTGAAGTGGAAGCTCGGGCTGGCGGCGGACCCGTTCACGAAGCCTGCTCGCGTGAAGCAGGTGGTCGGGACCCCGGCGCACCTGGCGGTGGCGAAACGCGCGGCGCAGCGGTCGATCACGATGCTGCGGAACGAAGGGGGCGTCCTGCCGCTGGCGCCGAACACGGGCCGCAAGGTCCTGGTCACGGGCTTCGGGGAAGTGACGACGAAGACGCTCGGCGCGGCGATCGCGTCCCACGGTCTCACCCCGCAGGTCCTCGATACCGGCTTCAGCCCCAGCCCGGAAGGGATCGCCGAAGCCGTTGCCGCGGCGCGAGCAAGCGAACTCGTCGTCGTCTCCACCTTCAACGCCTGGACCCCGGGCGTCTCGCAGCTCGAACTCGTCGACTCACTGCTCGCCACCGGAAAGCCCGTGATCGTCGCTGCGGTCGGAACGCCCTACGACGTCGCCTATCTTTCAGGCGCCCCGACCTTCATCACCAGCTACAGCTACCAGCCGCCTTCGCTCGAAGCGATGGTGGAAGCGATGTTCGGGGAAGTGGATCCGAGTGGGAAGCTGCCGGTGACGGTCCCGGCGCCGGGCTCGTCGAGCGTGCTCTTTCCGTTCGGCGCCGGGGTGGGGTTCGGGGGGTAGCGGCAGTCCGAAGGGCGGTGCCCCGGGAGGGATCGCGGTGCCTCTCCGGGGGTTCGTGCGTCAGACGCCACACCGCGGTCGACCTCACGTCCGGTTACCGGATCTCAGGTCGACCGCGCCCCGGGGGGTGTGGGAGAAGACGCACCGAAGCTCGGACTTCGTGGCAACTCCCGCGCGTCTCCCTCGACGGCGTCGCGCTTCCTCGACGCCTGCCGGGCTGGCCGAGAGCCTTGCGTCCCTTACTCAGTCAACCCGAGGCGTACGCTTGGCGCACCGGTTCCATCTGGGGGCGGAAGTCTTCGTCGGCGGCGAGCGCGCGGGCTACCTCCGAGGGGCAGATGGTCTTCCCGTGGCCGCGGGCGGCGAGCAGCTCGAGGATGGCCGCTTCGGCATCGGACTCGGCATCGGACATGGGGGTCCGGTACCCCGTCGGGCTCAGTGGAAGGCGTAGGGACCGGTGATCTCGTCGGGCTCGGCGTCGAGGAGGGCGGCGAGCTTCGCGCGCTCGACCTCCGGCTCGCCGGGCCTTGCCTCGATCATGGTCCAGGCGGCAGGGCGCAGTTCGCCGTTGCCGTTGGCGTTGCGAGCCATCGGGATGGCGCGGGCGCCGATCTCGATCAGGCGCTCGCGCTGCTCGGGGGCGAGGTCGCCGCGGA
>JAFDWG010000269.1 GCA_018268605.1 Actinomycetota bacterium | reverse complement strand
CGGACCGAAAGCTACTCGGACGGCCGCGTGCCGCTGCACACGCTGCGCGCCGACATCGACTACGGCTTCTTCGAGGCCCGGACGACGACCGGTCGCATCGGCGTCAAATGCTGGATCAACAAGGGCGAAGTCATGCCCGAGGGCTTCCGCTCCGACATCATCAACCCCGACGAGGCCCCGCCGAGCCGTGGCCCCGGTGGCGGTCGTGACCGCGATCGGGATCGCGGTGGACGCGGCGACCGAGGCGGTCGTGGCGGCGGCGGTCGCGGACCCGGTGGCGGCGGACGCGGAGGCGGCCCCGGTGGCGGTCGTGGCCCGGGTGGCGGTCGTGGACCCGGCGGTGGCCGCGGTCCCGGCGGTGGCGGTCGTGGGCCGGGTGGCCCCGGCGGTCGTGGTCCCGGTGGCGGCGGTGGTGGTCGCGGTCCCGGTGGGCCTGGTGGCAATCGCGGACCCGGTGGAGGTGGTCGCTGATGTTGATGCCGAAGCGGGTCAAGCACCGCAAACAGTTCCGTGGCCGCATGCGCGGCGACACCAAGGGCGGCAGCACCGTCGCCTTCGGCGAGTACGGGATCAAGGCAGTCGAGCGCGGTTGGATCACCAACCGTCAGATCGAGGCCGCCCGTATCGCGATGACGCGCAAGATCAAACGTGGCGGCAAGGTCTGGATCAACGTCTTCCCGGACAAGCCCTACACCAAGAAGCCCGCCGAGACGCGGATGGGCTCCGGTAAGGGCAACCCGGAGGGCTGGGTCGCCGTGGTCAAGCCGGGCAAGGTCATGTTCGAGCTGGCGGGCGTCCCCGAGGACCTGGCGCGTGAAGCACTCCGGCTCGCCGGGCACAAGCTTCCGGTCAAGACCAAATTCGTGAAGCGCGAGGGGGCGGAGCAGTGAAGTCCGCCGAGGTGCACAATCTGAAAGACGACGAGCTGGTGGAGAAACTGATCAACGCCAAGGAAGAGGCCTTCAACCTCCGCTTCCGGCACGCCACCGGTGAGCTCGAGAACACCGCCCGCCTCGGACAGGCGAAACGTGACGTCGCCCGGCTGATCACCGTGGCCCGTCAGCGCGGTATCGATGTGGAGAAAGAGACGCGACGGATATGAGCGACGAGAGCACCGAGAAAACCGACCAGCAGGCTGAGGAGCAGCAGGCAGAGGAGACTCCGGCCACGGAGGCTCCTGCCGCCGAGGCCGAGGCCGCTCCCGAGGCTGAGGCACCCGCCGAGGAGGCGCCCGCCGCGGCTGCCCCGGAGCCGGCCGAGCCCGACCCGCTCGACGACCTTCCCTGGAAGGAGCGTCGCCGCATGCTCAAGTCGCGCGAGCCGCACGAGGCGAGTCCGCCGCGGACCGCTGAGGAGCGTGCCGCCGATCGGGCCACGCTGCGCAAGGCGAAGGCCGAGGGTCGTCGTAAGGAACGTGCCGCCGCCAAGGCCGAGCACAAGGCAGGGACCGGCACGCCGCCGGCCGAGCGTGACTCGAACGCCGCCAAGGTTCGCCAGGGCATCGTCGTCTCCGACAAGGGCGACAAATCGATCACCGTCCGGATCGACATCGCCCGCCGGCACCCGACCTACGAGAAGATCGTCCGCCGCTCGCGCACGCTGCACGCGCACGACGAGCGCAACGAGGCGGGGGAGGGCGACGTCGTGCGCGTCGTCGAGACCCGTCCGCTGTCGAAGACCAAGCGTTGGCGTCTCGTCGACGTCGTCGAGAAGGCGAGGTAGACCGATGATCCAGCAAGAGTCCCGTCTCAAAGTCGCCGACA
>JAFDWG010000268.1 GCA_018268605.1 Actinomycetota bacterium | reverse complement strand
CTGCGCGCCCGCGACGGCAAGGTCGCGGCGATCGTCGGCGACGCCTCCAACGAGGAGGGCTTCCTGGTCGGAGAGATCGTCCGCGGCGCCCTCCACTCGCCGCACATCGACTCGCGTCCGGCCGCAGGTCCCGGCGTCGAGACAATCCTCCACCTCGCCCGCCCGGAGCTGCAGGCGGCGGTCACCGACATCGACGAGGCCGACGTGATCCTCGTCCTCGGCACCGACCCGATGCAGTCCTCGCCGATCCTCGACCTGCGGATCCGCAAGGCGATCCGCCGCAACGGCGCCCGCCTCGCGGTGGCGACCGAGCGGCCGACGGCCCTCGACGGCGGCGCCGAGGCGATCGCGCGGTACGCGCCGGGCGAAGGGGCCCACTTCGTCCGCGAGCTGGCCAAGGCGGTCGAGGGTGAGGAAAACGTCGCGAGCCCGTTGGCGGAGAGCCTCCGCGACGCCGGCAAGGTCGTCGTCGTCTGGGGCGAGCGGATCGGCGCCAACGGTGCAATCGCGTTGACCGGCCTGGCCAGCAAGCTGGGCTTCCGCAACACCGAGGGCGCCGGGCTGCTGGAAGTGCCGGACACCACCAACGCCCGCGGTCTGCGCGAGGCGGGCGTCCTACCCGACGCGGGCCCAGGTCTCGCGGCACTGGCAATCAATGGCAAGGACACCGAGGAGATTCGGAAGGCACTGGTCAGCGGTGAGCTCGACGGCGTGATCCTGGTCGGCGTCGACCCACTCCGCGACTTCGCCGACACGGCGCGATGGGAGGAAGCGCTCAACGCCGCCTCCTTCGTCGTCGCCTTCTCCACCTTCGAAACGAAGACCGCCGCCAAGGCCGATGTCCTCTTCCCGTTGGAGACCCACGCCGAGAAAGACGGCACGGTCACCCACCCCGACGGCCGCCTCCAGCGCGTCCGCCCGGCGGCCGGTCGCCCCGGCGACATCCGCGCCGGCTGGCAGACCCTGGCCAACCTCTCGCTGGCCCTCGGCCACGACACCGGCGTGACCAGCCAGCCCACGGCCTTCAAGGAGCTGACCTCGGCGGTTCCTTTCTACGGCTCGATCACCGATGGCGACATCGGCGGCCGCGGCATCCGCTGGCAGGAAACGGAGGGCGCATCGGAGCTTCCGAAGCCGGCGAGCGATCTCATCAGCTGGTTGGAAGGAAGGCCCGGTGATTCCGACGCCGACGGCCTCATCCTCGGGACCTACCGTGACCTGTGGGCGGGTCCGATCACCGAGTTGAACCCGCCACTCCGGTTCCTCAAGCCGACGCAACGCCTCGAGCTCTCCCCCGAGGACGCGGAGCGCCTCGAGCTCTCGACCGGAGACAAGGTCCGGGTCGGCCAGATGAACCTGTCGATCGAGGCGACCGTCATGGTGAAGGAACGGATCCCCGAGGGTGTCTGCTTCCTCGCCGAGGGCGTCGCCGGCGCGAACGCCAATGGCCTCCTCAACGGCCACCAGGTCCGGGTCGAGATCGAGAAGCTCAGCGAGGTACCCGCGTGATGCAGCTGCTCCCCCTGGCGGACACGCAGGTCGCCGAATCGATCTGGATCATGATCGCCAAGTCGATCGTGATCTTCGCGGTGATCTTCGGCATCCTGCCGATCCTGACCGTGGTCGAGCGCAAACTGATCGGCCGCTTCCAGCATCGTTACGGCCCCAACCGGGTCGGCCCCTTCGGGCTGCTGCAGCCGCTCGCCGACGTCGGCAAGCTCATCTCCAAGGAGTCGTTCCGCCCGGAAAACGCGGTCTCGACGCTGTTCATATTGGGACCGCTCCTACCG
>JAFDWG010000267.1 GCA_018268605.1 Actinomycetota bacterium | reverse complement strand
GGCTTCTCCGGTACCGAGGCGGACGATCTGCGCAAGGCGATCGGCAAGAAGAAGCGCGACCTGATGGCCACCATGAAGGACAAGTTCATGCAGGGCCTGAAGGAATCGAACACGGCTCCGAACGTCGCCGCCGACCTCTGGAAGCTGAACGAAGCGGCCGCCGACTACTCCTTCAACAAGTCCCACGCCGCCTGTTACGGCCTGATCTCCTACCGCACCGCCTACCTCAAGGCCAACTACCCGGCCGAGTACATGGCGGCGGTGATCTCCTCGGTGATGAACACCAAAGACAAGGTGCCGTTCTTCGTCAACCGTTGCGCGGAGATGGGGATCGACGTCCTGCCGCCTGACGTCAACGAGTCCGACCACAGCTTCGTCGTCTCCGAGAACGCGATCCGCTTCGGCCTCGACGCGGTGAAGAACGTCGGCCACGCCGCGGTGGAGGCGATCCTGCGGGCCCGCGAGGACGCCCCGATCACCTCGATCTACGACTTCTGTGAACGGGTCGACTCGCGCGCCGTGAACAAACGGGCGATCGAATGCCTGATCAAATGCGGCGCGCTCGACGCGACCGGCGCGACCCGCCAGGGGATGTTGGAAGCGCTGCCGGCCGCCCAGGCCTCCGGGCAGAAGGCGCAGGAAGACGCCCAGCTCGGGCAGGGCTCGATCTTCGACTTCGGCGACGACACCGGCGGCGGCGCGGCCGCACCGGTCCAGGCACGCCCGCCGATCTCGGCCGCCGAGTTCGACAAGACCGAGCTGCTGGCGATGGAGAAGGAGACGCTCGGCACCTACCTGTCCTCGCACCCGCTGACCGAGGTCGGCCCGGCGCTGCGGGCGAAAGTCGACTGCTCGATCTCCGAGCTCGACCGCAAACCGGACGGCGCCTGGGTGACGGTCGGCGGCATCGTCGTCGAGTGCAAAAAGATCCGCACCAAGAGCGGCAGCCAGATGATGTTCGCGACGCTCGACGACGTCGAGGGTCAGGTCGAGATGCTCGTCTTCAAGGCCGACGAGGCCGAGAGCGCGCAGGTGATCGCCCCCGACGCGATCGTGGTCGTCCGCGGCCGCATCGACCATAAGGACCGCGGCGAGACGAAGCTCGTGGTCCAAGATGCCCAGCGCTTCGAACCCGACGCCGCCGAGATCGAGCGCGCCGCCAAGAACGCGCCGCCGCCCGGGCCGCCTGGTGGCGGTTCGTCTTCGACCCCCTCAGGCGGCTTCTCCGGCGGCCCTTTCCAGTTCTCGATCCCGGTCGCGAAAGCGACGGACCCGGCCGTGCTGGAGGAGTTGAAGGCACTCTTCGAGGACAACAAAGGGGAGTCCGACGTCCACCTGGTCGTCCAGACCTCCGCCGGTCAGACGAAGCTCCGTTTCGGCGCGAAGTACAAGGTCCAGCAGTCGCCCAATCTCCGTTATGAGATCGAGCAGCTGCTGGGATCCGAAGCCCTCGTCGCCTGAGCCGCCGCTTGAGCGTCCTGAACCGCTTTGTTCCGCGGTCCCACCTCTCTAGAATCACCCAATGTCCGTAACCCGCACCGAGGTCGGCGAGTGCCGCCAGTGTCGCTCCTTCTGCGACAAGATGGTCGAGCCTCGCGGCTGCATCGAACTCGGCTGCCGCTTCCTCTACAGCTACGTCGACCGCCTCGACGGTCGCCAGTACGTCGGCTGCATGCAGGAAGTCTTCGGTGCCCAGGTCGACCTCGCGGCCGTCCTGGAGAAGGGCGGCTTCGGCGGCGTGAAGATGACAGGCACCCCGTTGCCCCACTGCCAGTTCACGGTCGAGCAGGCCTACAAC
>JAFDWG010000266.1 GCA_018268605.1 Actinomycetota bacterium | reverse complement strand
GCGATGTCGGCGGCGGTCGGGGCGAGGACGAAGAGGACGTGGGTGCGGGCGATCAGGTAGACGCCCGCGGTCACCATCGTCGCCGCGTGGATCAGGGAGGAGACCGGGGTCGGCCCCTCCATCGCGTCCGGCAGCCAGGTGTGGAAGGGCAGCTGCGCCGACTTGGCGAACGCTCCGACCAGGAGCAGCAGGCAGATCGCGGTGACCGTCCACTCGTTGGTGTGGAAGACCTCCGGCGCCTTGGCGAACACTTCGGTGTATTCGAAGGTCCCGAGTTGCTGGAAGATCAGGAAGGCGGCCAGGGTCAGCCCGATGTCGCCGACGACGTTGATCACGAACGCCTTCATCCCGGCGCGCGTGGCGGTCGTCCGCCGGTACCAGAAGCTGATCAGCGCGTAGGAGGCGAAGCCGACGAAGGCCCAGCCGACGATCAGGAGGACGAAGTTCCCCGCCAGCACCAGCAAGAGCATCGAGAAGACGAAGAAGTTGAGGTAGCTGAAGAAGCGGTGGTAGCCCTCGTCGGACTGCATGTAGCCGAACGAGTAGAGGTGGATCAGGGTCGAGACCCCGGTCACCACCAGCACCATGAAGATCGAGAGCGGGTCGACGTAGATGCCGAGCTTGATGTGGAGGCCGGCGACGCTGGCGTATTCCCACAGCGAGGACGCGTGGTGGCGCGCCTCGGGGTCTTCGCCGAGCAGGTTGACCAGCGCCAGGATCCCGCAGACGAAGGCGAGGCCGATGGCGGCGGTGCCGACGATCCCGGCGAAGCGCCAGGAGGTGCTGCGGAAGCCGAGCGCGATCGCGATCGAGCCGGCCAGCGGGAAGAGCAGGACCAGCCAGGCCCAGGCGGTGGCGCTCATCCGCGCAGCTCCCGCAGGTCGTCGACGTCGAGCGGCAGCTTGCGGCGGAAGATGGCGACGATCAGCCCGAGGCCGACGACGACCTCGCAGGCCGCGATCACCATCACGACGAGGGCGAAGACCTGGCCCTGCTGGTTCCCGACCTCACGGCTGAAGGCGACCAGCGCGAGGTTGGCGGCGTTCAGCATGAGCTCGAGGCAGAGCAGGATCACCATCGGGCTGCGCCGGACGAGGATGCCGATCGCGCCGATGGTGAAGAGGAGGGCCGAGAGGACGATGTACCAGTCGATGTTCATCGGGTCAGCGCCTCCTTGACGCTGGTGGGCTCGGTCGCGCGCCGGGGCGGCGGTTGCTTCTCGCGCTGTTTGCGGCCCGCGAGGACGATCGCGCCGACGGCGGCGATCAGAAGAAGGACGGAGGCGGCCTCGAAGGGGACGAGGAACTTCTCGAGGAGGAGGTTGCCGATGGCGGCGGGATCGCCGAAGCCGGCGGGGACGTCAGGGCCCTTGGTCGAGAGGGCCTTGAGGGCGGAGGAGAGTACCGCGGCGGAGATCTCGACGAAGAGGAAGAAGGCGAGGAGGCCGGCGAAGAGGCGTTGGCCGGGGACCGGGTCGAGCTTGGCCTCGTGCGCTTCGCCCACATACGCGACGACGAAGACGTAGAGCACCATCACCGCGCCCGCGTAGACGACCACCTGCGCGGCGGCGACGAAGGCGCTCGTCAGCAGGAGGAAGAGCACCGCCAGGCTGAACAGGTGGGCGACCAGCGCGAGCACGCTGTAGAAGGGATTGCGGAGGGCGACGACGCCGATCGCGCCGGCGGTCGCGCCGATTGCGGCGATGAAGAAGAGGACCGCTTCCATCAGAGCGCACCCATCGTCTCTTCGCCCTCGCTTTTCAGCGGGGTCCGCTCGATCGGCTCGGCGAGCAGCATCTCCTTGGTGAAGATCAGGTTGGTGCGGTCGTAGTCGGCCATCTCGTAGTCGTGGCCCATCGTGATCGCGTCGAAGG
>JAFDWG010000265.1 GCA_018268605.1 Actinomycetota bacterium | reverse complement strand
CTGATGTAGATGGTCGAGTCGGCGACTTCGGCGGGTCGCTCGGAGCCTTCGGTGGCGATCGCGATCGTGTCGGCGCCGCGGGCCCGCACCTCCTCGACGTTCGAGAGGACCTTCTCCAGCACCGGGCTCTCGGTGGCGACGCAGACGACCGGGGTCGACTCGTCGAGCAGCGCGATCGGCCCGTGCTTCATCTCCCCCGCCGCGTAGGCGTCGGTCGGGATGTAGGAGATCTCCTTCAGCTTCAGCGCGCCCTCGAGCGCGGTCGGCAGGCCGATGTGGCGCCCGAGGTAGAGGAAGAACTCGCGCTGGGCGTGCTTCTCGGCGATCGCCCGGACCGGCTCTTCGACCGCGGCGAGGGTGTCGTCGATCTTCGTCGGCAAGGACTTCAGCTCGGCGACGAGCTCGGCGATCCGGGCCGGCGGCAGGGTCCCGCGCAACTCCGCGATCCGCAGTCCCAGCAGGTACATCCCCGCCACCTGGGCGAGGAAGGTCTTGGTCGCGGCGACGCCGATCTCGAGCCCGGCGCGGGTGTAGAGGACCGCGTCGGAGTCGCGCGTCGCCTGGCTGCCCATGATGTTGGTCACCGCCAGAACCTTCGCCCCGGCCTCACGGGCGAGGCGCATCGCCGCCAGCGTGTCGGCGGTCTCGCCGGACTGGGTGATGCCGATGACCAGGTCGCCCTCTCCCACCACCGGGTTGCGGTAGCGGTACTCGGAGGCGATGTCCATTTCGACCGGGACGCGCGCCCACTCCTCCATCGCGTAGCGACCGATCAGGCCGGCGTGGTAGCTGGTGCCGCAGGCGACGATCACGATCCGCCCGACGTCACGGAGGAAGTCGTCGGAGAGGGCGACGTCGGAGAGGTCGACCCCGTCGGTGCCGGGCAGGCGGTCGGTGATCGTCTCGGCGACGGCGTCGGCCTGTTCGTGGATCTCCTTCAGCATGAAGGTCTCGTAGCCGCCCTTCTCGGCGGCTTCAGCGTCCCAGGTGACCTCCTCGGGGGCGCGCTCGACCGGGTTGCCCTCGGTGTCGGTGATGCGCACGCCGCCGGCTTCGATTTCGACCAGCTCGCCGTTTTCGATCGGCACCGCGACGCGGGTGTCGGCGAGGAAGGCGGGGATCGCGGAGGCGAGAAAGGTCTCCCCCTCGCCGACGCCGGCGACCAACGGGCACTCCTTGCGGGCGCCGAGCAGGCGCTGGGGCTCGTCGGCGTGCATGGCGACGAAGGCGTAATGGCCGCGCAGTTCGGCGTAGGCGGCCCGGGTGGCGGCGGCGAGGTCCCCGTCGTAGTGATGGGCGATCAGGTGGGCGACCACCTCGGCGTCGGTCTCGGAGGTGAAGGTCTCGCCTTCGGCGATCAGGCGCTTGCGCAGCTCGGCGTGGTTCTCGACGATCCCGTTGAGGACGATGTGGACCTTGCCCGAGCTGTCGTCGTGCGGATGCGCGTTCTCCTCGGTGACCCGCCCGTGGGTGGCCCAGCGGGTGTGGGCGATCCCGGTCTCGGCCGGTGCGAGCTTCCCGTTCCCGTTGGCGGCGACGTCGATCGCCGCCCGCAGGTTGGCGAGGTTGCCGACCGCGTGGACCGACTCCACCGCCCCCTCCTCGAGCAGGCTGATGCCCGCGGAGTCATATCCACGGTATTCGAGCTTTTCCAGCCCTTGCAGGAGGATCTCCTCGCAGGGCCGGCTGCCCACGTATCCGACGATGCCGCACATAAGAAGGGAGAAGAGGTTAGAGGGTGTCTCGACCGGGCGGCGCGGGAACTTGAGCGGTGGGTTGGGATGGGCGGTTTCTGGGGTGGCGGGGACGGGAAAGGGACGCAAGGGTATGCGGCAAGCACGGCCGTCTCGGCCACGGCCCGGGCAGGCTGTGGCCGTGGCCGAGACGGCC
>JAFDWG010000264.1 GCA_018268605.1 Actinomycetota bacterium | reverse complement strand
AGACGCTGCGGCGGGCGCTGGAACTCGAGGCCTACCGCGGCATGCCGGGCGTGGGGACTCTGCGGACGATGCTCGACCGCCACACCTTCCGGCTCTCGGACTCAGACCTCGAGATCCTCTTCCGACCGCTCGCGCTGTCGGCCGGTTTCCCGCGGCCGCTGACCAAACACTGGGTCCTCGGGTACGAAACGGACTTCTTCTTCCCCGACCACGGCCTGATCGTCGAGACCGACGGGCTGCGCTACCACCGCACGGCGTCCCAGCAGGCGCGGATGGTGAGGCGCGACCAGAAGCACGTGGCGGCCGGCTACACCGTGCTGCGGTTCACCCACTGGCAGATCGCCCACGCGCCCGCCGAGGTGACCGGGGTGCTTCGGCAGGTGCGGGGGCGGACCGGCTAGGCGACGCCGAGCTTCTGGCCGGCCTCGACCCAGAGCGGGTCGACCTCGTCGCCGCGGCCCTCCGCGTGGAGCTGGGCGCAGCGGGAGATCAGCTCGCTGAGGACCGCGACCGCGTCGGTGTCCCCGATCGCCGCGAGGCGGTCGAGGCCGAGGGCGTAGAGATAGTCGCCGGCGAGCAGGCCGAGGTCCGGGTCGTGGCCGACCATCAGGCGCGACTCGCCGTAGTGGAGCAGGTAGCCCTCGCGCACCGCCTCCATCACCAGGGCGTACTCGCCGGAGGGACCGTCGGCGCCGTCGACCTCGACGACGTGGGGCGCGATCGGGGTGTCCTCCTCGCGCAGCTGCCGGGCGAGCTCCGCGAGGGCGGTCATCCCAAGACCTCGTCCAGAGCTTCGGCGGTCGCCTCGAGGGTGCGGTCGACGCTCGTCTCATTGTGGGCGAGGGAGACGAACCAGGCCTCGTACTGCGCCGGCGGCGGGTAGACGCCGCGGTCGAGCATCGCGCGGCAAAAGTGGGCGTGGGCCTCGGTGTCGCAGGCGGTCGCGTCGGCGAAGTTCCGCACCGGGGTCTCGCTGAAGAACAGGGTTACGAGCCCGGGCACCTTGGCCACCTGAAGGGGCCGGCTCTCGGCCAGCGCCTCGAACCCGGCGACGAGGCGATCGGTGAGGACGCCGAGCCGCTCGTAGGCGGCCGGGTCGAGGCCGTCGAGCGTCGCGAGCCCGGCAGCCACCGCGAGCGGGTTCCCCGACAAGGTCCCGGCCTGGTAGACGTCGCCCGCCGGCGCGATCCGTTCCATCGAGGCCGTCGGCCCGGCGAACGCCGCGGCGGGGAGGCCGCCGCCGATGATCTTGCCCATCACGGTCAGGTCCGGTTCGACTCCGAAGAGCTCCTGGGCGCCGCCGCGGGCGACCCGGAAGCCGGTGATCACCTCGTCGAAGATCAGCTGGGTCCCCGCCGCGCGGGTCGCCTCGCGGAGGAACTCGAGGAAGCCGTCGTCGGCCGGGACGACGCCCATGTTCGCCGCGACCGGCTCGACCAGGAGGGCGGCGACCTCATGCTCGGCGAGTGCCGCCTCGACCGCGGTGCGGTCGTTCCACGGCGCCACCACGGTCAGCGCCGCCATCGCGGGCGGCACGCCGGGGCTGCCCGGCACCGACAGCGTCGCCATCCCCGAGCCGCCCTCGGCGAGCAGCCCGTCGGAGTGGCCGTGGTAGGCGCCCGCGAACTTGACCACGACCTCGCGGCCGGTGATCGCCCGCGCCAGGCGCACGGCGCTCATCGCCGCCTCGGTGCCGGAGCTCGTCATCCGCACCATCTCCACCGAGGGGAAGCGCGCGGCGACCTCTTCGGCCAGGCGCACCTCCATCGCGGTCGCGGCGCCGTAGCTGGTCCCCCGTTTGGCCGCCTCGATCACGGCCGAGACCACCGCCGGGTCGGCGTGTCCCAGGATCAGCGGGCCCCAGGAGCAGACCCAGTCGATGTAGCGGTTGCCCTCGACATCGACGAGTTCCGAGCCTTCGCCGCGCT
>JAFDWG010000263.1 GCA_018268605.1 Actinomycetota bacterium | reverse complement strand
TAGGTCATCAGGCCGATCCGCTCGGTCACCGCGGCGGCGGCGCCGAGCACCGACCAGGCGTAGGGCGAATGTCCCTGCTCAACCAGCCACGGCTGGTAGTGGTCCGAGATCACGGAGAAGTCGAATCCGGCACCCTCGGCGCGGCGGATGTCGGCGACGAGCGCGTCGGGGCGCGACTGCTCGCACATCATGGTGTAGCCGAATCGAGTCATGGCGCGGAGGTACCCGCCAGATCGAGCGCGGCACCCACTCCCTCCTCGCGCAGGACCTGGATCGAGCGCTTGACCTCGGCCGCGCCCGCCTCGCGCAACTCGGCCTCCGAGAAGCCGCCGGTGAGGAGCGCCAGGGTCGGCACGCCGGCCCGCTTGGCCGCCTTCACGTCCCAGGTCGAATCGCCGATCATCAGCACCGGGCCCCCGGACCCGTACTTGTCGAGCGCGGTCTGCACCAGCTCGGGGTGCGGCTTGGTCTGCTCGGCATCGGTGGAGCTCGTCGCGCCGGCGATCCGCTCCCCGGCTCCCAGCAGCTCGATGTAGCGGTCCAGCTCCTCCTCCTGCGCCGAGGACGCGAGGATCACGGTGGCGCCCGCGTCGTCCAGCTCGGCGATCAGCTCGCTCGCCCCCTCCATCGCCTCGACTTCGTCGATCAGCTGCGAGTACTCCTTGTCATGGGCGTCGCGGAGCGTCTCCCCGGCCTTCTCCTCACCCTCCTCGCCGACCAGCGATTCGACCAGCTGGTCGCCGCCCATGCCGATGTGGCGGTGGATCTCCCAGATCGCGACCGGGAAGCCATGGGCGCGGAACGCCCGGTGCCAGGCGATCGCATGCTGGTAGTTGGTGTCGACGAGGGTGCCGTCGACGTCGAGCACGATGGTGGGCTTGTCGGGCATGGCGGTCCGGTACCCCGGCCGCCGCGCGCCTCACTCAGCCGGCTTCGCCGCCGCCCAGGCAGGGCGCCGCGAGTTCTTCGAACAGCACTTCGCGTTCGGCTTCGTCGGCTTCGATCAAGGCGATGATCTGTGGGCCGGGCAACGCTGCGAGTTCCCCTTCGACGCACGTGCGCACGCCGGCCGGCACGCCCCCCGCCTTCAGGATCAGCCGCAGGCCCTGGACCTCGGAGGAGCGCACCACCGCCAGTTCCTCTTCGGTGGCGTTCGGGTTGAAGATGTGGCGCCCAGGTCTTTCGCAGGCCTTGTTGATCGCTTCCAGGTGAGGCAGCAGGAATTCACCCATGGCCTTCTCCGAGGCGCCTTCGAGCTCGTCTTCCACCTTCGGCGTGATGATCTTTTCGTACTGCCCGATCACACAGTCGAGGGCCCACTTTTCGTAGGGCTGCTGTTCGGCCACCGCGCGCATCGCGTCGACGACCGATTCCGGTTCCCGGTCGATCGTCACTTCCGAGGTCCCGATCGTCGCGGTCTCGGAGCCACCGCCGCAGGCGGCGAGCGCCACCACGGTCGCGAGGAGGGCGAGGCAGATCATCAGGGGACGTGGCACTTGGGCAAGCCTATTCCGTCCGGGGTGGGAAGATGGGCCGATGACGAGCGCGTTCATCTGCGTCACCTGCGGGGCCCAGTACCCGCCGTCGGCGGAGCCGCCGGAGGGGTGCGCGATCTGCCTCGACGAACGCCAGTACGTCGGCTGGGGCGGGCAGGAGTGGACGACGCTGGAGGAATTGCGCGAGACGCACCGCGCCGACATCCGCACCGAGGAGCCGGGGCTGACCGGGATCGGCTCGAGCCCTTCCTTTGCGATCGGGCAGCGGGCGCTGCTGATCGAGGCCCCCGAGGGCAACGTGCTGTGGGACTGCCTGGCGCCCTTCGACGTCGAGGTCGCGGCGGCGGTAGAGGAGCGCGGTGGGATCGACGCGATCGCGATCTCGCACCCCCACTACTACACGACGATGGCCGAGTGGGCGCGTGCCTTCGGCGCGCCGGTCCACCTCCCCGCCGCCGAT
>JAFDWG010000262.1 GCA_018268605.1 Actinomycetota bacterium | reverse complement strand
CCCGCCATCGCGACCATCACGGTGAAGCCGGAGACGAGGATCGCCCGTCCCGAGGTCGCCGCCGCGGCTTCCAGCGAGGCGCGCTCGCCGGCCCCGGCGGCGCGCTCCTCGCGCTCCCGCCGCAGGTAGAACATCGAGTAGTCGACGCCCACCGCGAGACCGATCAGAAGCACCACCGAGTTGATCTGTTCGGCGACGGCGCCGAAGAGGTGGCTGACCGGGCCGATGAGGCCGATCGTCGCGCCGACCGCGGTCAGGGCAAGCAGCAGCGGCACGCCCGCGGCGAGCAGCGAGCCGAAGACGACCACCAGGATCAGCAGCGTCACCGGCAGCGAGGTCATCTCGGCCTTGGAGAAGTCTTCTTCGAGGCTTTCGGTGACCGCCTTTTCACCCGACGCGTCGCCGACCTCTTCCACCCTCAGGCCCTTGTGCCGCTCCTGGACCAGAGCAACCTGGTCGAGTGCCTGCCCGACGACTTCGTCGGGTTCGACCCTGTCCGTTTCGGGAATCGAGAATTTGATCAGTCCGGAGCGGCCGTCGGCCGAGGTCTGTCCCCCGGCGCCCTCGTCGTAAGGGCCGACCAGGCCGTGGACGAAGGGAAGCTTGCCGAGGCGCGATTCGACTTCGGCGACCGCGGCCGTCGCCCGCGGCCCGTGGATCGTTTCCTTTCCCTTGGTCTGGACGATCACCTGCTCGACCGCCGACTGCGGGAAGGCGGTTTCGAGCGTCCGGTCGGCCTGCGCCGATTCCCCGTTGCCGCCGCCGTCGTCGATCGTCTTCGTGCCCACGGCACCGCCGACGACGATCGCGGCGATCACGAAGGCGATCCAACCCCAGATCGCCGTCTTCCGATGGGCGGCGCTCCAACGCCCCGCCCGTCCCGCAATTCCTGACTTCCTCCTGCTTCGCATCGCGTCCTCCGTCCGGAATATCTGAGGTCAAAGAGCGCCCGAATCGGCGCTCCTCCACCCTGCGTGAGCCGCGACCCGCTTCCAATGAGGCCTCCCGGCGAAGCAGGCTGAGGCGATCTGGCGTGTCGAGGTGGGGTTAACCCCACCCCGGGCGCCTGGAAGCCGGCGCTCCGGGAGAGGGACGCGAGGGCCTGCGCAGGTCCCGTGCGCTTCGTGCGCCTTCCGCCCGACCCGCGATGTTGATGGGCCGAAAAACCACGATATAGCGGGGTTGTCGGCCCATCGACCTGGGGGTGCTGGGGAAGCGGGACCGACATAGGGGGGCCGGGGCGGCCGGCACGACGCCGTTCAATAGCCTGCGACCCATGGCAGAGCGGCGGGTGATCGAGCTGGGGATCGGGGGCGTGGACCTGGTCGAGGGGCTCTGGAAGGAGATGGTCGGCCACCATCGGGAGCTGACGGGCGGCACCTATCCGGTCCGGGACACGGAGACGGCATGGCGGCGGCGGCGCGAGCAGTACGTGGAATGGCTCGACGGCGGGGAGGGACGCCTCTACCTCGTGCCCGGCGAGGGGGCCGAGGGGGCTCCCCTGGGATACGCCTTCCTGCGCGTCGGCCCCTCAGGGCCGACCTGGAACCTCGGCGACCGGGTCGGGGACCTGGAGTCGCTCTCGGTCACCGCGTCGGCGCGCGGCCTCGGCATCGGCACGCTGCTGATCGACCACTGCCGCGAGCGGCTGCGTGAGCTCGGCGCGACCTGGTGGTCGGTGTCCGTCGTCAGCGCCAACGAGGGCGCGATCGACCTCTACGAGCGCGAGGGATTTCGCGACTTCTGGCGCACGATGGCCGCCCCGATCGAGTAGACCGGCCGGCTTTGAAAGAGTTGGCGGCCGTGGCGGCCTCACTCAACCCCGAACTGACCGAGCTGTCGCTGGAGACCCTGCGCCTACGCCGCAGCGCCAAGTGGCGGTTCTACGACCCCGACGTCCTCCCTGCCTTCGTCGCCGAGATGGACTTCCCGCTGGCGCCGGCGGTGAAGATCGCGCTCG
>JAFDWG010000261.1 GCA_018268605.1 Actinomycetota bacterium | reverse complement strand
ATCGCGATCTCCGCGCCGGCCAGGTCGATCGAGGCGACGGCGATGTCGATCTCCCGTTCGACGATGATCTCGGAGATCGGCATGTCGTTGACGAGCACGTCGTAGAGGCTGTGCTCGACCTTGTCCGGGTCGATCCCCTGGGACATCGTCAGGTTGCCCTGCGGGTCGAGGTCGATGCAGAGGACGCGGTACCCGGACTCGGCGAAGGCGACGGCCAGGTTGAGCGTCGTCGTCGTCTTGGCGACGCCGCCCTTCTGGTTGGCGAAGGCGATCACGTCGGCGGTGTCGACCGGCTCCTCGGCCGGGGCCTCCTGCGGCTTGAGGAAGTCGAGCCGGGTCGGGGCGATCAGGTCGACGGCCTTCATCCGCGCGTCCCCCGGCTCCTCATCGTCGTCCCTGCGCTCCGCGTTCAACGCCTCCTCGACGCGCAGCGGCGCAGGCTCACGCTCTTCCACCGGCGGGGCCGGAGGCGGCGTGTCAACCGGCACGGCAGCGTCCGCGGGTGGCGCGTATGAGGGGTCTTCGCCCGCAGCGTGCGAGGACGAGGGCCCCTCGTACGGGACAGGACCCGCGGTCGGCACGTCATCGTCAAATTCGGGCTCCGGCGCAACCTCCGGCTCCAGCTCCACGTATTCCGGCTCATAGTCATTCACCGGCCGCTCGGGGACCGCCTCTTCCATCCCCTGCAGCTCTTCCTCGAGCGGATGCGTCTCCTCGACGACGGCGGGCTCCCGGTTCTTCTTCTTGCGGCTTAGAAATCCCATTGCGCGGATATTCGGATGGCACTGCCTTTTTCCTGCCTTAACGCGAAATTGCTAGGAATTGCCCGATACCCGAGCTACTCGACAAGCGATTGGTCATCGTCACCGGCAAGGGCGGGGTCGGCAAGACGACCGTCGCGGTGGCCCTCGGCATGCGTGCCGCGTCCGAAGGAAAGAAGACGATCGTCTGCGAGGTCGCCGCGCAGGAGAACGCCTCGCGGATGTTCGAGCACACCACCGTCGGCTTCCACGAGGTCGAACTGGAGGAGAACCTCTGGTCGATCTCGATCGACCCCGACGAGTCGATGCGGGAGTACGTGCTGCTGCAGCTGAAGGTGCGGGCGATGCGCGACATGCTCTTCCGCAGCCGCATCTTCAACTACCTCGCCGCGGCGACGCCGGGGCTGAAGGAGCTGGTGACGATCGGGAAGATCTGGGAGCTCGCCCAGCTCGATCGCAAGGTGAAGTCGGGTACCAAGTACGACACCGTGATCGTCGACGCTCCCGCCACCGGCCATGGGGTCGGCTTCCTACAGACGCCGCGCACCTTCGCCAACATCGCGCGGGTCGGGCCGATCCACTCCCAGGCGAAGACCCTTGACGAGTTCATCACCAATCACGACAACACGGGTGTCGCGATCGTCGCCCTGCCGGAGGAGATGCCGGTGAACGAGTCGGCGGCGCTCGAGCACGATCTGGTCAACGAGGTCGGCGTGGCGGTCGACCGGGTCTATCTCAACGGGCTCTACCCCGAGCGCTTCTCGAAGGAGGAGGCCGACAAACTGACGGCGCTGGCCGAGGCCGAGCAGGGCGCCCCGAAGGCGGCGGCCCGGGCGGCGCTGTCGGAGTACGGCCGCGCGCGCAGCCAACGGGCACAGCTGGCGCGCCTGCGGCGGCGGGCCCAGGCGCCGGTCAAGACCCTCCCCTTCCTGTTCGAGCCGGACCTCGGCCCAGAGGCGGCGCGGCGCCTCTCGCGGAGACTCGGGTGAGCCCGACCTCCCCCACTCTCGCCGACGTCCTCGACGGCAAACGGGTCGTGATCTGCGCGGGATCCGGCGGGGTCGGCAAGACGACCACCTCGGCGGCGATCGCGGCCGGCCTCGCGGCGCGCGGGCTCAAGGTCTGCGTGCTCACCATCGATCCGGCGAAACGGCTGGCCGACTCGCTCGGCCTCGAGGAGCTCGGCAACGACGCGCGCCGGGTCGACCCGAAGCTCTTCGAGGCCCAGGGCGTCGAGATCACCGG
>JAFDWG010000260.1 GCA_018268605.1 Actinomycetota bacterium | reverse complement strand
CACCACGCGGTCGTCCTTTGGCCCGGCCCGCACCACGCGGTCGTCCTTTGGCCCGCTCGACGGGCCAAAGGACGACCGCGCTCCCGCCGAGCTCGTCATCCGGGTCCGACGAGAGACCGGAGGTTCACGGAGGCGGGACGTTCCCGACGTCTTCGTCACGGCCTCATTTACTAAGCCTTCTGCTGTGGTTCCTTAGTGGCGCTATACGCCACTAAGGAACCACAGCACACGGGACGCGGGCGTCCCGTGTGACGGGACCGTCACGGAAGTCGGGAGTTCGTGACGGGCCTGTACGCGGTGTTTCACGAGACCCCCGGGACACCGCCCCTGGCACTGCCGCAACCGCTCGAGCAACCCGGTCCCCCGCAGCCCGAACGACCAGCCGCGCCCGGTCCTTCTAGTATCCGCCGCATGTTCATCCTGATCGTCGGCTGCGGCCGTGTCGGCAGCTCCGTCGCCCGGGCGATGCTCCGCGAGGGGCACACCGTCTCGGCACTGGACGAGGACCCCGAGTCCCACGCCCGCCTCGAGGTGGGCCTGGAGAAAAGCTGGGAGGACCTCGGCGGCCAGTTCACGGTCGGCGCCGGGCTCGAGGCGGAGGCCCTGGAGGCCGCCGGGATCGACCAGGCCGACGTCTTCATCGCCTCCACCGACGGCGACAACACCAACATCATCATCGCCCAGATCGCGAAACGCCGGTACGACGTGCCGACCGTGATCGCCCGCGTCCTCGACCCACTGCGGGCCGAGTGGTACGCGCGGCAGGGCCTGCAGACGGTGTGCCCGACGCGGGTCGCGATCGACATGCTGGAGACGGCGGTGCGGGACTCCGCGGGCCGCGGGAACGGGTAGGGGGCGGGCGTGTACATCATCGTCGTCGGCGCGGGGAAGGTCGGTTGGAACCTGGCGCGCGAGCTGCTGGAGAAAGACCACGAGGTGACGCTGATCGAGAACGACCGGCGTCGCTACACGACGGTCGAGCAGGAGCTCGAGCACAACGTCAGCTACGGCGACGCCTCCGAGCTCTGGGTGCTCGAGCGGGCCGGGATCCAGCGCGCCGACATGGTGATCGCGGTGACCGGGGACGACGAGGACAACATGCTGATCTGCCAGGTCGCGCGGGAGAAGTACCTGGTCGACCAGATCATCGCCCGCGTCAACAATCCGCGGAACCGCCAGCACTTCGACCTGCTCGGGATCAAGCCATCGGTCTCGGCGACCGACCTGATCCTGCGCCTGCTCGAGCACGAGGTGCCGGAGTACGGCCTGGTCCACCTGCTCGACCTCCAGGAGGAGCAGCTGGAGATCATCGAGATGCTGCTCGGCAAGGATTCCGGCGTGACCGGGCGCCGGGTCGGCGACCTGCACATGCCCGAGGGAAGCCTGTTGATCTCGGTGCTGCGCTCCGGCAAGGGCTTCGTGCCGACCGCCGACACGGTGCTGGAAGAGGGTGACGAGGTGCTCGCCGTCCTCGATCCGGGCAAAGAGGACGATCTGAAGGCGCTCTTCGGGCCGGCCGGAGATGGCGGCATCTCCAGTGGCTGATCGCGAGGTCGACTTCCTCCTCGTCGGCGGCGGCATGGCCGGCGCCAGCTGCGCGTCGGAGCTGCGCAAGAAGGGGGCGGAGGGGTCGATCCTCCTGGCCGGGCGGGAGCCCGAGCCGCCATACGAACGCCCACCGCTCTCCAAGGAGTACCTGCGCGGCGACGCTTCCCGGGCCGACGCCTATGTCAACGAGCCGTCCTGGTACGAGGACAACGACGTCGAGCTGCTCACCGGCAAGAACGTGATGTCGATCGACGCCGAGGCAAAGACCGCGAAGATCCAGGGCGGGGAAGAGGTCGCCTTCGGCCAGGCGCTGCTGGCGACCGGCGCCAACGTGAACATCCTGCGCCTCGAGGGTGCCGAGAACGAGGGCATCCACTACCTGCGCGCCTACGGCAATGCCGACGCGATCCGCGAGTACGCCAAAAGGGCGGAGCGGGTCGTCCTCGTCGGCGGCTCCTACAT
>JAFDWG010000025.1 GCA_018268605.1 Actinomycetota bacterium | reverse complement strand
CAGCGGCTCGACGTTGCTGCCGGCGGGTGCCGTGAGGAGGGTCGCGAGGACGATGGCGGAGAGGGGGAGGCGGAGGACGGCGACGACCGCGGCGCCCATGCCGACGGCGACGCCGGCCTGGAGGGGGAAGCCCGCGAGGTGGGAGGCCATGACGCCGCCCGCGGCGCCGAGGAAGAGGGCGGGAAAGGTCGGGCCGCCGCGGAAGCTGCCGAGGGAGAGCGCGTAGGCGAGGCCCTTGAAGACGATCAGCCAGGTGATGGCGGCGAGCGACCAGGTGTCGGCCTGGCCGACGAGGCCGGGGAGTTGGTCCTGGCCCGAGAAGAGGACTTCGTGGGAGCTCTTGTCGGTGATCTGGGCAAAGGCGATGGCGAGGCCGCCGATCACCAGGGCGATCGCGGGGAGCAGGAGGACGAGGCGGCGGTGGGAGACGAACCGGTGGGTGAGCAGGCCGCCTCTCATCACCAGGCTGGTCACGGCTCCGATCGCGAGGGCGAGCGCGATCGTCCAGCCGAAGTCGCCGACCGTCAGGCTCGGAGCCGTGGTCAGGGAGAGCGAGCCGAGGGCGTAGGCGCTCGAGCTGAGGCCGGTGAGGCTCCCGATGCCGAGGGAGACGAGGGTGCCGATCCCGGCTGCCATCAGTCCCGGGACGAGGACGACACGGAGTTTCGGGCCGCCGAGCGCCGTCGCCTCGATCAGGATCACGGCGGCGATCAAGGGGGAGGCGAAGATGAACGAGAGGGCCGCGAAGCTCCCGGCGGCGCCGACCACCATCAGCGCCTGCGGGGGCATGTCGCGCCGGGAAAGGCTGATCGTGAGCACCGCCAGTCCGGCGCCGATCGCGATCAAGGGTGCCTCGGGACCGAGGACCAGGCCGAAGCCGATCGTCGCCAGGCCGGCCAGGATCACGGCGGGGAGGTCGCTCAGCTTCGGGGGGCCGCCGGCCGACAGTCCCTTCGCGGGGATGTGTCCACCGTCGCCGGGTAGCTTGGAGATCGCGAGCGCCACGATCAGCCCGCCGACCGCGAGGACCGGCAGCGGCCACCATTCCGGCGCGCCGTCCTCGTAGCCGAGGGCGTGGGGGAGATGGGTGAACAGCTCCTGCTGGAGCTGGTAGATCCCCTCGAGGAAGCACCAGGCGGCCAGGGACACGATCACGCCGATGATCGCGACCACGACGAGGAGGCCGATGTACTGCCTGCTGCGGATCATGGCGTCGGCCTGCTCGGCCGTGAGTTCGTCGCCTGCGGGCCGGCCGGGCGCGGTCTGAACGGGTTCCGTCATCTTGGAGCTTTTCCCTGTCGTCGGGGCGCCGTCAGCTGACGAACCCGACGACCCCCTTGATGACCAGGAGGGCACCGATCGCGGCGGAGCCGCGGACGGCGAAGGTGTGCGCGTGGCGGCCGACCCAGGCCTTGACCCGGTCGATCGCGCGGGGCGTCCAGTCGGGCGCCACGATGAACGCGGCCAGCGGGACCTCGAGCAGCCACAACATCACGAGGTTGAACCCGATCACGAGCAGGACGGTCACCGGGGTCGGGCTGTCCAGCTTGTGGATGTGATCGAGCCCGGCGAGGTATGAGCCGCCGGGAAGGGTCAGCAGCGCGCCGATCGCGAACGTGGTCCGCGGCGATCCCTTGCTCAGCTCCCGCTGCCAGCGCGGCGGCTGCTTGTCCGGCTTGTCGGCGTCGCGGGCGCGCTTGCGCTCTTTTCGCTGCTCCCAGCGTCCCGAGTAGAGGGCGAACGCGATCGCCAGCAGGATCACACCCAGGGCGATGTCGACGGCCGGGCTGATCGTGTTCTGGGTCGTGTTGGCCGCACTCGAGTCGGACAGCGAGAAGACGATCACGAGGCCGAGGGTGATGCTCGTCAGGTAGGCCCCGAGGAGGTAGCCGCACATCAGTCGCACCGGCCTTTCGAGCAGCAACATCACGGTGGTGGCGGCGACCAAGGTCGGGTTCAGCGACGCCGTCAGCGAAAGGAAGATGACCTGACTCATCGGGGCGCCGTGGTCTCGGTCAGCCGCGGTCGGCCATCTGCTCGACGCATACGGTGGCGGCGAGGATCAGCGCGTCGTCTTGGCCGGGCGCGATCTGGATCCCGTAGGTGTCGCGCACCCGGACCCAGCGCTTGGAGACCTGCGCGACCTTGTCCCCGTCGCGCTCGAACTCGTACTCGTGGTCGACGATGTTGCCCTGCACGTCGATGTCCTCGCCCCCCTCGACCTCGATCTTGAAGCGGTCGCGAAGCGGGCTGACGAGGGCCTTGTGGACGGTCGCCGCGGTGTCGCCGTCCCGTTCGATCTCCATCGTGTCGCGGACTCGGAGCTTCTTTCCCTGGATCTTGAAGAGCTCACGTCCGGACGGGTCTTCGAGGACGAGGGTATCGCGAAGGCGCATCGCCTTGCCGTTCACCTTGAAGGCACGCTCGCCGTCCTCGGTCTCGATCCAGAAGTCGTCGCCGATCGAGAACAGCTTCTCTCGCATCTGGTAGGTGCGGCCGCCGAGGTCGTCGCCGCGATTGCGCAGAAAGCCCATCAAGGATCCTTTCTTTTTCTCCTCGACAAACATGGCGCATGGCTCGCTCCTCGGCTAGGGGTGGGCGCACCACTCAAGGTTTCGTGTCGGCGGCCGAAGAGCAGCTCAGGCGATCTCGACAACCTCACGCGCCACGAAAACGGTCGAGTTGTTCGAGGCGCGCAAGCCCGCATCGTCGAGGATGTCCAGCTCGGTCAGAGCTCCTATCGCATTTGTGGGCACCCTGCAGCCGTCGGCGAAACTCGCGCTGTATTCGGCTGGAGGGTCTCGAACGGGGGCGTTACCCTGCCGCTTCCGCCCGGCGCAGGCCGCCGCGGGACCAGAGGGCGAAGAGGATCGGGAGGATGATGCCGAGGGCGAAGGCGAGGCCGATCACGGTCGGTTCGCCGGAGATGAAGCCGCGACCCGCCTCGAGCAGGGCGGTGACCGGGTTGACCGAGGCGACCGCGTGGATCCAGCCGCTGAGGAGGGAGAGCGGGACGTAGACGGGGGCGACGAAGAGGATCAGGAAGATCGGTAGTTGCATCAAGGGGCCGCCTTGGATCGAGCGCACGCGGAGGGCCACGCCGGCCGCCCAGAGGGTGGCGGTGATGTTGACCAGGATCGCCAGGGTGTACATGCCGACGAGGTCGATCGGCGAGCCGTCGATCTGCATGCCGGCGACGAGGGCGACGGCGGTGAGGACCGCCCAGGTGACGAAGGCGCGCAGGAGGGCGGCGATGCCGTAGCCGGCGATGATCCCGCGCCGGTCGGTGGCGGCGAGCAGGTAGCGGCGGCCGAAGCCGGACTCGAAGTCGCGGGCGATGCCGAAGCCGGTGAAGACGCCGCCGAAG
The DNA here is from genome assembly GCA_018268605.1 of Actinomycetota bacterium. Taxonomy (GTDB): domain Bacteria; phylum Actinomycetota; class Thermoleophilia; order Solirubrobacterales; family 70-9; genus VAYN01. The sequence continues at coordinate 15,211 of JAFDWG010000025.1, read as the reverse complement.
GCCGCCGACTGCATGAGGACGAAGACGTATTGGAATGCGGTGTAGCCGGTGGGGAAGTCGAAGCCGGGGACGTTGCTCACCGCCGAGAGGCCGCCTGCGAAGGAGGCGAAGAAGAAGAGCGGGAAGATCAGCGCCGGGATCAGGAGCGCTTTGTTGGTGAGGAAGTTGTGGACGCTCCGCCAGGCGACGGCGCGGGCGATGTTGCGGAAGTCGGCGCTCACGTGCGCACCAGCCTCGACTTCAGGGCGCTCGACGCGGCGAGCATCCCGAGCGTCCCGATCCCCAGCGCGATGCCGAAGCCGAGGGCGATCTTGCTCGGCTCCCAACCTTCGATCAGCAGCGAACGGAACGCCTGCAGGAGGTAGGAGACAGGGTTGATCGAGGCGACGGTGTGGAACCAGTCGGTCTGGATCAGGTTCAGCGGCAGCGCCATCGAGGAGAGGAAGAGGAAGACGAAGAAGACGGGGAAGAGGCCCTGGACCGCTTCGCCCGACCCGGTCCGCAGGGCGGCGAACATGCCGATCGTCCCGAAGGCGACGGTGACGCTGACCGAGAGGGCGATGATGACGAAGAAGCCGCCCACCCCGGCGACCAGTTCGGCGCCGAAGGCGAGGCCGATGATCAGGTAGGCGAGCGCCTGCATCAATCCGAGGAGGAGCGAGCCGGCGAGCAGGCCGCTGAGGAGCGCCGAGCCGCGCAGCGGGGTGAGCGCCATGCGGTTGAGGAAGCCGGTCTCGATGTCCCGGGCGAGGTCGGTGCCGGAGTTGATCACCGAGAAGAGCGCACCCTGCATGAAGGTGATCGCGAGCGCGAAGGTGAGGTAGGAGTCGGTGGGGAAGCCGGGCAGGTTCGTGACGCTCTTCAGGCCACCCGAGTTCACCGCGAGGAGGAAGAGCGGGAAGATCAGCGAGGGGACGATCTGGGCCGGCTGGCGCAGCGTCCGGATCACGGAGCGGCGGGCGAGCTGCCCGACCTGGGTGCCGAGCTCGTGGGTCACGCCGGCTCCGCCGCGCCCACCTCGGCGCGCTCGTCCTCGGTCTCCTCGACGGCCTCCTCGGCACCCTCGAGGCTGCGTCCGGTCTTCGCCAGGAAGACGTCGTCGAGGGAAGGTGCGTGAAGCTGGAGGGTCTCGATCTTGATCCCCTCGCTGTCGAGCGCCCGCACCACCTCGGCGAGGCCCGCGTCGCCGCCGGAGAGGAGGACCGCGGCGCCTTTGGCGGCACCGTCGGCGGGCTCGCCGAAGCGGGCGAGGACGGCGGCGGTGTGCTCGCGCTCTTCCGGGTTGCAGGGGACGGCTTCGACCGTCGGACGGCCGATCTCGGCCTTCAGCTCGGTCGGGGTGCCCTCGGCGACGATGTTGCCGTGGTCGATGATCCCGACCCGGTCGGCGAGCACGTCTGCCTCCTCCAGGTACTGGGTGGTGAGGAAGACGGTGACGCCGTCCTCGGCGGCGAGACGGGCGACCTCCTCCCAGAGGGCGGTGCGGCTCTGGATGTCGAGGCCGGTGGTCGGCTCGTCGAGGAAGAGGATCCGCGGTTCGTGGGCGAGGGCGAGCGCCAGGTCGAGGCGCCGCTTCATGCCGCCCGAGTAGCCGCCCACTTTGCGGTCGGCGGCTCTGGTGAGGCCGACCCGCTCGAGCAGTTCGCCGCCGCGCCTCTCCCGTTCCGCCTTACCGAGGCCGTGCAGGGACGTCTGCAGGCGCATGTGCTCGGTGCCGGTGAGCAGCGGGTCGAGCGCGGCCTCCTGCAGGGCGGCGCCGATCGCCGAGCGGACCCGCGGCCCTTCCTTGACGATGTCGAAGCCGGCGACGCGGGCGGTTCCCGCGGTGGGCGGGAGGAGGGTCGTCAGCATCAGGACCGTGGTCGACTTGCCGGCGCCGTTGGGGCCGAGGAAGCCGTAGATCTCACCCGGCTCGACTCGCAGGTCGATCCCGTCGACGGCGCGCGGCCCCTTCTTGAACTCGCGCACGAGGCCGATGGCTTCGATGCCGTCGGTGCCCGCCGTCCCCTTCGTCGAATTCTCTGCGTTCATCGTCACCTACGCTCCCGCTGCTTGCCATTCTCGATAGTTGAGTTTCTCAAAGATTGCGGTACTCTAACGCCATGACCGGGAAAGTCAAGCGCGGTGCGCCCGGCGACGAGCGCCTCGCCGCCGAGGCGTGGGGCCTTCTCGTCCCACTTGTCTATCCGCCGCGCTTCGTCGAGATCGCCCACAAGCTCGGCGTGACGCCACCGCTCCTCGGCGCCCTGCGCTTCCTCGAGGAACCGCAGACGATGGGGAGGATGGCAGAGCTCCTCCGTTGCGATCCCTCCAACGTCACCGGCATCGTCGACGCGCTTGAAGACCGCGACCTCGCGGTCCGCCGGCCTTCGACGGAGGACCGGCGGGTAAAGGCGATCGAGCTGACCGCCGCGGGCAGAAAGCTCCGCGCGCGGGCGACGAAGGAGATGTACAAGCCGCCGGAGTGGATCGAGGGGCTGTCGGCCGCTGATCAGCGCGTGCTGCGGGACATCCTGCGGCGGGCAGGTGCCGAGCGGCCGACTCTTTCGTAGCCTTCGAGGATGCAGACGGTCCGCCAGCCGCGGGTCCTGGTGCCGGTGTGGTGGCTGCTCGGGTGTCTCCTTCTGGTCGAGGCGCTACACGAGGTGTTCGGCCTCGGCTCGCCTGACGCCGCGCTTGGCCTGGGCCTCGAGGCGTTCCTGCTGGTGGCGGCCACGGCCCTCTGTCTCGGCCGGGTCGTCCAGGAGCCTCGCGGACGCCGCCCCTGGCTCTGGATCGGGACCGGGCTTGGCTGTTGGGCCTTCGGCACGGTGCTCTGGGACATCCTCTACTCGGGGGACGCGAACCCTCCGTACCCGAGCGTCGCCGACGCGTTCTGGCTGGCGTGGTACCCGCTCACCGTGGTGGGCCTGGTCCTGCTGGTCCGCGACCGGGTGCGGGGTTTCGAGCTACACCGCTGGATGGACGGCGTCGCCGTGGCGCTGGTGGTGATGACGCCTGCCGTCGCCCTGATCGTCCAGCCGGTGGCTTCGCGTTCGTCCGACAACCGCCTGACGACGATCGTCGATTTCAGCTATCCGATCCTCGACGTACTGCTGATCGGAGGCATCCTCGGGGTCTGCGGGCTGCTCGCCTGGCGCCCGGGGAGGGTCTGGGTCCTTCTCGTCCTGGGCTGCGGCCTCATCGCCCTGGCGGATGGCGTCTTCTCCGTCCAGCAGGCACGCGGCTTCCTCCTCGACGGCGACTACGACTTCGTCTGGAGCCTCGGCGCCCTGCTGATCGCCGCCGCTGCCTGGGCCTCTCCGCCGGCCGACGGCGACCGGCTGGAGGTCTATGGATGGCGGGCGATCGCCTTGCCGGTCGCCGCCCAGATCTTCGCGGCCGCGATCCAGGTCTATGCCTTCTTCCACGAGGTCGGCAACAGCGAGCGCGTGGTGACCCTCATCGTCCTGATCGTCGCCACGGTGCAGATAATCGTCTCGCGACCACGGGCGCCAGTGGGCCGGTAGCCGGCGGCATACGCGTTCGTCCCGCCCCACAAGTGCGGACCGATCCCTTAACGTCTCCTTCGTGGCACTTCACGTGGACTTCCCGAGTCGCCGTGAGACCGAGCGACCGCTGGAGGTGGCACCGGACCTGCCGAGTTTCGAGGTGACGGTCCCGGGCCTGCCCGCCCGCGCGGCGGACGCGGCGGGCACGATCCTGGGGTATCCGGTCTGATGGCGGCGAGCGCGGGCGGCCGCCCGATCCTGATCGCGTACGACGGATCCGACCAGGCCAGGCTCGCGATCGCCGAGGCGGGCCGCGTGCTCGGTCCGGGCCGGCCGGCGGTCGTCCTCACGGTGCGCGAACCGATCGAGAGCTACGAGTTCGTCGGGCTCGGTGGGGCGACGACCTTGGACCCGGCGACGGTCTCGGCGATGCAGGACGCGGCCCAGAACGAGGCCACCGTCGTCGCTGAGGAGGGTGCAGCGCTCGCCCGCGCGGCGGGCTTCGACGCCGCGCCCCAGGTCGCGATCGGCCCCACCCCCTGGCAGGAGATCGTCGGCGTCGCCGACGATCTCGACGCGGAGGTGATCGCGATCGGCTCCCGCGGCCGCACCGGCCTGAAGAAGGTCCTCCTGGGCAGCGTCGCCTCGGCCGTCGCCCAGCACAGCGGTCGCAGCGTGCTGATCGTCCACCCGGAGGCCGGGGGCGAGGCGGAGGGAGGCTGAGCGATGGGAATCGAGGGGATGAATCCGGATGACTTCCGGGCGGCGCAGCAGAAGACCTGGGGCGCGGCGGCGGTCGGATGGAAGGAATGGAGCGAGTTCAACGACCGGGCCGCCGGGCACATCAGCCGGCGGCTGGTGGAGCTGGCGGGCGTGCGGCCGGGGAGTCGGGTGCTCGACATCGCCGCGGGCAACGGGGAGCCGGCGCTGACGGCGGCACGTGCGGTCGGGCCCGAGGGTCGCGTCGTCGCCACCGACCTCTCGGCCGAGATGCTCGCCTTCGGCCGGGAGAGGGCGGCGGAGGCGGGACTCGACAACGTCGAGTTCGTCCACTCCGACGCCGCGCGGCTCGACTTCCCGGCGGGTAGCTTCGACGCGGCCGTCTCCCGTTGGGGGATCATCTTCGAGCCCGAGGCCGAGGCCGCCGCGGCGCGCGTCCGCGGGTTCCTCGAGCCCGGCGCGCGGATGGCGATCGCCTCGTGGGGCGAACCGGACGAGGTGCCCTTCCTCTCGATCCCGATGCGGACGACGATGGAGCGGTTCGGCATCCCACCGCTGCCGCCGGGGATGCCGGGACCGATGTCCCGGCCGACTCCCGAGGCGCTCGGTGCCCTGCTCGGGGGTGGCGGGTTCCGTGAGGTCGCCGCAGAGCGGGCCGAGCTCGTCTACGAGTTCGAATCGCCCGAGCACTTCACCGCCTACGTCAAGGCGGTCGCCGCGCCGATCCGCGTGATGATCGAGGTGCACGGGGGCGATGCACAGGACGAGGCCTGGGACGCGATCACCGCGGCGGCCGCGGCGGCCGGCCGAGGCTCCGCGCCGATCCGCTTCTCGAACGTCGTCGTGCTCGCCTCCGGAATCGCCTAGCTTTCAGCGGCCGGGGGCGCCCGGGTTGCCGGCGTGGCCCGGTCGTAGCGGCTTGTGGTCGGCGGCGGAGTGGGGACCCGGAAGGTGGTGGCCTGGGGCGGCTGGACGGCCGACCTGGGCCGAGGCGCCGGGGACGCCGGCGACGAGCAGGGCGGCGAGGACGGCGGGGACGGCGAGCATCCGGCGGGCGCCGCGGGCGCCCAGTTTACGTTTCGTCATCTGAGTCTCCTTATCGGTGTTTCGTGGACGCCTCGCATTGAAGCCTCGGGGCGGTTGCCCCGGCGTATCCAGATTTCGATATGCCGACGAAAGGCGGTGCGACCTACGCCGCGGGCAGGCGCACGGTGACGTGCAGGCCGCCGCCCTCGCGGGGCGCGAGCGTGAGGGTGCCGTCGTGGGCTTCGGCGATGCTCTTGACGATGGCAATGCCGAGGCCGACGCCGGACTGGCCGGTGCGCACCCGTTCGCTGCCACGTAGGAAGGGCTCGGCGAGGGTCGCGACCAGCTCCGGGGCGAGCTCCTCGCCGGTGTTCTCGACCACGAGCGTCGCTCCCTGGGGGCCGGCGCCCGTCGTCACCCAGACGGTGCCGCTCTCGGGCAGGTTGTGGACGATCGCGTTCTGGACGAGGTTCGTGGCCAGCTGCAGGAGGAGGGCCTCGGACCCGATCGTGGGGGCGGGGCCGCCGGCGGTCTCGATGGCGATATTGCGCTCCGCGGCGAAGGGCAGGAGCGTTTCGGTGGCTTCCTCGGCCATCAGCGAGAGGTCGACAGGCTCGCGCTCGAAAGAGCGCTGATCGGCCCGGGTGAGCAGGAGCAGGGCCTGGGTGAGGTCGATCGCGCGGGAGTTGACGGCGTGGAGGCGCTCGACCAGCTCGCCGTTGTCGCGGTCGGGATCGTTACGGGCGACGTCGAGGATCGACTGGGTGACCGCCAACGGGGTGCGCAGCTCGTGCGAGGCGTTGGCCGCGAACCGTCGTTGTTCGGCGACGTGTGTCTCGAGCCGTGCCAGCAGTCCGTCGATCGTGTCGGCGAGTTCCTTCAGCTCATCGCGGGGGCCGGTGAGCGCGAGGCGCTCGTTCAGGTTGCGCTCCGAGATCTGTCGCGTGGTCGCCGTCATCACCCGCAGCGGCCGCAGGACGCGGCCGGCCACCAGCCAGCCGAGCGCGAGCGAGACCAGGGTCATGCCCGCCAGCACGATCACGGTGCGGAGGAGCCCCTGGTGGAGGGCGTCGGTGGAGCGCTGGATGGCTTCGTGGTACCTGATTTCCAGTTCGACGTTCGGGCCGGTCTTCTGGGTGCGAGACCCTTCCGGGACGATCACATTGACCCCGGTCGAGTCGCGGAAGAGCACGTAGGTGATCGCCAGCAGCACCAGACCGGAGATCAGGAACAGGCCGCTGTAGAGCAGGGTCAGGCGAAGGCGGACGGTCCACTGCGGCATGCTCAGTCACCTCCCGCTTCGATGCGGTAGCCGGCCCCCGGGACGGTGCCGATGATCGGCGGCTCCCCGAGCCGCTTGCGCAGTCCCGAGACCGTGATCCGCACCGCGTTGGTGAAGGGGTCGGCGTTCTCGTCCCAGGCACGCTCGAGGAGCTCCTCGGCGCTGACGACGCCGCCTTCGGCGCCCATCAGCACCTCGAGCACGGCGAACTGCTTACGCGTCAGCGCGACGTAGTGCCCATCGCGGAAGACCTCGCGGCGGAAGGGGTCGAGCCGCAGGTTTGCGATCTCCCGCACCGGCGGCCGGCTGTGGGCGCGGCGGCGGTCGAGTGCCCGCAGGCGAAGCACCAGCTCCTGCAGCTCGAACGGCTTGGTCAGGTAGTCGTCGGCGCCGAGCTCGAAGCCGGACGCCTTGTCGTCGATCCGGTCGGCGGCGGTCAGCATCAGGATCGGCGTGCCGCTGCCCGAGGCGACGATGCTCCTGGCGATCTCGTCGCCGGAAGGGCCCGGGATGTCACGGTCGAGGACGGCGATGTCGTACTCGTTGATCCCCAGCAGCCCGAGCGCGGTGTCACCGTCGGCCGCGAGGTCGGCGGCGATCGCTTCCAGCCGGAGGCCATCCCGGATGGCCTCCGCCAGGTAGGGCTCGTCCTCGACGATCAGCACGCGCATGGTCTGGATGCTCCCGGTCCGAGCATATTGCCGTCATATCGAAAAGCGCTTACCGGGCCACAACGTCGCCGTGTCTTGAATCGCGGCATGACCCACGCCAAGGCAGCAGCAACCGGATCCACGGCAAACACGACCGTCGGCGCGGCGAAGACCGTCGCCGACGAGGGTTGGACCACGGTCGAGGTGGTGCCCCGCAGCCACTTCGACCAGGAGTCGCGGTACCCCGCCGAAGAGCAGCCCGCCGGGGTGTCGATCCTGGGGCCGGAGGGCACGGTCGCCGTCTTCGACGCCAGGCTCTGGCACCGTCGTCGGGACAACCTCGGCACCCGCGTGCGGCGCGCGATGCTCTGGGCCTACAGCTACCGCCGGCGGGCCGCATGAGCGCCCCGGTGACGGCACCCGCGATCACCGCGATCACCGTGTTCGCCTGCGAGCCGGACGAAGCCCTCGCGTTCCGGGAGGTGGCACACCGCATCGGGATGACGCTGAGGGTCACCGAGGAACCGCTCGACGCGGCGAACGTCGCGCTCGCGAGCGGCCACCGGTGCGTGAGCGTCGGCCATAAGTCGCGGATCGCGAACTCCACCCTGCGGGCGTTGGCCGGGGTCGGGGTGAGGCATATCTCCACCAGGAGCATCGGCTTCGACCACCTCGATCTGGCCTACGCCGCGAGCGTCGGCATCTCGGTCGCCAACGTCACCTACTCACCCGACAGCGTCGCCGACTACACGTTGATGCTGATTCTGATGGCGTTGCGGGACGCCAAGGCGATTATCCGCCGCACCGACCTCCACGACTATCGGCTGGCCGACCGGCGGGGGAGGGAGCTGCGCGACCTCACCGTCGGCGTGGTCGGCACCGGACGGATCGGGACGGCGGTGATCGGGAGGCTGGAGGCTTTCGGCTGCCGCGTCCTGACCCACGACCGCCGCCCGGACGCGTCGGCCGAGTGGATGCCTCTCGACGACCTGCTGCGGCGCTGCGATCTGGTGACGCTCCACCTCCCGCTCGGGCCCGAGACGCACCATCTGCTCGACCGGCGCCGCATCGCCGGGATGAAGCGGGGCGCCTACCTGGTCAACACCGGTCGCGGCGCCCTGGTCGACACCGAGGCCTTGGTCGCGGCGCTGGAGAGCGGGGCACTTTCCGGCGCGGCGCTCGACGTCGTCGAGGGGGAAGAGGGCGTCTTCTATGCCGACCGCAGGCGGGAGCCGCTCGAGAGCCCGCTGCTGCGCCGGCTGCAGGAGATGCCGAACGCGATCGTCAGCCCCCACACCGCCTACTTCACCGACCGCGCGCTCGCCGACATGGTCGAAAGCTCGATCCTGGACTGCCTGCGCTTCGAAGGTGGATCGCGCCATGAGTAGGTTGAAGGTCGGCCTCCTCTTCGGCGGCTCCTCCGAGGAGCACCCGATCTCGGTCAAATCGGCGCAGGAGGTCGCGCGCCACCTCGACCCAGAGAAGTACGAGCCGTTCTACGTCGGGATCACCAAGGCGGGAGCCTGGCGCCTCTGCGACGGGCCGGGCCCCGATTGGGAACGACGGGACGGGCGCGCGGTCGTGCTCTCGCCGGACCGGGAGGCCCGCGGGCTGCTTGTCCTGGAGCGGGGGCGGTACGAGACCCTCCGCCTCGACCTGGTGTTTGCGGTCCTCCACGGCCGGTTCGGCGAGGACGGCGCGATCCAGGGGCTTCTGGAGCTCTCGGGCATCCCCTACGTCGGTTGCGACATCCAGAGCTCGGCTCTCTGCATGGACAAGTCGCTCACCTACCTCGTCGCCGCGAGTGCCGGGGTCCCGACGCCTCGGTTCCGGATCGTCGACCAAGGTGAGGATGTCGACCCGGGCGGGCTCGGATACCCCGTCTTCGTGAAGCCCGCCCGCTCCGGCTCGTCCTTCGGCGTAGGCAAGGTCGGCTCCGAGTGCGAACTGGCAGGCGCGGTCGAGGCGGCGCGACGCTACGACCCGAAGGTGCTGATCGAGGAGGCGGTCTCGGGCAGCGAGGTCGGCTGCGCGGTCGCCGGCAGCGGCGGGAGCCTATTCGTCGCCGAGGTCGATCGGATCGCCCTCACCCACGGGTTCTTCCGGATCCACCAAGAGGACGATCCCGAGGGCGGCTCCGACAACGCGACCTTCATCGTCCCGGCCGACATCTCCGAGGAGTCGCGCACGCGGGTGCAGGAAACGGCGAAGGCGGTCTATCGCGCGCTCGGCTGCTCCGGTCTGGCGCGGGTCGACATGTTCCTCGAAGACGACGGGCGGGTGGTGCTGAACGAGGTGAACACCTTCCCCGGGATGACGTCCTACAGCCGCTATCCGCGGATGTTGGAGGCGGCTGGGGTGCCGCGCGCCGAGCTGATCGACCGCCTGGTCGCGGCGGCGTTGGCGGGGAGAACGCGATGAACGACGACTTCGTCTTCGTCGACGAGCACCTGCCCGGAGTCTTCTGGGATGCCAAGTACGCGACCTGGGACAACTTCACCGGCAGGCCGGTGGTGGGCTATCTCGCCAACCGGATCGTCGCCACGAGGCAGCTGTGCGATGCGCTGGCCGTGGTGCGTGAGGAGGCGGCGGCGCTGGGGCTCGGGCTGCTCCTCTGGGATGCCTATCGCCCCCAGCGCGCGGTCGACAGCTTCGTCGAGTGGTCGCGCCGGCCCGAGGACGGGCGGACGAAGCCGCGTCACTACCCGAACATCGAGCGCGCCGAGATGTTCGAGCGGGGCTACATCGCCGCCCGCTCCGGCCACAGTCGTGGCGGCACGGTCGACCTGACGCTCTTCCGACTCGACAACGGGCAACTGGCCGAGATGGGCGGTGGCTACGACCTCATGGACGCGGTCTCGCACCACGGGGCCGCGGGGATCGCTCGCGACGCGGCGAGGAACCGCGAACGCCTCCGCCACCTGATGGAGGCGTCCGGGTTCGCCCCCTACGAGCGCGAGTGGTGGCACTACACGCTCGCGGACGAGCCCTACCCGGACACCTATTTCGACTTCCCGATAGTCGCGGGCCATGCGCTGCACGGCATCTGAGCTGGCCGCCTACCTCGGCGGCGAGCTCGTCGGCCCCGACGTCCCGATCGACGGGGCGAGCATCGACTCGCGGACGATCCGAATCGGGCAGCTCTACGCCCCGATCGTCGCGGAGCGCGACGGCCACGCCTTCATCCCGGCGGCGAGGTCGTCGGCGCGCCTCTACGAGGTCGTCGGCGCCTACGACCCGGCGAAAGGCTCCCGGCGATGACGCCGGGGAAGGGAATGAAGCGGTCCGGCGCCTCGGCCGTCCTCACCTAGCTCACCCTGCTCGCCCTGGCGCTGCCGATCGCCGCCGCGGCGAACCTGCTCGGCAAGGAGGACCGTCTTCCCGATCGTCCGGCGCGCACGGAAGGGACGGGGGACGGGTTCACGATGACCGCCACCGCGGCCCAGGGGGAGGAAGTGTCGGAGGACGCCGACGCCGCCGAAGGGCTTGTCGCGTCCGCGGTCTCCGGCGCCCACCGGTCCGATCGGACCTTTCGTCCGCATATGGAAAACCGCATACCCGACGACAACACCGCGCCCTGAAGACTCGTCGGCCGATCTGTCGACGAGCGAGAAGAAGGAGCCGGAAGATGAAGGTTGGTCACTGGGCGGTCGCGCTCGGGGCGGTGCTCTGTGCGGTGATGTTGGCGGCCTGCGGCGGCGGCTCGGGCTCGGGCGGGGGCGGCGGCGAAGCGCGGGCCTCCTCCGAAGAAGCGGGCCTCGCGTTCGCCGAATGCATGCGCAAGCACGGGGTCCAGGTGGAAGACCCCAGGTCGGGCAAGAGCATATCGGTCGAAGGCCAGGACCCGAAGACCAAAAAGGCTCTCGCGGCGTGCCACGGCAAGCTCGGCGACCAAGGCCAGGAACTGTCCTCCGAAGAAGGCGAGAAGTTCAGGGAAGGGGTCCTCGCCTTCGCCGAATGCATGCGCCAGGAAGGCATCCCGATGGGCGACCCGGAATTCCTCGGCCCGGGCAAATTCCACTTCGACATCGCCAAGGTCGACACGAGCTCGCCCGCCTTCGAAGCGGCGGCCGAAGCCTGCAAGGACAAGTTCCCCGAACTGTCCGAAGAAGGCGTCTACATCGGTGGCTGAGGTGGTTCGCCGCTGGGTCCCCTTCGCGCTGGCGACGGCGGTGCTCGCAGCCGCCGTCGCGGTGCTGCTGTTCGCGTCGCCGGACCGGGGGTCCGGCGACCCAGCCGCGGCCGATTCCGCCGCCGGCGCATACACCGGGAAGGTCGAGCGCCGAACCCTTGCCGAACGGCTGACCGCCGGCGGGACCATCGGCTTCGCGGGGGAAACCACGGTGCTCGCCAGGCTGACCGGGACCGTGACCGCACTGCCCGCGGTCGGCGAGGTGGTCCGCCGCGGTGAGCCGCTCTACGTGGTGGCCGGGCGTCCGGTGATCCTGATGTACGGCACGGTCCCCGCCTACCGGACGCTCGACGAAGGCAGCGGCGACGGCGAGGACGTCGAACAGCTGGAGCGCAACCTGGCGGCCCTCGGCTACGACCCCGGCGCCGTCGACAAGGAATGGACCTGGCAGACCGCCGAAGCGGTGCGCGCCTGGCAGGAAGGCGTCGGGCTGAAGGTCACCGGCGAAGTCGAGCTCGGCCGGGTCGCCTTCCTGTCCGGGCCGCAGCGGGTCGCCGCCTCGGAAGTCATGCTCGGCGAGGCGCTCGGCGACGGGGGCAGCGGACCCGTGTCGACGCCGGTGCTGCGGACGAGCTCCACGCGCCGCGTCGTCCGCGTCCGCCTCGAAGCCGACCAGCAGTCGATCGCGCGCCTCGGCGGACGGGTCGAGGTCGTCCTCCCCGGCGGCGCGAAGGCGCCCGGCCGGGTGAGCGGCCTCACCGCGGTCGAGGCCTCGCGGGGCGAAGGCGCGTCCGGCGAAGAAGCCGAAGCGGGGGTCGAGGTCACGGTCGCGCTCACCGGCAGGCACCGGATCCCGGCGCTCGACGGGGCGTCCGCCAACGTCCTCTTCACCGAGCGTCTCCGCAAGCGGGTTCTCACCGTGCCGCTGACGGCGCTGCTGGCCATCGGTGGCGAACGCTTCGCCGTCGAGGCGGTCGAAGGCGCCGTGCGCAGGCGGATCGTCGTCACGCCGGGGCTCGCCGCCGACGGCTACGTCGAGGTGGTGGGGAAGGGGTTGCGCGCCGGGACGAGGGTGGAGACCGGCCGGTGACCGACGCGCCCGTGCTGGGGCTGCACGACGTCCGCAAGAGCTATCCGGGAGGCGTCGAGGCGCTGCGGGGAGTGACGCTGAGCGTCGCGGGCGGCGAGCTGGTCGCGATCGTCGGTCCCTCCGGCTCGGGCAAGTCGACGCTGCTCCACCTGATGGGGACGCTCGACCGCCCAAGCTCCGGCAGCGTCGCGATCGAGGGCCGGGACCTCGCGCTCGCGAGCGACGCCGACCTCGCCGGCCTTCGCGCGACCCGGATCGGCTTCGTCTTCCAGCGCTTCTTCCTGCTCGAGGCGGCGCCGGTGATCGACAACGTCGCCGACGGCCTCCTCTACGCCGGGGTGCCGGCGGCGGAGCGGCGGGAGCGCGCGGCGGCGTCGCTGGCCCGGGTCGGCCTCTCCCACCGCGAGCGCCATTCCGTCGCCAAGCTCTCCGGCGGCGAGCGTCAGCGGGTCGCTGTGGCGCGGGCGCTGGTCGGCGACCCGGCGATCGTCCTCGCCGACGAGCCGACCGGCAATCTCGACTCGCGCACCGGCGGTGAGCTGATGGACCTTCTGCGGGGGCTGAACGAGGGCGGGGCGACCCTCGTGATCATCACCCACGACGAGGGGATCGCGGGCTCGTTGCCGCGGCGGATCGCGGTCTGCGACGGACGCATCGAGAGCGAGCGATGAGTCGGCTCCGTCCCCGTGACCTCCTGCGCCTCGCCACCGTCGGCCTGCGCACCCGCAAGCTGCGCGCCGCGCTCTCGGTGCTCGGGATCTCGATCGGCATCGCCTCGCTGGTGGCCGTCCTGGCGATCTCGGAAACGAGCAAGGCAGACCTGCTGGCGAAGATCGAACGGCTGGGGACCAACCTCCTCACCCTCGGTCCCGGCGAATCCTTCCTCGGCGAAGAAACGAGCCTTCCCGCCGCCGCGGGCGGGCGCATACGGCTCCTCGACGAAGTCGAATCGGCTGCCGCGGTCACCCGGGTGGACGGAGCCACGGTGCGCCGTACCTCCTACGTCCCGGCCGACATCACCGGCGGGATCTTCGTCGCTGCCGCGGACCCGGAGCTCCTGGCGACGCTCGACGGGGCGACCGCGGCGGGACGCTTCGTCGACCGCGCCAGCGAACGCTACCCCGCGGTCGTCCTCGGGGCAAAGGCCGCGCAGCGGCTCGGCATCCACGGTGTCGCCGCCCCGGTTCAGGTCTTCATCTCGGGGCGGCTCTTCACCGTCGTCGGTGTCCTCCGACCGCTGCCGCTGGTCCCCGAACTCGACAGCGCCGCGCTGGTCGGCTACCCGGTCGCGGCGCGCCTCTTGGGAACCGAGCGCGACCCCACCAGCGTCTACGTCCGCACCCGCGCCGGCGAAGGGGCGGTGCGCGCCACCGCGGCGCTCCTCCCCAGCGCGGCCGATCCGTGGGCCCCCGAGGAAGTCGCGGTCAGCAGGCCCTCGGACGCGCTCGAGGCCCAGGCCGCGGCCGAAGGCGCCTTCACCTCGCTCTTCCTCGGCCTCGGTGCCGTGGCCCTCCTGGTCGGCGGCATCGGGATCGCCAACGTGATGATCATCTCGGTGCTGGAGCGCCGCTCGGAGGTCGGGCTGCGCCGCGCCCTCGGTGCCCGCCGCCGCCACATCGCGGCCCAGTTCCTCGGCGAGTCGTTCGTGCTCGGGATCTGTGGCGGCGCGGTCGGGGTGGGACTCGGCGTCGGAGCGACCGCTGTCTACGCGGTGACCGAAGGGCTGACCCTGCTGGTGCCGCCGGTCGCGATCGCCGGCGGCCTTGCCGCCGCCTGCGTGCTCGGGGCGCTGGCCGGCCTCTACCCGGCGATGCGTGCCGCTCGCCTCACCCCGACCGAGGCGTTGCGGACGGCATGAGCTGCGAACGAGGGTCGCCGCCGGGCGGCTGATAGACTTACAACTAAATGGTTGTAAGTCCAAGTTCTGAGGACCTGCTGTTCGGGGCGCTGGCCGATTCGACCCGGCGCGACATCTTGCGGCGGACCCAGGAGGGGCGACTGTCGGTGTCGGCGTTGGCGCGGGATTATCCGATCAGCGTGACGGCGGTGCAGAAGCACGTCGCCGTGCTCGAGCGGGCGGAACTGGTGACCAAGGAGCGGATCGGGCGGGAGACGATCGTGCGGGCGCGGAGCGAGGGCCTTCGGCGTGCGCACGCGGCGCTCGACCGGCTGGAGACGGAATGGCGGGGGCGGGTCGAGCGGATCGACCGGCTCCTCGACGACGACAAAGGAGACAGTTGATGCCGGTGACCGATGTGACCAAGGACCTCGACGCGATGACGATGACCGTCACCGCGGAGCTCGACGCCGGCGCCGAGCGGGTCTGGGAGATGTGGTCGGACCCCCGGCAGCTCGAGTGTTGGTGGGGGCCGCCGTCACATCCGGCGACCTTCGTCGATCACGCCTTGGTCGCCGGTGGGCGCGCCGCCTATTACATGACCAGCCCGGAGGGACAGAAATACCACGGCTGGTGGCGCTTCGAGGAGGTCGATCCGCCGACCATGCTGCGCTTCGAGGACGGTTTCGCCGACGAGGAGGGGAAGCCGGCCAAGGGGATGCCGACGACGATCGCGACGGTGACGATCGCCGAGTCCGACGGCACGACGACGATGTCGATCCAGTCCAGGTACGCCAGCCGCGAGGGCATGGAACAGGTGCTCGAGATGGGGATGGAGCAGGGGATCACGGAAGCGGTCGGGCAGATCGACGGGATCCTCGCGGGGTGAGGTTGTTCGGGCGGTTGTGCCGGTGGGTGCAGCCGTCCGAGATTCGGTGCCCTGGGCGTCTCATGGAGGTCCTGGCAGGCTGTGACCTCCATGA
>JAFDWG010000259.1 GCA_018268605.1 Actinomycetota bacterium | reverse complement strand
AAGATCTGGATCCGCGAGCGGATCGCCTGGCTGATCGAGCGCGACTTCGGTGCCTACGGGGAGATCCGCGAGGCGAAATCGGCCGACAAGGCGCCCGGCAAGGGCAAGATCTTCGAAACCGACTATGCGTCCCATCGCGAGTTGATCGCCTGGGTGCTGCGCTGGCGGGCCAACGCGAAGGTGCTGGCGCCGGACGACCTCCGCGAGGAGGCCGAGGCGCGCGTCGCCACCCTGCGCGATCGCCACAAGAACGGCTTCGAACCCGCCGAGATCGTCGACCGTCCCTTGCGCGACCAGCCGCGCCGCACCCGCTCCAACGGGCGCGGCGACGCGGCGATCCGCCCCGAGCGCTTCGCCCGCCTCGTCACCCTCGCGGGGATGCTGATCGAAGCCTCGAAAGTGGGTGAACGGCTGGAGATCGCCGACCTGCGCGGCCGCCTCGAACTGACCGAGGAGGAGCTGCGCGAGGACATCGAGCTGCTGAACGTCGTCAATTTCGGAGGCGGCACCTACGTGCTCTACGCCGAATTCGTCGGCGACGAGATCGAGGTCGATTCGGAGCCCTACGGCGACAACTTCGCCCGCCCGGCCCGCCTGCTGCCGCTGGAGGCGAAGGCGCTGATCGCGGCGATCGACCTCTTCGGCGATCACCTGCCGCAGTCGAACCTGGAGAAGGCGCGCGAGAAAATCGTCAAGGCGCTCGGCCACGACCCCTCCGAGGAGGGCCTCGAGATCGTCCCCGCGGGCGGTGGCGACGCGACAATCGCGCGCCTGCTGAACCAGGCGATCGCCGACTCGAAGGTGGTGGAGCTCTCCTACTACAAGGAGAACGAGGACGAACTGAACACGCGCCAGATCGAGCCCTATCGCCTGCAGAACGGTCGCGAGGGCTGGTACGTCGAGGCCTACGACCTGAAGAAGTCCGGCGTCCGCCACTTCAAGCTCGACCGGATCAAGGAGGCGAATCTGACCGGGGAGACCTTCAGCCCCCGCCCCGAGATCGAGGAATTCGCCCGGGTCGAGGGCTGGATGACGCACGGCGAGGTCCCCGCCGCCGAGGTCGCCCGCGTCTGGGTCTCCCCGGAGCGCGCTCGCTGGCTGCGCGAGGAGCGCACCGTGGTCGAGGAGCTGGCCGACGGCGCTGTCGTCGTCGAGCTGCCCTACGCGGGCAAGGCCTGGTTGGTGCGGGAGATCCTCCGCGGCGCCGGCGACCTGGTCGTGCTCGAGCCAGCGGACGCCCGCGCGGCGATCGCCAAAGAGGTCGCGGACTGACCTGATGTCGGCCTGGGACCGGGCCCCCGGGCACTCGGAGGTGCTGCGCATCGTCGCCCCCAACCCGGGGCCGATGACGCTCGAAGGCACCAACACCTACGTCTACGGCGCCGATCCGTGCGTCGTCATCGACCCCGGTCCCGGCAACCGGGAGCACGTCGAGGCGATCCTGGCGGCGGGCGAGGAGCGCGGCGGGATCGGCGCCTTCCTCGCGACCCACTCCCATGACGATCACGTCGGGGCGGCGGCGGTGCTTGAAGCCGAGGTCCTGGTGCCGGAGGGAGGTACCGCCTTCGGTGGCCTGCGCGCCGTCGCCACCCCCGGCCACGCTGCCGATCACGTCGCCTTCCTCAGCGCCGACGGCGTCGCCTTCTGCGGCGACCTCGTCCTCGGCCTCGGCTCGACGATCGTCCCGCCCGGGGGTAACTCGCTCGCCGCCTTCCTCGACTCGCTCGCGCTCCTCGCCGCCGCGGACCTGTCGCTGATGGCTCCCGGCCACGGCCCCTGGATCACCGACCCGGCGGCGAAGCTCGCCGAATACGTCGAGCACCGCCTGATGCGCGAGCGCCGCCTCCTCGCCGCCCTGGATTCCGGCGAGCGCTCCCGCGCGACCCTCCTCGCCACCGCCTGGGACGACGTCCCGCCCGAGCTCCTGCCGATGGCGGCGATGGCGATGGAGGCGCACCTCGAAAAGCTCGAGGCCGAGGCGCGCCTCCCTCGCGATCTGCGCGAGTAGCGCCTCAGCTCCCCGGCAG
>JAFDWG010000258.1 GCA_018268605.1 Actinomycetota bacterium | reverse complement strand
AGCCGCGCCCGATGCCGCGTCCCCGTCCGGGCTTCGCCGGCGGCGACGCGTCCTAAGCGGGCGTCTGACCGGCGCATTTCGGCGTCCTCGGGCGCTCGCCTGCGGGTCATGCACTTGAGTGCGCTCCCCTTGTCTCGCTTCCTGCGTCCTTGAACTGCTTGGTCAGCCACCCGCTAGAACTCCGGGCATGGACGTGAAGCTGATGGGGGTGGTGAACGTCACCCCGGATTCTTTTTCCGACGGGGGCCGCTACCTCGATCCGTCGGCGGCGATCGCCCATGGGCGGGAGTTGGCCGAGGCGGGGGCGGCGATCCTGGATGTCGGGGGAGAGTCGACCCGGCCGGGGGCGGCGCCGGTCGCCGTCGACGAGGAGCTGCGCCGGGTCGAGCCGGTCGTGGCCGCGCTGGCGGGAGTCGCGGCGGCGGTCTCGGTGGACACCTCGAAGGCCGCGGTCGCCGAGGCGGCGCTCGACGCCGGCGCCGCGATCGTCAACGACGTGACGGCGCTGCGCGGCGATCCCGAGATGGCCGCCCTGGTCGCCGACCGTGGCGCCGGCCTCGTCCTCATGCACATGGCTGGTGACCCCCGCACGATGCAGGTGAACCCCGAGTACGGCGACGTGGTGGCCGAGGTGCGCGACTTCCTCGCCGCCCGCCTCGAGGCCGCGGTGGCCGCCGGAGTGGACGAATCCCGCATCTGGCTCGACCCCGGCATCGGCTTCGGCAAGACCGACCGCCACAACTTCGAGCTCCTGCGCGGGATTCCTGAGCTCGCCATGCTCGGCCGCCCGATCCTTGTCGGCACCTCGCGGAAGAGCTTCATCGGCCGCCAGGATGGATCCACCGCCGAGGGCCGCCTCGGTGGCACGATCGCCACCTCGATCCTCGCCGCGACGGCGGGCGCCGAGATCCTCCGCGTCCACGACGTCAGCGAGATGTCGCAGGCGTTGAAGGTGGCGAGCGCGGTGCTTGGGTAGGTTTCGCATGTGTCCGAACCTGAGCCTTCGATGAATCCCGACGCCGGCAACGGCGGCGTCGAGTCCAGCGCCGAAATCGAGCTGCACGGCCTCTCGATCTACACCCACCATGGGGTCAGCGACGCCGAGCAGGAGGTCGGGCAGCGCCTGGAGTTCGACATCTCGTTCGACGTTCCCGACTGCGATGCGATGTTCACCGACCGGATCGAGGACACGGTCGACTACGCCGAGGTCTGCGACATCGTCACCTTCGTCGCCACCGAGCGCAGCTACCGGACCCTCGAGCGCCTCGCCCACGTCGTCGGTGAGCGGCTGATCGAGCGCTACGGCTGCGAGTCGGTCCGCGTCCGCGCCGCCAAGCCCGAGCCGCCGCTGCCGCTGGCGATCCAGGAGATCGCGGTCGAGATCACCCAGGAACGGGCGGTCGACGACGAGCCCACCGAGGACTAGGGACTGCGCGCCGTGCCCGAGCGCACCGGCTACCTGGGGCTGGGTTCCAACGTCGGCGACTCCGAGGGCCACCTACGCGCAGCCCTCCAGCTCCTGCCCACCCAGGGCGTCGAGATCCTCGCCGTCTCCTCGACCTACGTCACCGAGCCGGTCGGCGAGATCCTCGACCAGCCCGACTTCCTGAACGCCGCCGTCCGCATCCGCACCGCCCTCGAGCCGGAGGGCCTACTCGACGCCTGCAAGGCGGTCGAGGCCGAGCGCGGCCGCCACTTCGACCTCCCCCGCCACAGTCCCCGTCCCCTCGACGTCGACCTGCTTCTCCTCGGCGACCTCGAGCTCCAGACCGACCGCCTCACCCTGCCGCACCCCCAGGTCCGTAACCGCCGCTTCGTCCTGGCGCCGTTGCTGGAGCTGGACCCGGACCTGGCGCTGCCCGACGGGACTGTTCTCGCCGAGGCGCTGGCGGAGATGCCGGAGGACGAGCAGCGGGCGGAGCGGCACGGGCCGCTGGTCTGAGCCGGCCGTCGCGCCGGCCGCCCCGGCAGTCCTGTCTGCGTCTGGGCGTCTCATCGCGGTCCTGGCAGGCTGTGACCGCGATGAGACGCCCAGGAC
>JAFDWG010000257.1 GCA_018268605.1 Actinomycetota bacterium | reverse complement strand
CGTCATGCTCTGGCTCTCGGCCATCGTGGTGCTCCTTCGTCAGTCGACTTGGTAGGTCAACCGACGAGTCTGGGGTCCGCGGTGGCCGGAACTTCGTCCCGGCCCTGACGTCGCCCGCTCGTTACACCACTTCTAGCGACATGACCGGTCCCGGGCGACGTGGGGGAGATGCCGGGATCGACACGCTTCCGCGCGCTTTCGTCGCCGTCGCAAACACGTGACGGCAGTTTGACCACACCAGGGTGTGGTCAACTCACCAAGCGTGGATCGGAGGGCCGGGCGATCGTTCCGAAGGCGCACGTCTCCATGACGTCCCCGGATCTCCCCACGGATCGCGCCCGTCTTCCCGACGTGACCCCGGCAACTCTCCGCAGGGATCCCATTCCTCCCCGAAGACGCCGAGAACCCCGTAAAGCGATCCCTCCACACACCTCCCGTCGCGGGAGCCTCGGGGGCGGCCACAGCCGACCCGGGTCGCCTCCGAGACGCCCGGGTCCCACCGTCCCCGGCCGACCCGCACGCCGTCCCCGCCACAACGGCCGGGACCCTCGCCCTCGACCGCCACGGAGCCGCAGGCTCCCCCGCCGTGCGTACCGCTGTTCCCTATCCCCGTATATGAGCGATAAGGAACAGCGGAACGCAGCCGGCCGGGGACTCGATCATCTAACGGTAGATGACCTCCGAGGAGCGCCGATGGCGTCGGCCGACTCCCACCCTCATCAAGTCTTCGCCGACGATCACTTCGCCGGAGAAGTTCTTATTCGCTTCCATCCAACGGCCGTGTGAGGTGCCGGCGTTGATGTGGTTGAGCACCAGGGTCTTCACGCCGGCTTCTTGGGCCACCACACCAACCTGTTCGATCGTGGTGTGAGCGGTCAACAGGTGGTGGATGATCGCTTCGGCGCCTGGTTCGTTCGGGTTCGGAAACAAGGACGCGATCCAGTTCGGGTCGATCGCCTCATGTACGAGGATGTCGGCGCCTTTGGCGAGTTCCACCAGGTTCTTCTCCGGTGCCGTGTCCCCGGAGAAGACGATCGACCCGTCGGCGGTGTCAAACCGGAAGCCGAAGCTCGGGAAGGTCGGACGATGGTTGACCAGCGTTGCCGTGACCTTGACCACTTCATCTTCGTAGACACTGATCGGTTGCATGTCGGGGGCCGGATCGACGTTGGCGTTGGCGATCACCGAGGCGGGAAGCGGGATGTCATGAGCGAGGATCCGAGTACGGGGGTCCGGCTGCCCCCCGTCGCGCATCCGGTCGTTGAAGTCGCTCGAGTAGGCTTCGAAGATCCGGGTGGTCGTGGTGGCGGTGCCGGGGGTCGGTTCCTGAGGCGCCATCACGGGTGGTGCGGGGCGACCGGGTGGGTAGACAGGCGGCAGTGACCCCCGTTCACCCGGACCGTAGACGTTGACCGGGTTGGTTGCGCGGGCGTTGAGGCCGTTTGGCCCTCCGAGCAGGAGGAGGTTGTTGTAGTCGACCGTATGGTCCGAGTGGAGGTGCGTGAGGAACACCGAGCGCAGCTGTGAAAGCGTCTGGGTGAACGGGGATTCCGGAGCGAAGGCACGGCGATACTGGCTCCAGCTTCCCTCGCCGCAGTCCACCACGTAGATCTTGTCTTCCACCTGCACCGCCGAGCTGATGCCGTGCATGTTGGTATCCAGGATCGGGCCGCCGAGGACTCCGAGCAGGACCAGCTGCGTTCGGCAGCCGGCTGCCCTCGCGGTGATCGCTTGCCCCGCCCCGTTGTCCCCCAGGGTCGATCGTCCGAAGGCGGCGGCCGGGACGGCGGCGCCCGCCGCCGCGACCGCAGCCGTCGCGCCCGCCTGCTTCAGCAGCTGCCGACGAGATAACTCGTGAGCCTTTCCGATGACATCGCACACTTTTGAATCCTTTCCTCGCGGACCAGATCGCTATGCGTCAAACGTAGATACGATACAGGTGAAAGATCTGTATGCAACTCGAAAGATGTCGGCACTTTTGCCCGGACGTTCTTACGCTCAGCCCTTCGCCGCCCCGGACGGCACCAGCTCCTCGGGGTGCGCGTCCTCCCAGGCCACGACCGGGTTGCGGAGCACGCCGATCTT
>JAFDWG010000256.1 GCA_018268605.1 Actinomycetota bacterium | reverse complement strand
CCTGCCCGGGCCGTGGCCGGGACGGCCGTGCTCGCCGCAAGCCCTTGCGTCCCTTTCCTCGGGACCCGCCAACCAAACCGCTACGCCGGCGCCCCGTCGCGCCCGGCCTTCTTGGCGCGCTTGGCGACGATCATCTGCTCGTCGGCGCGGCCTACGAGCTCCCAGAGGTCGACCTCGGTGCCGGGCTGGGCTTCGGCCACACCGAGGCTCATCGAGAGCTCCCAGGGATCCGTGGCGGTCGCGTTGCGCGCGGCGATCTCGTGCCCCAGGCGACCGATGAGGGTCGGGGCGGCCGTCGAGGCCGCCCCGATCAGGAGGGCGCAGAACTCGTCGCCTCCGAGGCGGGCGATCAGGTCCGACGAGCGCATCGCGGCTGCGAGGACCTCGGCGGCCTCGATCAGGGCACGGTCGCCCGCCTCGTGGCCGTAGGTGTCGTTGATCGGCTTCAGGTTGTCGAGGTCCGCGTAGATCGCCGAGACCGGTAAGCCGAGCCGCTTGGCGGCGGACAGCAGGCGCTCGCCCAGCATCTCGAAGCCCCGGCGGTTGGAGAGCCCGGTCAGGTCGTCGCCGATCGCCAGGGACAGCGAGGCGATCTCGGCCTCCACCATCGCCGCGAGTTCGGCCAGAGCCTCGGTGTCGAAGGTGGCGACGTCGCGCACGCGAGCGTCGAAGACGCAGAGGGTGCCGAGCGGCTCGCCGCCGGGGGCGGCGATCGGCTGCCCCGCGTAGAAGCGCAGGTTCGGGTCCTTCAGCACCATCGGGTTGTCCGCGAGGCGAGGGTCCTCACGCGCGTCGCCGATCACCATCGCCTGCGGAGAGTCGAGGATCGCGTGGGCGCAGAAGGAGTCTTCGAGGCCGTTTTCCCTCTCCCCCAGGCCGACCTCGGCCTTGAACCATTGGCGGTCGGCGTCGATCAGCGTCACCGCCGACATCTGCGTATCGAAAAGACGCTGAGCGAGGCGCGTGATCCGATCGAAGCGGTCCTCCGGTTCGGTATCCAGGATCTTCAGCGCATGAAGGGCGGCCAACCGGCCGGCCTCGTCGGGTCGCTTCCGGGCGGGTGGCATCAGATACCGAATATTACGTAATAAAATGCTCGCCTACGGCTGCGGCCTGATGACGAACTGCCAGGCCCACGGCCAGAGACGCATCGGCCCCTGCAGGAGCTTGTAGACGCCGCGCACGCGCTCCGGGATCACCTCGGGCGGGTAGTTGAACTTGCGCACCATCGTCACTTCCATCCCGCCCGCGGCGGCATCGCGGCGGAGGTGCTTCGGGGTGACGACGAAGAAGTCATGTTCCCAGCTCACCGGCGCCAGCTTCCAATAGACCTTCTGCAGGCGGATCGGGAGCCAGCCCATGAACGGCAGCCGGCTGTGGGACTCGATCGGGAAGTACGGATTGGGGATCTGGCCGACGACCGCCCCGCCCGGTTTCAGCACCCGCCTCATCTCGGCGAAGGAGGCCACCCGATAGTCCGGAAAGATGTGCTCGTAGACGTTGGCCAGCATCACGACGTCGAAGCTGGCGTCCGGGAACTCGAGCTTGTCGGCGGTCCCTGGGTGGAGGTCGACGCCGTCAGGGGATTTCTGGTCGGCATCCAGGGCCGGGTCGATCCCCACCCAGGCGAAGCCGGTCAGGGACGCGTAGCGGTCGGTCGTCCAGCCATTCTGGCAACCGACGTCGAGCCCGCGCGTCGCCGTCGGAGCTTCGCGCCGGACGAGGGTCGTCAGCGTCTCGGAGAGGACCTTGTTGCGGAAGTTCCACTCCGCCTCGGACTGCAGCAGAGCGTGACTGGACTGGTGCGTATCGGCCACGATCAGTGAACTTTCCGCAAACGGGCCCGTTCCTCCTGCTTTTCCACCACCTGGATGACGAGCTTCACCACGTTGGAGTCCCCGGTCACCTTGATGTGGCCGGTCTCGGCGGCGCGCCGGTAGCTCGACAGGGTGCCTTTCTCGGCCAGTTGGTTGAACTGCGGACGATCGATTTCGATCAGGACGCGCTCATCCTGGGCCAGGTCCTTTTTGATCACCGGGCCGGGCAGCTCCACCCGGTACAGCTGGATGTCGTGTTTGGCGCGCAGCTCCAGGCCGAAGACGAGCTTCAG
>JAFDWG010000255.1 GCA_018268605.1 Actinomycetota bacterium | reverse complement strand
CGGCCGTCTCGGCCACGGCCACAGCCAGCCAGGGCCGTGGCCGAGACGGCCGTGCCCACCAGGACGCCTTGCGTCCCTGTGATTCGGGCGCCGAAAACCTAGGCGGCGCCGCCGGCCATGGCCGGCAGGATGACCACGGTGTCGCCGTCGCTGACGCCGGTCTCAAGGCCGTCGAGGACGCGGACGTCCTCGTCGTTGAGGTACACGTTGACGTAGCGGTTCAACTCGCCCTCGGCGTCGAAAAGCTGGGCGGAGGTGTCGGGGTGCGCCTCGATCAGGGCGCGGAGGACCTCGCCGACGTTGCTGCCGGCGGCCTCGACCTCAGGGGAGCCGCCGGTTTTCGGCCGCAGGACGGGTGGGATGCGTACGGTCGCCATAGGCGGGTGATCCTAGTCGAGCCGGGACCGCCTAGCGGTCCCCGCCCGCCCCGGCGCAGAAGAGGTCGTAGTCGGGGAACTGGCCCATCTCCGACTCCGGGATCTCCGGCGCGTCGTCACCGCAGATCGGGCAGTTCGGGTCGCGGCGGACCTTCAGCTCGGTGAAGTGGGTGCCCAGCGCCTCGTAGAGGAGCAGGCGGCCGATCAGCGGTTCGCCCTTGCCGAGGATCAGCTTGATCACCTCGTTGGCCTGCAGGGTGCCCATCGTCCCGGCCATCACGCCGAGCACGCCGTTCTCCGAGCAGCTCGGCGCCAGCTCGGCCGGCGGCGGGGTCGGGAAGAGGCACCGGTAGCAGGGGCCCTCGTGGGGCATGAAGGTGGAGATCTGCCCGTCGAAGCCGAGGATCGACGCCGAGACGACCGGCTTTCCCTGTCGCACCGAGGCGTCGTTCAGGAGGTACCGGGTGGGGAAGTTGTCGGCGCCGTCGACGACGATGTCGTAGGGCTCCATGACCTCGAGGATGTTGGACGCGTCGAGGCGGCCGTTGTGCTCGATCACGTTGACGTCGGGGTTCAGCCCTTCGATGAAGATCCGCGCCGAGGTGGTCTTCGGCATGCCGATCCGCTCGGTGTTGTGGATGACCTGACGCTGCAGGTTGGAGGCGTCGACCACGTCGTCGTCGACGAGGCCGATCGTCCCGACGCCCGCGGCGGCGAGGTACAGCGCGGTCGGCGCGCCGAGGCCACCGGCCCCGAGCAGCAGCACCTTCGCGTTCAGCAGCTTCAGCTGGCCGTCGACGCCGACGTCCGGGAGCAGGGTGTGGCGGGAGTAGCGCTCACGCTGCTCGGCGGTCATGCCGGAGGCCGAGACGACCGGCAGCCCCTGCTCCTGCCAGAGCATGATTCCGCCGCCGACCGAGGCGACGTTGGTGTAGCCCATCGCCTGCATCTGGGCGGCGGCGATGCCGGAGCGGTTGCCCGAGCGGCAGTAGACGATCGTGCGGGCGGACTTGTCGGGCGCGACCGACTCGATCTCGTCCGCGAGCATCGCCGGGGGAACCAGCTTGCCACCCTCGAGGTGGGCCTCCTGATACTCGTGAGGCTCACGCGTGTCGATCAGGACGATGTCGCCGCCCTCGATCTCCTGCGCCGCCTCGAACGGTGCGATCTCCTCGATGACCTGCGTCTGCTCGGTTCCTGCGCCAGTCGCCATTCTTTAATCCCCTAATTCGGATCAGCTTTTACTTCAAAAAGTATAGCGAGACCCCCCGGGGGCATGTCAAGGGCACGCAAACCGCGGTAGAGCGCAAAAAAAAGCGCCTCGGCCGCCGTCCAGACGAGACGGCCGAGGCGCTGACTTAGGTCACCGGACGAGACCTAGCCCTTCGGGAGCGCTCCTACATAGAGGGGCGCATCTGACGAAGTCTGCGAACCCGCTCCTCGATCGGAGGATGGGTGGAGAAGAGGCCAGCCAGGCCTTTCCCCTTGAAGGGACGGACGATGTAGAGCGGCTCGGCGGCCTGGTTGACCTGCATCGGCATTGCCGCCGCACCCTGCTCGAGGCGCAGGAGCGCGCTCGCCAGGGACTCCGGATTGCCGCACAGTTCCGCGCCGCCCGCATCCGCCGCGTACTCCCGCTGCCGCGAGATCGCCAGCTGGATGATGCTCGCCGCGATCGGCGCCAGGATCACCATCGCCAGCGCGGCGACCAGGCCCAGCGGCCCGTTGTCGTC
>JAFDWG010000254.1 GCA_018268605.1 Actinomycetota bacterium | reverse complement strand
CGGCCACGGCCACAGCCTGCCCGGGCCGTGGACGGGACGGCCGTGCTCGCCGCAGGCCCTTGCGTCCCTTTCCTCCGGGCCCGCCGCCCTCAGTGGCTCGGCGTGTTCCGTCCCTCGTCCCGGAACCGCTGTGCCGCATGCGCCCCCGGGTCCGAGGAGGCGTTGCCGCCGGCTTCGGAGGTTCGTTTCATCCCCGCCAGGCCGAGGAAGGCGACGAAGCCGAGGATGAAGACGGCGAGCGCGATCAGAGGGGAGGCGAGGAAGGCGATTGCGATGGCGATGATGAAGATGAGTGCGAAGACCATGGGCCTGGGTACCCCAGGGTCGTCCGGCGAATCGAGGTTTTCGGCGCGGTGAGGTGCCGGGAAGCGCTTCTCGGGTACCTCCGCCCGTGGCCGGCACCCGCAGCGACTTTTCGAGCGTCTGGGGCCTCTACCTCTGGCTCGGGGTGGGGATCGCCGTGTTCATCTTCGCCTTCGTCGGTTTCGCGTTGGTGCGCTATCGGGCGCGGGCCGGGCGGGAGCCCTCGCAGCGCGACGAGAACAACCCGCTGGAGATCGGGGCGGCGGTGCTCCTCGTCGCGATCATCTCCCTGCTCGTCTACGTCACCTTCCACACCGAGACGCGGGAGGACAAGCCGACGGCGGCGAAGGCGGTGAAGGTCGACGTCCTCGCCTTCCAGTGGGGTTGGCGGTTCACCTATCCCGGCCAGGGGGTGACGGTGATCGGCAACTCCGACCACCAGCCGAACTTCGCCGTGCCGGTGGGGCGGCCGGTCGACTTCGCCCTCACCTCCGCGGACGTGATCCACGCGATGTGGATCCCGGAACAGCGCTTCAAGAAAGACGCGATCCCCGGCAAGACGAATCACTTCGTCATGGAATTCGACTCGGCCGGTCACGAAATCGGCCACTGCAGCGAATACTGCGGACTGCGTCACTCCAACATGGGGTTCGGCGTCTGGGTCCTCTCCCAAGCGAGCTATGAGCGATGGCTGGCCTCGCATCGCTAGACCACAAGCGGACCGCCGCCAAGGTCGCGATCGCGGCGACCTTCTTCTTCCTGCTCAGCGGGCTGCTGGCGCTGACGATGCGGGCGGAGCTCGCCCAGCCGGGGTTGCAGTTCGTCTCCGACCACACCTACGACGAGCTCTTCACCATGCACGGCTCGGGGATGATCTACCTGTTCCTGACGCCCGCGGCGCTCGCGCTCGGGCTCTACCTCGTGCCGCTGCAGATCGGCGCCTCCCAGATCGCCGCGCCGCGCCTCGCCCTCTATGGGTTCTGGGTGTACCTGCTCGGCGGCCTCACGATGTACTCCGGCTTCCTTACCGACAACGGGGCCGGCAGCTCGGCCTGGACCGGAGCGATCCCGCTCTCCAGCTCGAGCGGTACGCCGGGCGTCGGGATGGACATGTGGGTGATCGGGGTCGGCCTTGCCACCTTCGGCTCCCTCGCCATCGCCACCTGCATCCTGCTCACGATCCTGCGGCTGCGCGCGCCCGGGATGACGATGCTGCGCCTGCCGGTCTTCACCTGGACGATGCTCGCGACCACCTTCATGGTCGTCGCCTCGTTCCCGGTGCTGATCGTCGCGATGGGCCTATTGCTCGCCGAGCGCCATCTCGGCGGCGTCTTCACCGGCGCCACCGGCACGATCGCCTACCAACACCTCTTCTGGTTCTACGGGCACCCGGTCGTCTACGTGATGTTCTTCCCCTTCGTCGGCGCGGTGGGGGAATCGATCGCCACCTTCTCCCGCAAACGGTTCTTCGGCTACCGCGCGCTGGTCGCCTCGCTACTCCTCTTCACCTCGCTGTCGATGGCGGTCTGGGGGCACCACATGTTCATCACCGGAGCGGTGAAGAACGAGTACTACTCGCTCACCTCGACGCTGCTCGCGCTCCCCGCCGGGATCGAGTACTTCGACCTGATCGGGACGATGGTCGGCGGCGCGATCGTCTTCCGCGCGCCGATGCTCTTCGCCCTCGGCTTCGTCCTCCAGTTCCTGATCGGCGGGCTGACCGGGATCATCGTCGCCTCGCCGCCGCTCGACTATCACGTCAACGGCAGCTACTTCATCGTCGCCCACTTCCACTACACGCTCTTCGCCG
>JAFDWG010000253.1 GCA_018268605.1 Actinomycetota bacterium | reverse complement strand
TGGGCAGGCGACCAACGCTGTCGGCCGGCTCGGGTCCTCGCGCCGCGCTCGCGCGAGGAGCTGGCCGAGGACATCGGCGCGGCGGCGGCCGCCGGGGAGAAGGTCAAGGTGACGGGGTCGGGACACTCCTTCACCGAAGCGGCGATGACCGAGGCGACGATGGTGCGGCTCGACGGCCTGCGCGGGGTGCTCGAGGCCGATCGGACGAGCGGGCTGGTCAAGCTCGGCGCGGGCACGGTGCTGCGGGACCTGAATCAGGAACTCGTAGCGCTCGGTCTCGGGCTCGAGAACATGGGGGACATCGACGCGCAGACCATCGCCGGGGCGATCTCGACCGGCACCCATGGGACCGGGGCGGGGTTCGGCAACATCTCGGCGCGGGTGGAGGCGGTGGAGATGGTGCTCGCCGACGGCAGCTTGCGCGAGCTGACCGCGGACGGAGATCCGGAGCTGCTCCGCGCGGCGCGCGTCGGGGTCGGCGCACTGGGGGCGATCAGCGCGGTGACGATCCGGTGCGTCCCGTCCTTCACGCTGCGGCGGGAGGACTCCGGGCACCAGCTGGCCGAGGTCCTCGACCGCTTCGACG
Source organism: Actinomycetota bacterium (assembly GCA_018268605.1). Lineage (GTDB taxonomy): Bacteria > Actinomycetota > Thermoleophilia > Solirubrobacterales > 70-9 > VAYN01. The sequence goes on along the minus strand of JAFDWG010000253.1, from coordinate 1,563 downwards.
AGTACGCCGAGCGCAACGACCACTTCGAGCTATTCACCTTCCCCTACTCCGACCGGGCGCTGGTGCTGGAGCGCAACCGGACCGCGGAGGCGCCGAAGCCGAAGAGTCGCGTCGTCGCACTGCTGAACGACGTGCTGCTGGAGAACTGGGCGCTCGAGGCGATGGCGGCGACGGGCAGGCGGTGGCCGCGGACGATCCCGGCGCTGTCGAAGTTCGCCGGGCTGGTCGCGACCGGGACGAACAACCAGGACCGCAGCGACCGGATCTTCGTCAACCAGCGCAACGTCCGCTTCACCGAGATGGAGTACGCGGTTCCGCGCGCCGACGGGCCGACGGCGGTGCGCCGCGTCATCGAGTGGGTGCGCTCGAACGAGTACCCGGTCTTCTTCCCGATCGAGGTGCGGGTGGCGGCGGGCGACGACGCGTCGATCAGCGCCGCCCACGAACGCGACACCGCCTACATCGCCGTCCACCAGTACCGCGGCATGGAGTGGCGCCCGTACTTCGAGGCGGTCGAGTCGATCATGAACGACTACGAAGGCCGCCCCCACTGGGGCAAGCGCCATTTCCAGACGGCGGCGACGTTGGCGCCCCGCTACCCGAAGTGGTCCGAGTTCCAGGCGGCGAGGGACACCCTCGACCCCACCCGCACCTTCGCGAACGCCTACACCGACCGCGTGCTGGGGGCTTAGTCCTGGGCGTCTCATGGAGGTCCTCGCAGGCTGTGACCTCCCATGAGACGCCCAGGACGGGTGGGGGGTGGGGCGATTCTCCGAGGGTTCCGCTGCCTTCGGTGAAGGTGCCACGTCGTCCAGAACGCGCTGCGTGACTTTGGGCCCCTATGGGGGCCTCAACTCACGCAGCGCGAGATCGGTGTTGTGCAACACGCACCGAACTCGGGATGTCTCACGTTCTCTGTGACGTCGTGACACATCGGCCACGGATCCGCGTCCCTCCCGTGCGCCTCGCCTGGCCCGGACGCCACGATCCTTCATCCCCTCCCGAAGAACCGGCCGTCTCGGCCGTGTTTGCCGTCAGCCCCTGGGTCCCTTTCCCGGGCCGCCCGAACCGCTTAGCCCGCCCGCCTGCCTAAAGGAAGGTTTTGCCCTCGCCGCGGTAGGTCGGGACGACGTCGACGATGCGGTCGCCTTCGACCAGGTGGAGGACGTCGAAGCGCTCGCACAGCTCGCCCGCCTTGGCGTGGCGCATGTAGACCCGGTCGCCGACCTGCAGTTCTTCGGCGGGGGGGCCGAGCAGCGGGGTCTGGACCTCGCCGGCGCCCTCCTCGGGATCGAGCTTCAGTCCCTCGGGCAGCCATGGGGAGGGGAGCCGCGCCGCGTCGCCCGCGCCGCTGGCGATGTAGCCGCCGCCGAGCGCGGTCGCCATCTCCGGCGCCGGCTTGCGGACGATCGGCAGCGCGTAGCCGGCCGCCGGGGTCGGCGTGAAGCGGCTGTAGTTGTCGAAGAGGGTGGGGGCGTAGAAGCCGGAGCCCGCGGTCACCTCGGTCACCGCCGCCTCGGCGCCGGTCGTCTCGAGGCTGCCGGTGCCGCCGCCGTTGACGAT
>JAFDWG010000252.1 GCA_018268605.1 Actinomycetota bacterium | reverse complement strand
AGTTCCCAGGCCGAAACGCGTACTTCGCCGATCCTGAGGAAAATTATTGGGAGGTCGTCTACCTGCGCGATGGTCTTCCGCAAGGAGAATCGTGATCCACCGAATCGACGACCTGCCCGCCGGGACGATCGGATTCCGGGTCTCCGGCGAGATGACCGACGCCGATTACGCCGAGGTGCTGGCCCCGGCGCTCAAGGGCGCCGCGCAGGATGGTCAGGTGAGGCTGTTGCTGGTTGGAGCGAAGGGGTTCGACCTCGGATCGCTGAAATCCCGTTTCGAAGCGGCCCGCAAGGACCCCGATCTCGATCTCGGGCACAGCAAGGACTGGCGCCGCGTCGGCGTCGTCGCCGAGGCCAACTTCCTCATCCGCCGTCTATTTCCGAGCCTGGCGAAGGTGATCCCGGTCGACGTGCGCCTCTTCGATCCCGAGGACGAGGCCGAGGCCCGTTCCTGGGTCGCCGGCTAGCCCCGGGCGGCCGGCAGCTCAATCCGACGCGGGCGGGAGGCGGTGGTCGAAGTCGACGTCCTCGGGGACCTCTTCGGCGTCGACGTCATAGTCGTAGGAGCGCTTGGGGCCGGAGCGGCTGCCGAAGCCGCCCATCGCCGCCCCGACGGGAACGCCGACCACAGCCACTCGTCCGACCGTGAAGCGGAAGAGGATCCGGCGCGCGATGGCCCGGGTCGGCGGGATCAAGAACAGGATGCCGAAGATGTCGGTGATGAACCCCGGAGCGATCAGGAGGGCGCCGCCGAGCAGGATGAGGAAGCCATCGGCCACCTCCTTGCCCGGGATCCGTCGCTCCGCGAGCGCCTGGTTGAAGCGCCGCCAGGCGGCTCGGCCCTGGTGTTTCAGCAGCCAGGAGCCGACGATCGCGTCGAGGAGCAGCAGGAGCAGCGTCGGTCCGACCCCGATCAGCCCACCCACCTGGATGATCACGTAGAGCTCGGCGATCGGCACGACGATGAACAGCAGCACGAGCAATATGCCCATGCGGACAGGGTACCCGGGCGGGTTGCTCGGCTACGTTCGGGCGCGGCAGTCCGAGCTGCGGGTGCCCTCGCCCAGGACGGGAGGGAGTGCGGTGTCTCTCCGAGGGTTCGCGCGTGAGAGGCACACCTCGGCCGGTCCCGTGACCAAGAGCTGTGGAATCGCCCGACTACGCCGCGGCGGCGCTCTCACCGGCGGCGGCCAGCAGCTCCTCGAGCGCGTCGTTGATGCCGTCGCCGAGGGTGTTGATGTCCTCCATCGAGTCGTAGTCGGCGAGGAGGCCGAAGCCGATCTTGCCGTTGTAGCTCATGATCGCGATCGCCAGGGCGTGGTTCTGGGGGAGGAAGGCGACCGGGAAGACCTCTTCGAGTTCGCGTCCCAGCACGTAGAGGGGAATCTGCGGGCCCGGGACGTTGGTGACCAGGAGGTTGAAGAGGCGGGTGGAGAAGTTGAGGCGCGAGGCCTGGGCGAGCAGGGTCGGCGGCGCGAAGTCGTTGAAGCGGGAGATCATTTCGGCGCCCAACGCCTGTTTGGATTCCTTCAGCCCGGCCATCTCCTCGCTGATCACGTTGAGGCGGCGGACCGGGTCCTCGATGTAGACCGGGAGGGGGCCGCGCATCAGCGTGATGCGGTTGCCGAGGTTGCCGTGCTCGTCCTCGGCGCGGATCGAGACCGGCACCAGCGCCCGCAGCTCCAGACCCTCGGTCCGCACGCCGCGGCTGTGCAGCCAGTTGCGGATCGAGCCGGTGACGACCGCCAGGACCACGTCGTTGACGGTGCCGCCGAAGGTGTCCTTGATCTGCTTGAAGGTCGCCAGCTCCGAGCGCGCCCAGACGTAGCGCCGGTGGGGCCCGATCTCGACGTTCAGCGGCACGTCCGGCGCCGGGTCGGCGAGCTGGCTGAGGACGGTGCTCACCGCCTCCAGCGCCTCGACCGCCTTGCGCGCCGCGCCCTCCGGATGGCGGACCGCCTCGATCGCCTTCTCCGCCGCCTTGATCGGCAGTCCGATCGCATCGCCGAGCCCGCGCCCGACCAGCTCCGCCGTCGAGGGGGACTTCTGCGGCACCCAGTCGTCCTCCACCACGGCCGGCTCGGGGACCGGCTCCAGGTCGAAGAGCACCGTGCCGATGTCGACGCCGCTGATCCCGTCGACCATCGCGTGGTGGGTCTTGGTCAGGATCGCGAAGCGGTCGCGCTCCAG
>JAFDWG010000251.1 GCA_018268605.1 Actinomycetota bacterium | reverse complement strand
GAGTCGAGCTTCACCATCCCCGGCGCCGAGACCTTCGCCGGCATCAGGTTGGAGACACCGATGAAGCCCGCGACGAAGCTCGTGGTCGGCCGGTCGTAGACCTCCTCGGGGCCCGCGACCTGCTCGACCCGGCCGCGGTTCATCACCGCGATCCGGTCCGACATCGTCAGCGCCTCCTCCTGGTCGTGGGTGACGTAGACGAAGGTGATCCCGACCTCGCGCTGGATCTGCTTCAGCTCGATCTGCAGGCCCTTGCGCAGTTTCAGGTCCAGCGCGCCGAGCGGCTCGTCGAGCAGTAGCACCTTCGGCAGGTTTACCAGCGCCCGCGCCAGTGCCACCCGCTGCTGCATCCCGCCCGAGAGCTGGGAGGGACGGCGGTTGGCCTCCCGCGCGAGGCCGACGCGCTGCAGCTCGGCCGCCACCCGCTCGGCGATCTCGTCCTTGCCGACGCCCTTGCGCTTCAACCCGAAGGCGACGTTCTTCTCCACGCTCATGTGGGGGAAGAGGGCGTAGCTCTGGAAGACCGTGTTGGTCGGACGCTTGTGGGGCGGCGTCCCGGCGACATCGGTGCCCTCGATCAGGACTTCGCCCTGGGTCGGCTGCTCGAAGCCCGCGATCATCCGCAGGGTCGTCGTCTTGCCGCAGCCCGAAGGCCCGAGGAAGGTGAAGAATTCGCCTTGGCCGAGGTCAAGCGAGAGGTCGTCGACGGCCGTGAAGGTGTCGAACCGCTTGGTCACGTTGCGGAGGGCGACGCTGTAGGAGTCGGTGGCGGGAGCCGCCGGCTCGGTGGTGGTGCTGGTCTCTGGTCCCGTCATCGGGTCATCTCTCCTCCGCCGGCACCACGAGCACCGGTCTGTCGGTCACGTGCAGAAGCTTGTTCGTGGTCGCGCCGAGCAGCACGCCCTTCAGCGGCGGCTCCCCGAAGCTCCCGACGACGATCATCCTCGCGTCTTTTCGTTCGGCGACCTCGACCAATGCCTCGACCGCCCGTTTCGGAAGGAGCTCCTGGCCGATCTCGGCATTCGCCTTGGTCGCCTGCTCGCGTGCCTTCCCCATCACCTTCTCCCCAAGTTCTTCGATCGCCTCCTCATGTTCGACGATCTCGCCGCCCCAGGGGCCGGGCGGCGCATAGCCGAAGACGACGGTGATGTCGTCGCCCAGCGCCGGGGCGAGCCGCAGCGCCTCATCGAGGGCCGCTTCGCCGCAGGTCGACCCGTCGTATCCGACCACCAGCGACCCCATCACTCGGCCACTCCGGTCGGGCCTGGCGCCGGCGCTTCGCCCTCGAGGAACCCCGCCGGGACCACCGACGGCCGGCGACGGAAGAAGTCCGGGACCTTGCGCCATTGCAGCCCCATCAGCAGGAAGCCGAGGATCCCGAAGGCGACCGCGATCACCAGCGGTGGGCCGATCCCGAGCCAGGAGTTGCCCGATTCGGAGTTCGCCGGATCGGCCAGTTCGATCCCGTTCTTGATCAGCAGGTAGAACAGGATCGCCCCGCCCAGCGTCGGCCCGACGCCGATGAAGAAGAAGTTCTTGACGCTGCGCAGCAGCTCGCGCCGGTAGTAGATCGTGGTGGCGAATCCGGTCAGCCCGAGGTAGAAGGCGATCATCAGGCCGAGCGCCGCGAGGCTGTCGAAGAGGATGTCTTCGCTGACGATCGTCAACCCGACGTACCAGACGATCGACAGGGTCCCCATCAGGATCGTCGAGACGTGCGGGGTGAAGTAACGCGGGTGGACCTTGCCGAGGCTGCCCGGCAGCGCTTTCGCCCGTGCCATCGAGAGCGTCGTCCGAGCGGTTGGCAGGATCGTGGTCTGGGTCGAGGCGGCGGCCGAGGTGAGCACGGCGATGATCAGCAGCTTGTCGAGCGGTGAGCCGAAGACCTCGGTGCCGAGGCTCGAGAGCACGTCTTCCTGGTTCTTGACCAAGGAGTCGACGCCGGCGTAGGCCTGCGCGGCGAAGGCGACGACGACGTAGATCCCGAGCAGGATCAGGGTCGAGATCACGGTCGCCCTGCCAGGCGCCTCGCTCGGGTCCTCGGTCTCCTCGTTGACGGTCGCGGTCGAGTCCCAGCCCCAATAGATGAAGACCGCCAACAACATCCCGGCGGAGATCTCGCTCGGGCTGAGCGAGAACGGGTTGATCCAGGAGAGCGAAGGGTGGATCGAGGTCGACGGGGCGCTCCCCGCGTAGACCTTGACCAG
>JAFDWG010000250.1 GCA_018268605.1 Actinomycetota bacterium | reverse complement strand
TCGCCGTGAACGCCTTCACCGGGGCCCCTTTCGGATAGGCGTCGCGCGGCGAGTAGTAGACGAAGCCGTCACCGGCACTCATCCGTCGCAGCCCCGTGCTCTTGCCGTGACCGATCTGCGCGATGCCCTTCTCGACGCCACGCAGGACGTGGTCGCGGGAGACGACGCCGAGCCAGTTCTTCGCTTCGGCCATCAGCGGCGGGCGGCGAAGAAGTTGCGCAGGAGGGTGGCGGACTCGTTGGCGCGGACGCCGGCTATGACGCGGGGGCGGTGGTTCAGGGCGGGCTCGGCGAGGACGTCGAGGACGCTGCCGGCGGCGCCCGCCTTCGGATCGGGGGCGGCGAAGACCACGGTCGGGATGCGGGCGAGGACGATCGCGCCCGCGCACATCGCGCAGGGCTCGAGGGTGACGTAGAGGGTCGTGTCGGCGAGGCGCCAGCCGCCGAGAGCCTCGGCGGCGGCGCGGATCGCGAGGACCTCGGCGTGGGCGGTGGGGTCGCCGCGAAGCTCGCGCTCGTTTCCGGCCGCGGCGAGGACCTCACCGTCGCGCACGATGGCGGCGCCGATCGGCACGTCGCCGTGCTGCTCCGCCCGCCGGGCCTCGGCCAGGGCGAGCTCCATGCCGCGCGCGTGGGCGTCCTCGTCTTGCTCAAGGAAATTGTGTCCCGGGGCTTGCATCGATCGGGGAGTATCCCGCCTACAACTTCGGCAGGGGCGGCGTGTTCGAAGGGGACCGGCATGCACTCGACGTGGAACAGATACGCCCTGATGGGCGCCTTGGCGGCCTTGCTCGTGCTGCTCGGCGCGACCGCGAGCCAGGCCGCGGCGGCCGCCGGCATCGGCCCCGCGCGCCGCTTCGCGCCGCGCCAGCTGGTGGTCAAGTTCGAAGGCGAAAGGCACGGCCGCACGGTCTCGCTGCCGCGAAGCGCCGGGGTGCTCGCCACCGCCAGGGCCCTGCGCTCCCAGCCGCGGGTCGAGTACGCCGAGCCGAATTACGCGGCGACCGCCTCGGCCGCCGAACTCGAACCCTGGGACCCCGACGATCCGGGGACCCTGGAAGCGCCTCCGGGCACGCCTCCGACGCCCGGCGCCTGGGCGGAAAAGCAGTGGGACTTCCTTCCCTACACCGGCAGCTCGACGCCGAAGCTGCCGATCTCCCCCGGTGGGATCGACGTGGTCGGGGCGTGGTCGAACCTGATCGCCGACGGCCGCCCCGGCGGGCAGGGCATCCGCGTCGCCGTCCTCGACAGCGGCATCGCCTACCGCGACTACGGCAACGGCCGCTACCTGCGCAGCCCCGACTTCTCGGCCGAACAGTTCCTCCCTGGAGAAGACTTCGTCGACCACGACAAGCTGCCGCTCGACGAGAACGGGCACGGCACCCACGTCGCCGGGACGATCGCCGAGCAGACGAACAACGGCGTCGGCCTCAGCGGCATCGCCTACGGCGCGCGGCTGATGCCCATCCGCGTGCTCAACAGCGCCAACGTCGGCTACGCCAACCGGATCGCCGAAGGCATCCGTTTCGCGGTCCGCAACCACGCGCAGGTGATCAACATGAGCTTCAATTTCGCCTGCGGCGAGAAGGTCCCGCAGGTCGACGAAGCGCTGCGCGAAGCCTACGACGCGGGCATCGTCACGGTCGCCTCCGGCGGCAACCTCTCCGCCGGCGTCGCGACGAGCAAGAGCTGCGTCTCCGAGCCCGCCACGGGCCCGCGGGTGATCGGCGTCGGCGGCTCGACCGAGGGCGGCTGCATCGGCTCCTACTCCCTGGCGGGCAAGGGGATCGACGTCGTCGCCCCCGGCGGCGGCCCGCCCGCCGCGGGCTGCCCCTCTGTCCTCTCGCGCCCGATCTACCAGGTGACGCTGAAACCCGGGACGACCAACCAGTTCACGATCCCGACCGACTACGCCGGGACCTCGATGGCGGCGGCGCACGTCTCCGGCACGGTGGCCTTGATGCTGGCCGCAGGCGTGATCCCGAAGAACATGAAGGGCAAGGCCCTGGTGCAGGCGGTGACGAAGCGCCTGAAGACGACGGCCCGTGGATTGGGTTACCCGCGCACGATCCAGGGCGCGGGCCTGATCGATGCGGCGAAAGCGACGGAAACCCCGACCACGGGGTTGGCGGCGTCGCGGCGGGTTCCTTAGGGCGAGTCGAGGCTCGAGAAAGGGACGCAAGGGTCTGCGGCGAGCACGGCCGTCCCGTCCACGGCCCGGGCAGGCTGTGGCCGTGGCCGA
>JAFDWG010000024.1 GCA_018268605.1 Actinomycetota bacterium | reverse complement strand
CCTTGTCGAGCGGGCCGAAGCAGTTGAAGCCCGCTTCCGCCCAGGCCAGCATCTGCGCCCGGGCCTCCTCGGGCAGGCCGACGTACTTGGAGACGACGGTCAACGGCAGGTGCCGGGCGACGTCGGCGACCGCGTCGAAGCTGCGCTCGGCCACCACGCGCGCGACCGCCGCCTCAGCCTCCTCTTCCAGCTCGCCCTCCAGGCCGCGCAGTTCGCCTGCCGCCATCGGCGCCCGCAGCAGCCGCTTCAGCTCTTCGTGCTCTGGAGGGTCGGTGTGGAGAAGGACGCCCTCGAAGGTCGAGTTCAACCGCTCGTTGAAGGTGACGCCCTTGGCCGAGGAGAAGCCCTCCCAGTCCTTCAACGTCTCCCCCACATCGACGTAGCGGGAGATCGCGAACATCTCGTAGCGCTCCATCCAGACCGCGCCGCCGAGCTCGCGCAGCTCGGCGTAGGCCGGATAGGGATCGAGCAGGGTCGGATCCGCGTGCAGATCGATCGCGGATCGCGGCGCACCGGTCGCCGGACCGGCCGACCGCGCGTCCGAGCGCGTCCTCTCTCCCATGGGCGCCACCTTAGCACCTACACACAGAAAGGAATTCTGTATGTAGGTGCTCCGGCAGCTCGCTCAGCCCTTGCCCAGGGCCAGCACCTTCGAGCTCGCCAGCGTGCGGCCGTCTTCGGCAATCGCGACGACCTGCATGAAGCGTGCCGTCGAATCCTTGACGCCGAAGGTGGTGATCAACCCCTTCCAGGACTTCACCTTCACCGCGGTGAGGGCGCTCCGTTCGGGACCGGCCAGGACCTTCCAGCGGGCGATCCCGGTGCCTCCGTTCCAGGCCGCCGAGACGGACCAGCCGCCGCCCTTACGCGCCACCGACAGCACCGGACGGGCGGCCGGGGTGCCCTTCCAACGCTCCTTGAACACCCGGTAGGTCTGCCAGTTGTTGGGCACGGTCATCCCGTTCGGCAGCTGGGTCGTCCCCGCTTCGGGCAGCGTCCCCTCCCGCAGGATGTTGCCGGCGCGGTTGTATTCGGCGAAGGTCCCGACCGCCCCCCAGCCGACCAAGGCGCGGCCGCCGCTCAGCGTCTGCACGCTGCCCTGCGAGCCGCTCTCGATCTGATCGCTCGGCTGGCGGATTTCGCGGGTGACGCTGACCGTGTGATTCGCTCGGTCGAGGTGAAGCCAGAGCGCCCTCGAGTACGGAAGCACGCGGCCGTACGGAAGTCCTTCCTCGTTGTCGAACACGGAGATTTCGTCGTCGCTGACGAACCGCGGATCGTGCTGCCACGCGAACGCGGCCCCCGGAGCGAAGGTGTAGTTGCTCTCTTTGCCCCCGATCGTCGAGACGATCGCGCCCGTCTGGGGGTTCACTTCATAGAGCGCCCACATGTGCCGTGAGGAGATCAGCAGGTTGCCGTCGGGGGTTTCACTGACCGAGTTCACGTGGAAGAAATCCCACGGCGAGGCACCGAAGACGGGTAGCGCGTGGCTGTCGGTGATCGGCACGTGCGCCAGGGCGCTCCAGTCCAGAAGCACCTTCCCCGTCTTCACGTCGATCTCGCGGACCACCGAATCGACCACGGTCCCGTTGGCAGGGCCGCCGACGCTGGTCAGGTTCACGCCGGGCACCAGGTTGTAACCGGAAACCAGGGCGTTGCCGTCGGGCGTCAACTGGAACTCATGTGAGTCCGGCTTGATGCCGTCGTCGGTCTTGATCACCGCGATGATCTTGTAGCTCGAATTCATGATCACGTCTTCGCCCTGGCCGATACCAGGGGCGACCGCGCCGAAAGCCGGGTTGCCGGTGGTCCCCTGCCACCAGGTGAGGACGGGTTCGCCTTCGTAGGTCTGCACCTGGAAGTTCGAGGCAGACACCCCCTGCGGCAGGGGGTGGTACCAGACGACCCGCCCCTGGTCGTCGACGATCTCGGGGCCGCCGATGAGGTCCTGCGTCAGCTGATGCGGGTCGATGAACGTGAGGCCCGGTGCGAGGCGCGTGCCGGACTTCACTTCCATCTGCAGCTTGAACGACGGGAGCTTCGGCAGGGCGCCGGTCGCCGCCGCCGACGCCTTCGAGGTGATTCCCACGGCTACCAGCAACGCGAGCCCGATGCTCGCGATCAACCTTCGCTTCATCACTCCTCCATTTCCCAGAGCGGACATCCCGCTAAATGTGTAGAGACCGTATACATTTTGCCAAATTCTGTCAACAGAAATGCGTTCTGAATACAGGCTGATCCGAAGGTACGATCCCGGTCCATGTCTCCTCCCTCCCCGCCCCGCCAGACGCGGAGCCGCGAGACGCTGGCCCGGGTGCTGGCGGCGGCGAAAGAGGTCTTCGTCGAGTCGGGCGGCGGCGCGTTCTCGGTGCCCGCGGTGAGCCGGCGCGCCGGCGTCTCGGTGGGGACGATCTACCGGCGCTTCGCGACCAAGGAGGATCTCCTGATCGCCGTCCTCGAAGGGGTCCGCCAGGACGACCCCGAGAAGTCGCTGGCCGCCTGGGATGCGCGGGACTGGAGCGAGGTCGACCGCCGCGTCATGATCGCCGAGCTGATCGACGGCCTGTCGCGCACGTGGCGGGAGGAAGCCCCGCTGATGCGGGCGATGATGGCGCGTCGCCTGCAGACGCCGGGTGACGACCAGGTCTTCGCACAGGCCGGCCAGGTGGCGGGTCGCCAGGCGACCGCCTTCCGCGCGGCGCTCCTCACCCACCGCGACGAGATCGGTGGATCGGACCCCGAGCGGCGGATCGACTTCGCCTACCGGATGATCGTCAGCGCGTCGGCGCGATGGACCGCCGAAGCTTTCGAGACGCGCTTCCCCGAGCGGATGGGTTGGGACGAGATGCTGGACAACCTTGCGGACCTGGTCGAGATCTATGTCTTCGGCCCGGATGGCGGGTAGTCCCTGGCATCGACCGCAGGTACCTGATCGCCCAGGGCAAGCCGGCGAATTCCGAGGACCTGATCGTGCAGTGGGCGCTCGGCCTCGACTACTTGGGGTAGCATGGCGACGACGAGAAACGGTGGCTGGAGGCGTTCGGGGAGCTGCCGCGCGAAGCCGGTCTCGGTTACTCCGACCCGCCCCCGGCCGCGCAGTCGAACCTAGCCGACCGTGGCGGCGCGCCTGCCTTCCAAACCTCGCCGCAGATCGAGGAGAGTGCGCCGCAGGTCCTCGCTGCCCTTGCCCGAGCTGAAAACGTACCGATCGGGACGAACGACGCACCAGTCCGAGCCCGTGCGGTCGAACCAGGATTCGAGGAGGCCCGACTCGTCGCTGACGTTGCGGACGAAGCGGTGTGGGTCGTCCGACGCCGAGATCAGCAGAACGGATCCGCCGACCTCGTCGACCAGCCACTCGCCGAGCTGAGTGGCCGATCGGTCGCGGGTGACGATCGCGAACGCGGGGCCGAGAAACTCGTCCAGCAGCTCTTCCCGACCGTCCGCACCGCGCACCGTCGGTTGTGGGAAGAGCTTGCCGACACCGGAATCGGCCGGACTCTCATGGTCGATCAGACCTGCCTCGAGGGCGGGGATCACGCCGCGGAACGAGCCCACGTCGGTCCCGGCTCGCATCTTCTCCCGATAGAAGGCGTCCCGGCGCCGAGCCTGTTCGCGGTCGACCATGCAGATATAGCGTCCGTTGGCCACCGCTGCCTCGACGATGGCGCCGACGTGCGGAACCCGCTCGGCCTCGTAGCTCTCGAGCAAACCGGGGGCGGCTTCGCCGCGAAGCACCAAGGCCAGCTTCCAGAGGAGGTTGTCCACGTCCCGGATGCCGTGGCACATGCCCTGGGCGTAGAAGGGAGGGGTTTGGTGAGCGGCGTCCCCGGCCAGGAACACAGAGCCGTGGCGCCATGAACGGGCGACCAGGCCGTGGAAGGTGTAGACGGCGCTGCGGAGCACCTCCGCGGCGCCCAGCCAGGGCGCCGACGGCTCGATGATCTCCCGCATCCGCGACTGCTCGGACAACTCCGCCGGATCCTCGCCGGGAAGCACCATGAACTCCCAGCGCCGGTGGTTCCCCGGGCCGGGGACGTAGACCAGCGGCCGGTCCGGATTGCAGCTGGTGAGCATGTAGTCGGGCCCGAGGTCGGCCGAGGGGACGAGCATGTCGACGACGATCCAGTCCTCCTCGAAGCCGAGGTCGTGGAGATCGATGCCGGACGCGCGCCGGATGGTGCTGCTCGCACCATCGCAGGCAAGAACGTAACGGGCTTGGAGCTGCCTTTCGGCTCCCTCATGGTCGCGAAGCAGGGCGACGACGCCGGAGTCGTCCTCGACGACGGACTCGCAGCGCCACCCGAGCTCCAACCGTACGCTGGACCGGCGCTCGGCCCCTTCACGGAGCAGCTGGTCGAGTTGCGGCTGGAAGAACATGTAATGGGGGAACCAGCCCAGGTCCCCCGGCGTCGGCTCCACCCTGAAGTCCCGGATCGGCTCGCCGTCGGCGCCTAGGTGCAGGGAACCGCTGCCGGGACGGCAGATCGCCGAGACCTCCTCGGCCAGTCCGATCGCCTGAAAGATGCGCATGATCTCGGCGTCGAAATGGATCGCGCGCGGGAGGCCGAAGACGCTCGGTGCGAGATCGACTCCGACGCAATCGAGACCGAGGGCGCCGGCGAGGTTGGCAGCGGTCGCCCCGACCGGGCCGAGCCCGATCACGAGCAGGTCGTGTTCGCTCACCACCGCACCCAGAGCTCGGTCGGGCCCCGGAAGACCCAGCCACGCACCACCGGAGGACGATCGAGGTCCAACTGCAGACCGGGCAACCGGTCGAACAAGGCAGGCAGGGAGACGGCGCCGACCTGCAGGCGGGCCATCCAGACCCCGAGGCAGAAGTGGTGACCGACGCCGAAGGCGACGTTGCGGGCCTTGGGTCGGTGCACGTCGAAGTCATCCGGACGTTCCCACTGGCGCTCGTCCCGGTTGGCCGCGGCGAAATTGACGAGCAGGCGGGCTCCCGGTTCGAGGTCCGTGTCGGCGAGTCGGATCGGGCGCTTGGCGACCCGCGGGACCACCCCGATCGGCGCCACCATGCGCACCGCCTCCTCCACCACCCGCGGCCACAGAGAGGGATCGGCGAGCACGTCGGCCAGCTGGTCGGGATGCGAGAGCAGGTACATGACCGCGGTGCCGACCGCGTCGCGCGGCTCGTTGTAGCCGCCGCCCACCATCACCTTGGTATTGGCGTAGATCTCCTCGCGGGAGAGCGCGCGCCCTTGACCCTCCTTGGCCGCCATCGCCGCGATGATCGAGCCGGGAGGGGGGCCGCCACCGGACAGAGCAGCGTCGACGACGGCGTCGATCTCGGCAACGGTCGCCAGCGAGGCGCTCCAGACGGCGGGGTCATCGGCGTAGTTGCCCGCCCCGTTCATGATCGCCGTCGACCAGCGGGCGATGTCCCGTGGCGAGGCATCGACCCCCAACACCTCGATCAGGCAGCGTGCCGCGAACGGCACCGCGAACTCGGCGATCAGGTCGACGCACCCGCGATCCACGAACCCGTCGATCAGCTCCTCGGCGATCCTCCGCAGGACCGGTTCCCGCGCCTCGATGGCCGGCCGCTGCAGCGGCCCCGCCGCGGCCGACCGCAGGCGCTTGTGCGCCTCGCCGTCCTCGCGCAGCATCTGGTGGCCGATCGTCCGCGTCAGCAACGAGTCGGGCTCGGTCGCCGAGAAAGCCTCGCGGGCGACCTCCACGGCGCCGACGTCATCCCAGCGGGTGACCATCCACCGTTCCAGCGCCTCGACCCAGACGACCCCTGCGTCACGAAGCTCCCGGTAGTGGGGATACGGATCGGCGACCAGGCTCTCCAGCGAGATCCGGCCGTCGTCGGTCGGTCCCACGCCGCGACGAACGGCCGCTCCGGCCCGGGCGGCGGTGGCGACGGCACTGCTCTTCCCATGACCCATATCCGGCTCCATCAGGCCGCCGCACGGGAGCGGCCCGCGGCCAGCGAAGATAGCGTCAGGGCGATCAGCAACGCCCCCCCGTTGAACAACTGCTGAACGTAATATTCGGCGCCGAGCATCTGCAGGCCGGTGATCCCGGTGGCCAGCAGGTAGACGGCGACGACCGTCCCGATCGCGTTGAACCGGCCCGGCCGGATCGCGGTTGCACCGAGGAAGGCGGCCGCGTAGGCGGGGAGAAGTTCGCCCAGACCGACGGTCGGCGCCGAGGCGCCGAGGATGGTCACCGAAAGGACTCCGGCCAGGCCGCTCAGCAGTCCGGCCGCCACGAAGCATTGGAAGGTCAGGCGATCCGTGCGGACGCCGGCCAAAAGTGCCGCCTTCGGGTTGCCTCCCGTCGCCAAGCTTTCCCGTCCCCAGGCGGTGTACTCGAAGGCGATCCAGAGGACCGCCGCGGCGGCGAGCACGTAGATGAACGGGAGCGGGACCTCGGCGACATAGTTGCGCCCCAGGCCGGTGAACCAGGACGGCAGCACGCCGCTGATCGTTTCGTCGCTCCCGTACAGCTGGGTGAGACCGAGGACGACGGTGCCGACGCCGAGCGTGGCGATGAAGGAGGGCAGGCGCAACCGCGTCACCAACAGGCCGTTGCAGACCCCGACCACGCAGCAGGCCAGCACGGCGGCCGCGATCGCGAGGCCGACCGGCCAGCCGCTCTTGATGATCAATCCGGCGCAGAGGGTCTGCGAGAGGCCGAGCTGGAAACCGATCGAGACGTCGAACTGGCCGACGACGAGTGGGAGCATCGCCGCCAGCGCGAGCAGCGCGACGACCCCCTGGGTCGAGCTGATCGACTGGAAGTTGCCGAGGGTCGGAAAGGTCGACGGGCGCAACGCCGAGAAGAGGATCAACACGACCGCGAAGACGAGGAGGAGGCCGTAGCGGTTCAGCCCCTCGGCGGCCAGCTGCCTGGCGCGATGCGGCTCCGGCTCAGGAGGCGAGGCGGCGGGCAGGCCCTGTGGGCGACGGGTGGTGCCTCCCGTGGTGTTCATGCTTCCTCCTTTGAGCTTCCGTAGCTCGCCTGTGCAAGGCGCTCCGGCGTCAGTCCCTCTCGTTCGAGCTCGGCGTCGATGCGCCCATGGTTCATCACGAAGATGCGGTCGGCCTGGGTGACCACCTCCTCGTAGTCGGACGACGAGACGATCACCACCGATCCCGCGGCGGCGGCTTCGCGAAGGGTCCGGTGGATCTGCGCACGGGAGCCGACGTCGACGCCGGCGGTCGGGTCGTCGACGACGATCATCCGGGGCCCGGTGCGGAGCGCTCGCCCGGTGATCACCTTCTGCTGATTGCCGCCGCTCAGCGTCCACAGCGGTGCCTCGGCCGAGCTGGACGGACGGACGCGAAAGCGCTCGATCAGTTCCTCGGCGACCCGTCGCTCCCGACCCTGCGGACGCATCCGCAGCCTGGCGCCGGGCTCGCCCCTGCGGCGCAGGAACAGGTTCTCGCGCACGGTCAGTGAGTAGACGCCGCCCTCGGCCTGCCGGTCACCGGGGACGTAAGTGCAGCCCGCTCGTCGCAGTGAGCTCGGATCGCCCAATCGCAAGGGCCGGCCGTCAAGCTCGACGGCTCCCCCGGTCGGTCTGACGGCGCCACCGAGCAGACCGGCGAGGGTACGGCTGCCGCAGCCGACGAGCCCACAGAAGGCGACGGTCTCACCGGCCGCGACATCGAAGCTCACCGGTTGATGCAGACCCGGTCCCTGGAGCTCACGGACACGAAGGCGGACCGAGCCACGCTCCGGCGGTGCTGCCCGCGAGGCGTCCTGCAGCTCCTCGAGACCCTGACGGCCGATGATCGCCTCGACGATCCGATCGTGGTCGAATTCGGCGGCCGTGACGGTTGCCACGCGCCGGCCGTCGCGCAGGATCGTCGCCCGGTCGGCAAGACCGTACAGCTCCTCCAGGCGGTGGGTGACGTAGACGAATCCGACGCCTGAGCCGCGGGCCGCGGTCAGCGCCTGTGCAAGGCGCCTCACGGCCGGCGCCGGCAGGCTGGAGCTGACCTCGTCCAGCACGATCGCCCGGGCGTCGAGAGCGAAGGCGCGCGCCACCGCCACCATCACCTTCTGGTCCTGTTCGAGCTCCCCGACCAGCGCCCGCGGAGAGATCTCGATCGCCAGCGCCGCGAGCGCCTCGGCGGCCATGCGCTCGGTGGATCGGTAGGAGATCAGACCGTGCCGGCGTCCATAGCCACTGACGAGCGCGATGTTCTCGGCGACGTCGAGATGATCGACGAGGCCGAGGTCCTGGTGGACGAAGGCAAGGCCGGCCGCCGCGCACTCAGCGGCCCCATGGGCGGCCGTGAGCGGCCTGCCCGAGACGCGGATCTCACCCGCGTCCCGGGCGACGACGCCCGCCATGATCTTGATCAGCGTCGACTTCCCGGCACCGTTCTCGCCGAGCAGGGCATGGATCTCGCCCGGCCGCAACTCGAAGTCGACCCCCGCGAGGGCCACGGCGCCGCCGAACCGCTTCGCGACGCCGCGGGCCTCGATCAGAGGAGTGACCGCCTCGCTCACTTGCCCCACAGTTCTTCGAAGTGGGATTGGTAGTCGAAGTCAGGCCATCCACTCGGGCCTGGTTCCGGCGTTTCCGCGGTCACGAACCGTTCCGGCACTTCGTAGTTGGACTGCGTTTCCTTGTTCAGCTTCGGCACCGGCTTGCCCGCGAACGTGCGGATCAGGCCGTCGACCGCATCCCATCCCATCCACTGAGCGGGGGTGCCCAGCGATTGGGCCATGGTGCCTTCGGCGAGGGCTTCGAACGATGGGGGATCGGCGCCGAGCCCGACGATCTTCACCTGCCCTGACTTCCCGGCTTGGATGATGCCCTGCTTGACGAACGTCGTGATCGTGTCGAAGGGCTGGACGATGTAGTTGATTTCCGGATGCTGTTTGAGCGCCTGGGTGACCTCACCGGCCAGCCTCTGCGAGGCGAGGGCCAAGGTGAATTCGACTTCGTCTTCGACCGTGCAGCCGGAGCATTCGGCTTCCAGGTCCGGCTTGTAGGCGTCAGAGGTGACCTTCGTTTCCGGGAACTCGTCGTCGCGGACCACCAGCACCTTGGCGTTACCGCCCGAGTCCTTGGCGATCCAGGCTGAATTCGCCGCGGCTATCGCTTTGCGGTCCAGTTCCACCTTGACGTCGACCGGCGGCCCGAGCACGCTCAGCGCCGCGGCGACCTTGATGCCCGAGGCGCTTGCCTTTTCGAGCGCACCCGAGACCAGCGCCGGTGGCACGGCGGCGAGCACGATCCCGTCGGCCTTTTCGGCGATCGCACCCTGGACCGCCTGATTCCAGACGGTCGGGTTGCTCTGGCCGTCGACGACCTTGACCTTGTAACCGACGGCCGCGCCGGCCGCTTCCACCCCTTCGCCGACGCGCACGCAGGTGATGCCCTGCGAGCCGCAGATGATCACGGTGATCGATTTGCCGGGCGGCGGAGTCACCGGCGTGTTCGGACCGGGCCATTTGATCGGCGCGGAGAATTCTTCGAACGCCGCGCTGCTCACCCCGGAGCTTTCGCCCGAAGCGGAGCCTTCGCCGGACCCTTCGGTCGACGCCTGCCCGGTTTCCGAGGCTTCCGATTCGCTCGTCGATCCCGACGAGCTACTGCTCCCCCCGCCGCCGCAGGCACCGAGAAGCATCCCGAGCACCAGCACACAGACAATTCCGCCGACTGCCACCAGGCTGTTTCGACCCTTCATGTCTCTCCTTCTCCTTGTCATCCCGTCGGCCCGTTCGCATCCACGGACGCCCGTTCGTTCCCTTGTTGCAACCCCTGGGCGATGGCCGGCTCGGCCAGCACCCGCTTCGCGACGCGAAAGCACTCGACCCCCGCCGGCACGCCGACGTAGACGGCGATCTGCTTGAGCGTCTCCTTCAGTTCGGCGAGCGTGCAGCCGTTACGAAGGGCCCCGCGAAAATGCGTCTCGAACTCCTGACCGCGGCCGGTGGCGGCGAGCAGGCAAAGGTTGTTGAGGCTGCGCTGGCGATCGCCCAGCGCCTCGCCCCCCCACACCTCACCCCAGCAGTACTCCGTGAGCAGTCGTTGCCAATCACGGTCGAAGTCGTCGATCTGCTCCAGCACCCGGGCGACGTACTCGTCGCCGATCACCTGGCGTCGCTTCGCCAACCCCTGCTCGTAGAGCGATTCGGGCATCAGGCTCGACCCGCGGGCGCGCCGAGCGGGGCCGAAGCGAACTCGGCTCCCTTCCACTCCAACCAGCTGTCGACGTCGACCGACTCGAGGTTGATCGTCTCGACCGGCGGATAGGGCCTGGCGCGCCCGTCCCAGCCGATCTGGTCGAGGGCCCAGTAGAGCTCGATGATGTTCCCTTCCGGATCCCAGAGGTAAAGACGGAGCTGACAGCCCGGGCCACCGGTCCGCATGCCCTGCAGCGGGATCTGCTGCTCGCGGACCACCCGCGCCGCCCGGCGGAGGTCTTCGAAGCTGGCCATCTCGAAAGCCATGTGGTGGAGGCCATGCGACGGCAGGGGATAGGAGTCCTGGGCCGTCGGAGCCTCGGCCCCGTCGCGAAGGTCGAACATCGAGAGCACGTGGTGGTCGGTCCCGATCCGCAGCCAGACGCCGTCGCGGATCGGCGAGGTCTCGGGGAACGACATGCGGTCGGACACCTGCATCCCGATCACCTCGCAGTAGAACCGCACCATCCGCTCCAGGTCGCGGGCGACCAGGCCGACGTGTCCGATGCGTCGCGGCCGCGGGATCATGCCGCGTACGCCTCCCGGCCGGTGACCTTCGCCTCCGCGACCACCGGATTGGACAGCTTCCCGATCCGCTCGATCTCCACCTCGACCACATCGCCCGCCTGGAGGTACTCGGGCGGTTCGCGGAAATGGCCGACGCCGGACGGAGTTCCGGTCGCGATCACGTCGCCGGGCTCAAGCGTCGTGAACTTGGTGATGAACTCGATCAGGACAGGTACCGAGAAGATCATCTCGGCGGTCGAGCTCTCCTGCTTCGCGACACCGTTCACGCTGAGGCCGATCGACAGATCCGAGGGGTCGCCGACCTCGTCCTTGGTGACCAGGTCGGGCCCGAGCGGCCCGGAGCCGTCGAAGTTCTTGCCCGCTCCGAACTGTCCGCCTTTCAGCCGCAGCTGCCAGTCCCTGACGCTGACGTCGTTGAAGAGGGTGTAACCGGCGACGAGGTCGAGGGCGTCCTCCTGGGAGACGTGTTTTCCGGCACGGCCGATCACCACCGCGAGCTCCGCCTCCCAGTCGACCTTGTGCGAGACCTCAGGGACGAGGATCGGCGCTCCGGCGGCGATCAAGGACTGCGGAAAGCGGATGAACAGGTTGGGATGCTCGAGGATGTCGAGATTCGCCTCTTTGGCGTGGGCACCGTAATTGCGGGCGACGCAGATGGTCTTCGGCGGTCGCGGTACGACCGGGAGAAGCTCGTAGTCGTCGGCCAGAAGATCTCCCCGGCCCGCCGCGAAGTCGCGTGCCGCGGCCGCCTCGGCGAGGCCCTCGTCACCGAGGCCCAAGAAGGCCGGCATCTCGGTCGGGAGGGGATCTCCGCCGCGGGCCGCCTGCGCCGCTGCGAGGTCGACGACCCCGTCCTCGACCCGGACACCGATCCTATCGGCGCCGTCCTTACGGTAGGAGATAAGTCTCATGTGGTCCTTTCTTCACTGCGTAGCTGTCATTCGGTGAGGAGCACGACCCGCACCGGCGAACCGGTTCCACCCGCGATCTTCAGCGGCAAGGCCAGGAACAGGCCGGTGGCCGGGATGCCGCCGAGCCCCGTCAGTCCCTCGACGATGAGGATTCCCCGCGGCAGGAAGTAGTGGGTGTGGCCGTGGGCGCTGAGGAACTCACCGTCGACGACGGCGATGTCGCAGGCGGCGGTGTCGCAGGCGACGGTCGAGACCCCGGTGTCGGCCAGGTACCGGCAGGCGTCCTCCGAGAGGCCGGGCTGATTGCGCCCCCACCACTCCGGCGCGCGCTCCTGCGCGCCGCCCGGCAGGTAGCGGTCCCACCCGAGCTCGAGCACCGCGACGTCGCCCTCCCCGAGGTCGAACCCACCACGTGCTTCGGCCGCGCGCAGGTGCTCGAGGCCGACGATGTCGCCGGGCTGATGCTCGTCGGCGCTCAGGTCGAACTTCTTGAAAGGTCGCAGCAGCATCGACTCGACCGGTATCCGGTCCGCGGTCAGGCCGTCGGGATCGAAGTGGAAGGGTGCATCGACGTGGGTGCCGGTGTGCTCGGCGATCGTCAGGCGGTTGGCCGCCGCGCCTTTCTCGGCGTGACCGAAGAGCGGCTCGATCTGAGGAGCCTCGTACATGAACCACATCGGCAGGTCGGAGCTCAGAACCGGCGAGACGTCGTGCGCGGTCAGCTCTCCCAGGGCATCGGCCAGCATCGCGATCGGATTCGTCTTGGAAGCGTTCGTAGTCATCTCTCTCCTCTGTCGACGCGTCCTCGTTGCGGGACCGTCGACGCTCATGTTTGTCGCGCTGATGTCGCGCGGCAATCTTCTTGTTCCGCAGACCGGAACAGTGGCTACCGCGAGATCAGGCAGCGACGAGGCGGCGCGAGATGCCCTCTTCGAAATGAAGCGCGACCTGACGCAGCGGTGCCACCAGGGCCCGCAGCTCGCGTTCGTCGAAGGGACCGATCAGCGCCAGTGCGGCGGCCACGGTGCCGTCACGCAGGATCGGCACGCCCAGGCCCGAGGTACCGAGACGCCACTCGTTGCGCGAGAAGACCACTCCCGCGGCGGCAGCGGTGCGCAGATGCTCGCGGAACTGGTCCGGCCGGACGATCGTGTGCTTGGTGTAGGGGCGCAACATGGTGGTCCCGATCGCGGCATCGATCTCCTCCGCCGGCCGACCCAGAAGCAGTGCCTTGCCGATCGCGGTCGCGTGCAGCGGCATGCCGGCCCCCATCATCTTCGGCATCGCCGGCGCCACGGTCCCGAACACCTCGTCGACCAGCAGGGCACGTCGGTCGGAGAGCACCGCGAGGTTGACGACCCGGCCCGTCGCGGCGACCAGCTCGTGCATGTAGGGCATCGCCAGAACCCGCAAGCGCCGCAACTCGGGATTCATGCAGCCGAGGGCGAACATCTTGGTACCGACGCGGAAACCGTCGGGGCCATGCTCGAGCATGCCCAGCTCGACCAGTTTCCAGCAGCTCCGATGCAGCGTGGTCTTCGGCAGCCCGGTCCTCTCGGCCAGGTCGACCAGACTCAGCCCCCGCGGGCTCTGAGCGCAGGATTCGATGACCGCGAAGAGGCGGTCGGCAACCGATAAACCCGGCTCGGCGCGCATGGCAAGATCCTTCCAGCCAAGCGTTAGCATCGGCGAAACTGGCTTGGGAACGGCACCGCCGTGGCCAGGGAGAGGGAGATGTGACGAGCTCAGCGATCGTGAAAGCGAAGTGCGTGCCTCCGGTACCCCCGGAGCGCCTCGTGGCTCGACCCCGCCTGGTCGCCGAGCTGTCTCGTCTGATCGCCGACCATCGGGTCGTCGACATCACGGCGACGGCCGGCTCCGGCAAGACCACCACGGTGGCCAGCGCGACGACCTCCTTGGACGCCCCGATCGCCTGGCTCACGCTCGATGACACCGACGCCGCGGCCGGCCGTCTGCTGACCTATCTCGAGGCCACCGTGCGGCGCGCCATCCCGGCGATCGGCAGCCCCGCCGGGCAGGCCCTGGGACGCGGCCTCACGCAGGCCGAGGCCGCGTCCTTCCTCGCGCAACGGATCGGGGATCGGCGGATGATCGTGGTGATCGACGAGGTCGAGCGCCTGGTGCACTCGCCCGACGCGCGCGCGGTCCTGTCGAGCCTGATCCGCTACACCGGGCCCGATGTCCGCTTCGTCCTGATCGGGCGACGGCGTGTCCACTTCGACGCCCTCTCGAGGATCGGCCTGGACGAGGTGGGCCGGCTCGATGAACAAGTACTGGCCTTCACGACCGAGGAGGCGGAGGCGGCACTGCGGCTGCACGGCGGTGAGTCCGTCGACGCGAACAGCGTCGTCGTCTCGGTCGGCGGCTGGGTGGCCGGGGTGCTGTTCGAAGCCTGGCGCTCGCGCGACCACGTCGCCGGCTCGGGAGGCGAGCGCGATCCCCTGGCCGGCTACCTCGCGGTGCAGATCCTTGAGCAGTTGGATGCGGCGGAGCGGGACTTCCTGGTGATCACGTCGGTGTTGGACGAGGTCGACCGGGAGGCAGCCGAGGCACTCGGCCTGGCCAACGCGGGCGAGATGCTGGGACGGCTACGCGAGGCCCACCTGCCGGCCTCGTGGAGGGACGACGGGACGGTGATGCGGTGCCACCCTCGCTTCCGCGAACATCTCCGCAACCTGCTCGAGGAGCGCGAGCCGGAGAAGGTCGCCGCCATACGGCTTCGTCACGCCGAGCTGCTCGCCAAGGCCGGACGCCACGAGGAGGCGATCGAGGAGCTGTTCGCGCTCGATCGCCCGGCGGCCGCCGTCGAGCTGGCGGACCGGGCTTTCGACGTGGTCATCAGCCGCCGTGACCTGAAGCTGGCGGAGCGGTGGCTGGCCCGCTTCGAGGAGGCCGGCGTCGGGGCACACCCGGTCGTGCTCGCCGCCCAACTGAGCATCGCCACGACCGTCGAGGAGTTCGGACGCGGCGTCGAGGCCGCCGATCGGATGCGACGGCTCGCAGCGGAGGGCACGGCAGACGAGCTCGATCCCGACCAGAAAGCACTGGCCGCGTGGTGCTATTGGCACGTGGGCCGCCTGGACGACGCCCGCGCTCTGCTCGCCGAGACCCCGGAGACCGGACTCGGCGAGCCGATCCGCTACCTGTTCTCGCTGGTCGATGACGAGCCGCCGACCCGACTTCCGGCGGTGACCGGTGGGCCGCTCGACGTGCTCGTGTTGCGGATCGCGTACGTCCGTGGGCGTCTGCGTGAAGTGCGCGACGCGCCGGCCTCGGTCTGGACACCGGTGGCGACCGAGCGAGCGGCCGCCCTGCGGGCTCTCGGCGAGCTCCGCCTCACCCAAGAGCTGCTCGAATCGCCGGCGACCCACCTCTCGAACCTTCGCTTCGAAGGAACCCTGGCGACCGAACTTATGATCGACATCGGTGACGAGGAGGGGGCGCGCAGGGCCCTCGCCCGGGGTCGCGACCGAGTCTCCCGTTCCGGGTCCTTCGTCTTCCAGATCGTCTTGCGGCTGTTGGAGGCGAAAATCGAGCTGAAGCTGAGCCGCGACCCGACAACCGCGCTGGCGATCCTCGAGGACGCGGCCGCGATCGGCCCGCTGCGCGAGTACGGGTACCTGGCCGAGCAGTTCGACCTGTGGCAGGGCTTCGCCAGGCTCCAGCAGGGTCGCGACGCCGAGGCCGCCCGCTCGTTGGCGGCGGCCTACGACCGGATGCGCGCCGCCGACCGCATCCTCGAGCTGCCCGCCGCCGCCGTCTATCTGTCCGAGGCACGATGGCGGCTCGGCGACGAGGCGGGGGCCGACGAGGCCGCGACCCACGGTTTGCAGGCTGCCGATCGCCTCGGCTCGCGTCACCTCCTGGTCGGAGCGCTGCGCGACGTACCGGGGGTGCTCGCCCGCCAGATGGACGCCGTGGCAGAGAGCGACGGGCCCTGGCATGAGCTCTCGCGTTCGGTGGCCGGCCTCGTACATCCGCGCGCCCAGGCGTCGGCACGGGTCCTTCTCCAGGACTTCGGTCCGCCCTACCTGGTCGTCGACGGCGAGCAGTGCCGAGTGCGACTCAACAAGTCGTACGCGCTGCTCGGCTACCTGATCGAGGCGGGCGGCCGGGCGCGGCGCAAGGACCTGCTGACCAACCTCTTCGACGGCCACGCGGGGGATTCGGCAGGCGCCTACCTGCGCCAGGTGGTCCACGGACTGCGCCGCCTGCTGCCCGAGGATCTAAGGCTGACCTCCGACGGCGAGTGGCTTCAGCTGGAGCAGCCGGAGGCCTTCGCCGCCGCCTCTCGTCAGGTCCTGGCGGAAGTCGACCACGCCGCGATGCTGACCGGCGGCGAGCGGATCGCCGCGACCGAGCGAGCGCTGGCGGGATATGAGCGTGGCGCCTACCTCGACGGCCTGGAGGGAACCTGGATCGACGAGCGTCGCGCCTGGCTCGAGGCCCAGCGGACCGACGCCCAATCGGCGATGGCCGTAGCCGCCTTCGAAGAGAGCCGCTTCGATCTTGCCGAACGGGCGCTGCGGGAGGTGACCGCTCGCGATCCTTACCTGGAGCGGCCGTGGCGCCTACTGATGCGGGTGGCCGCCGCGCGCGGATCCGAGGTAGCCCTGCTCGCGGCGTTCCGCGGTTGCGAGCGGGCCATGAACGAAGCCGGTCTCGAGCCGTCTGCCGAGACCCGGCGGCTGCTCGACGCCCTGCGGCGATGAGAGACAGGCCGGCGATCCCGTCCAGGGGGACGTTCCGCTCAGCGGCATGCGCGACTTCTACCTCTCGACGAGACCATGAAAGGGTCGGGGGCGGCCCCGGGAAGGCCCGCAACGAGTGAGGAGAGAAATGAACATCGGTTGCATATTTCCGCCGACCATCGACACGCCTGACCACATCGCCGTGGCCGAGGGCCTCGGGTATGAGTATGCGTACGTATACGACTCCCCGTCCTTCCTCGCCGATGCGTGGATGACCTTGGCGCGAGCCGCCGAGCGGACCTCGACGATCAAGATCGGCGTGTCCGTGATCACGCCGCGCCTGCGCCATCTGATCGCCAACGCCGGCGCGGTGGCCACTCTCGCGACCTTGGCGCCGGGAAGGACCGAGGTTGTCGTCGGCTCGGGGTTCACCAGCCAGCTGATGCTCGGCGAGGGACCCCTCCGTTGGGCTGAGGTCGAGGACTACGTGAACGGACTTCGCAGTCTGTTGCGGGGCGAAGACGTCGAATGGGGCGGCGCGACCATCGGTCTGCGTCACGGGGACCTGAGCGGCGTACGGATCCCGGCCGAGGTGCCGATCCGGGTCGCCGCCCACGGGCCCAAGGGCTATGCGGTGGCGGCTCGCGCAGCCGACGGGATGGTCACCAACCTCGACCACCATTCGGCCAACACCGGGGCCGCCTCGATGGACAAGGCGCTGGTCACCTACTTCGGGACCGTGCTCGACAAGGGTGAGGCGCTCGATTGCGATCGGGTGATCGACGCCACCGGGCCGGCGGCAGCGTTCCAGCTGCACATCGGGGTCCAAGGCCTCGTCGGCGGGACCGCGGAGGCGAAAGCGTACGAAGCGCACCTCGCGTCCTTCCCGGAGGGCGCGCGGCACCTCGAGACCCATCGCGGCCACCTGATCGAAGTCACCGAGGCCGAGCGGCCGCTGATCACGCCCGCCCTGATCGAGAGCGCGACCGGCACCGGCACCAGCGACGAGGTCGCGGCGGCGCTGTCACAGATCGCGGCCAGTGGCGTGCAGGGTGTCCTCTACGGTCCGATGGGACCCGACATCCCGCGCGAGCTCGAGGCCTTCGCCCGCTGTGCCGGGATCGGCGCGGCAGCGGGCGAGGCCAAGGCCGGGGCGGCGGCATAGGGCCGGTGCCTCTTCCAGAGACGGACCACCGCCTCCCCTTCACGATCACCCGGGCGAGCCACGTCGAGCTGACGGTCGAGGACGTCGAGGAGAGCATCCGCTTCTACCGCGACGTGATCGGGCTCGTGGTCACCGCGAGGGAGGGCGATGTCGCCTATCTCCGCGGATTGGAGGAGGCAGCGCATCACAGTCTCGTGCTCCGGCAGGCCGACCGCGCACGGGAGTGCGCGGGCCTCGGGTTTCGGGTCTTCGACGACGACCATCTGGATGCGCTCGCCGGAACCCTGAGAAGACTCGGTGGCGAGGTCCAGTGGGTCGAGCCTGACCACCAGGGGCGCACCCTGCGCTGCCGCGATCCGGCCGGCGTGCCGCTGGAGTTCTGCGCGCGGATGGAGGTTGAACCTCGCCACATCACCAGTTTCCGCCTGTTCCGGGGGGGAGCGGGACAACGTCTCGACCACTTCCAGCTGCTGACTCCCTCGGTGCGGAAGACCTGCGAGTTCTACGTCGCGCTCGGCTTTCGCATCTCCGAGTACCTGGTGGACGGGAGCGAGGAGATGATCGCCGTCTTCCTTCAGCGCAAGGGCAATCCCCACGACCTCGTGCTCTTCCAGGGCGACGGACCGCGACTGCACCATGTCGCCTACACCACGATCGATGCCCAGACCCTCCTCCGGGCCTGCGACGCGGCCGGCGAGGCGGGCTTCGGCCCGATGGTCGAGCGCGGTCCCGGTCGCCACGGTCCCGGTCACGCTCAGTACGTGTACATGCGCGATCCGGACGGACACCGGGTCGAGCTGTTCACGACCCATTACCAGATGATCGACATCGAGCTCGAGCCGAGCCGCTGGACGGTCGACGACCCCGCCTTCTCGACTCCCTGGGGCCTGCCTGCCCAGCGGAGCTGGCATGAGGAGGCAAGCCGCTTCGTCGCGACGGACGTGACCATGTTGCCGTCCCGTCCAACCCTGCCGACCCTCGAGCGCTACCTCGCCGAGCGGGCGCAGGACGCGCGGCGCGAGGAGTCTAAGACTTCTGCGCGAGGCCCACGAACCAGTCCAGCGCCTCCGGGTTCGCCAGCGAGTCGCGGCTGACCACCTTCT
>JAFDWG010000249.1 GCA_018268605.1 Actinomycetota bacterium | reverse complement strand
GCGTCTCATGGAGGTCACAGCCTGCCAGGACCTCCATGAGACGCCCAGGGCACCTAATCTAGGACTGCCGCGAAGCCGAGAAGCCGGGCACCCCGCCTACCGCCCCGCGGGCCGCCTCCCGCGCCGCCTCTTCGCCCAAGAACGGGATCATCGTCTCGTAGGTGAGCTGCGGCAGCATCGCGGGGAGCCTCTCTGTGCGGCCGGCGGCGACCTCGCCGTAGACGCGGGAGATCGCGGCGCCGACGGCGAGGCGGGCGGCGGGGAGGGGTCGGGGATCGGGCAGGTCCTCGTCGAGGCCGTCGTCGATCATCGCGACGAAGCGGTCGAAGCCCGCCTGGAAGATCTCGTGGAACTCCGGTCCCACGGTCGCCGGCTCGATCAGCAGGAAGCGTGCCAGGGGCGGGTCGGCGGCGAACCATCCGAGCAGGGCGCGCAGGGTCGCCCGGCAGCGCTCGACCCAGTCGCCCGGCGCCTCGTAGGCGAGTTGCACGTGCGCGACGAGGTCGTCGAGCAGCTCCCGGTGCGCGGCGAGGACGCAGGCGCGCCGGTCCTCGAAGAGTTCGTAGAAGGTCTCCCGTCCGACCCCGGCCTCGGCGAGGATGTCGGCGACGCTCGTCGCGTCGTAGCCGCGCGCCGCGGTGACCCGGGCGGCGGCGTCGAGCAGGCGCTCGCGTTGGGAGCGCTCGACCGCCTCGCGGGACAGCCCGTGCCGGCCGCGGGGGAGGGCGTCGGCGTCGGTCACGTCGCCGCCCCGCCGCTCGCCACCAGCGCCTGGCGAACGGCCTCGTCGTGACCGGCGAACGGAGCAAGCGCGAGGTAGATGACGTCCGGGAGCAGGGAGGGGAGGCGCTCCGATCGCCCGGCGGCGACCTCGTGGAAGATCAGGAGCTGGGCGCGGCCGAAGGCGAGCCCCGGGCTCAGGTGCTTCGGTGGCGGCACGCCTTCGCGCTCCCAGATCCCTTCCAGGGCCGGGATGGTGGAGGCCGCGTAGCGCCCGACCAGGCCCGGGTCGACGCCGACCACGTCACCGCTCAGCACCAGCACCAGCCCCGGCTCGGCGGCGAGGAGCTTGAGCATCGCCGCGACGCCGTGCCGGGTCGCCTCGGCGGGGGAGTCACACCCCGAGGCCGCCGCGGCGACCGTCTCCGCGATCCGGTCGATACAGAGGGTGGCGGCGGCGTCGAAGCATTCCCGCTTGTCGCCGAAGAGCTTGTAGAAGGTCGAGCGGGACACCGCCGCCTCCGAGACGACGTCGGCGATCGTCGTCCCCGCGTAGGTCCTCCTGGCGCAGCAGGCGATCATCGCCTCGAGGATCCGGCGGCGTTGGGAAGGGGGCTTCAGCCCTGGTACCGGGCCGAGGACCCGATCGCTCGGAGCAAACCCAGTACTTGAGTGTCCTCCCACGGTGCTCGCATCATCTCAGTCCCGGTGCCCGCGTGCAGCGGTTGCCCGCGCCCGCTCCGCCTCGCTCAGCCCGGCACAGGGATTGGCCGGCGGTGCCGAGCCGTCTCCGTAAGGGAGCTCGCCGGTCTCGTGGAGCTCGAAGCGCAGGGAGTTGATCACCGCGCCCGCCAGGATCCCGAGGCTGAGGATGTAGAACCAGAGCAGGGCGATCAGGACGAAGCCGAGGGTCGAGCCGAAGCGGGAGAGGCTGGAGACATTGGTGAGGTAGAGGGGGAAGAGCCAGTTGGCGAGGCCGGCGCCCATCGTCACGAAAAGCGCCCCCGGCCAGATCGCCCGCCACGGCACCGGGGCTTTCGGCACCGCCCAGTAGATGACCGAGCAGATCAGGAAGGTGATGAGGAGAGCGGCGCCGAGCAGGAGGATCTTGTCCAGCGCTTCGAATCCGGAGAGGCCGAAGGGAAGGTTGTCGGTGCTGGAGACGAGCGTGCTCTCCAGGGTCGGCACGAAGATCGAGAGGGCGATGAAGATGAGGACGACGCCGAGCATCGCGAAGGAGAAGCGCTTCTGCTCGACCCAGCCGCGGCAGGGGACGTGGTAGATCCGGCAGAAGGCGGTGTCCATCGCGCCCCAGAAGGAGGCCCCGATCCAGATCGAGCCGGCGAAGGCGGCGATCCCGATCGTCGCGGTGTTGTTCTCGATGCGGCTGAGGACGTCTTCCAGGGTCCCCGACTCGGTATTGGGGAAGAGTCGCTGGAGGTCGGTCAGGACGCTGGTTTCGACGCCGTGGATCTTCAGCACCTGCCCGCCGATGAAGAGGACCAGTAGCGTGAAGGGGAAGACCGCCAGCATCAGGTTGTAGGCGACCATGGCCGCCAGGCCGGTGACGTTCTCGCGGTAGGCGCG
>JAFDWG010000248.1 GCA_018268605.1 Actinomycetota bacterium | reverse complement strand
CTCCCGAATCTCAATCCCCGGGTTTCTTTGGCGGGTTCGAGTCCCGTCGCTCCCGCTCTTGGCGGCGCCGGGGCTTCCCGGGCCCGTAGGGGTCAACTTCGGCCCACCGCGCTCGCAGATCACAAGGCGCCATCGGCCCTGAGGCGCGAAAGCACCTCCTGCAGGTCATGGCCGTCGGAGTCACCCAGCAGTTCCTTCTGCTCACTGAACCACCGCCTTGCTCGATCGGAGACGTCGCCGACCTCGACTTCGCAATCGGTAAGGGCTTGGCCGGCGAGGATCTTGTCCAAGTCGACGATGGCGGCGGCCGACTTTGCCAGTGCCTCGAGGCTGCTCGAGAAACCCTCGGCTGAAGAAGCGGACACGGCTTGGATAGGGACCACGTTCCGAAGTCCCAGGTGGTCGGCGTCGAACGCCGACTGGAGGATGCAACAGTCCGTCGCGACGCCGGTCCACATCACCGTGCCGGCCGCGGGAAGAAGGTCCTTCAAAGGGGAGCGTAGAGCGCTGTACCAGGACTTGAACACGAGTCTGTCCTCGACCTCCTGATCGAGCACGAACTCGCTACCAGGAGATCCGTCCTTGCAGTAGAGCTTGATCCCGCGATCATGCTGGCGGGTCGGCAGGGTCTCGACGGACTCGTGCTTCGTCCCGACGTGGATCACTGGCCAACCTCGAACCCGCGCGAAGGTGAGAAGTCTCTCGATCCCGGGCACGCAGAACGCCTTCTCCCAGGAGCCGACGTCGGATGACTTCGGGTCCAGAAAGTCGTGCTGCACGTCTACCAGCACCACGGTGACGTCGGTCATGTGCTTTTCCCCATCAGGGGTCATCTAACGAGCCACGCTCCTCCGGCGAACGGCAGACTCGGATCACGTCTGCCCGTGGCGACTAGGTCGCCTTCTACCAGTGATTCCGGTGACTCGGTCGTTGCGCCCCCCCGAACCAAGTCACAAGTTCGTCCCCCAATTTAACCCAATGGTTCTCTCCGGAGTCCGCCGCCGGTCGGAAGGAGTGACTCGCGCCCTCGAATCGAACGTGGCGGAAATTACGCTCACGGTCCATTCGGGCAACGAGCTCTTCGGTATGGGTGTAGTCGACGCGGCTGTCGGCAGTGCCGTGGCAGACGAGTAAGGGCATCTCCAGTTGGAAGGCTTCGGGCCCGAGGTCAGTTTCGCGGAGCGATTCCAGGATCCTGGGACCCAGAAGTACGTCGCCTCCTGGCTTCTCGATGACGCCATGCGCTTTCGCCTCCCCCCACAACTCTTCGTACCGTGGCCACATGCTCCGACGCGGTCGAGAGGCAGGACTGAGGTAGACGACCGAGGTGAACGAGCTATGCCGGTTGCGCACCGCAAGGCCGATGACCGCCGCCCCCAGACTGAACCCCACTGCATGCAGTGCGGTCTGGCTTGGGGCCACTCGGTCCTTCACCCAACCTGCGACCAGCTCGAAGTCGGCCTCGTGGTCTGCGAGTGTGCTCGTTGGGAAGTCGCCTGCACTCTGGGCAATGCCACGCCAGTCGTAGAGCACTGCCGCGAAGCCCTCTCTGACACACCGCGCGGCGAGGCTGTGGAACAACCCGTTCTCCCCCTTGTTTCCACCGAAACCGTGGACGAAGATGACAGCACCACGGGCCTTCTCGACCTCCGGCTCATAAACCTCCGCAGACAGTTCGGTCCCATCCGCAGCGGTGATCCGAGCACAGAAAAACCGGCTGCCGTCGAGGCTCTTTCGCAATGCATCCTCGACTTCGACCGTCTGGTGTCGCTCGTCCACGCATCGGCGGATGAGCTGATAGTCGCCTTTGACCACTGGCGGTGAGTCTAATGACCACCGGTCACCGTATGCACCTTCACCACGGTCGAGATGCGCCAACTTGCTGCTCAGCCTAGCCTCTCTCGCAGACGAAAACCTGGTGGATCCGATCGCGGCGTTCAGAGCTGGAAGACGGAGACGAAGAGGTTCTTGGTTCATTTGTAGGACACTTTAGTTCCTGACGAGGATCGCTTACGTCTCGAGAGACCGAGATGACCGGGAGGCGTCGGAATCCCCGCGGACGAGGCGCCGACGGAGCCAGGAAAGCAGTGGCCGGTGCGCGTCGATCGTCGCGATCCCCAGCGGCTGAAGCTCGCCGAGGAGAGGGCGAGCGGGCGGGGGAAGTGCGCGGCGAAGTGCGAGGGACGAAGCGGAGCGGGATCGCGCAGGAGATGCAAGAAGGAAAGGGCGGCGCCGACCCGGCGGTCCCGCCGATCCCTTAGCGGGAGGAGGAGAAACTGAAGATCGATCAGGAATCGAGAAGCGACGGCAGGCCGAGGGACATACCGTCGCGGGA
>JAFDWG010000247.1 GCA_018268605.1 Actinomycetota bacterium | reverse complement strand
GTGATCGGCGCCGCGTCGATCATCGTCTCCGAGACCGCGCTGAAGTCCTTCGAAGAGCGGCTCGCGCCGACCGAGAAGAAAGAGGAGGCGGCTGCCTGATGGACGCGCGCACGATCCTCATCCGCCCGGTCATCTCGGAGAAGTCCTACGCGCTGATCGCCGAGGGCAAGTACACCTTCCGGGTTGACGACCGCGCCCACAAGACCCAGATCGCGCAGGCGGTCGAAGAGGTCTTCGGGGTCGGCGTCGCCGAGGTCCGCACCGCGAAGGTGCGGTCGAAGCCGAAGCGTCGCGGCCTCACCAAAGGTCGCACCCGGGCCTGGAAGAAGGCCATCGTCCAGGTGCGCCCGGGCGAGCGGATCGAGTTGTTCGAAGGCGGACAGACCGCCTAGGGATGGAGCTTTAGAGATGCCGAACCGCAAAACCAAACCGACCAGCCCGGGCCGCCGTTTCGCGACCTACCCCCTGCGCGAGCAGGTGACCGCGTCCGAGCCGGAACGGAAGCTGACCGAAGGGCTGAAAAAGTCCGGCGGCCGTAACTCCAACGGCCGGGTCACCGCTCGCCACCGTGGCGGCGGTGCCAAGCGGCGCTACCGCAAAATCGACTTCAAGCGGCTCAAGGACGGCGTGCCCGCGAAGGTCGCGACGATCGAGTACGACCCGAACCGCTCCTGCTACATCGCCCTGCTCCACTACGCCGACGGGCACAAGGACTACATCCTCGCGCCGGCCGCGCTGAAAGTGGGGGACACGGTGAAATCCGGTCCCGAGGCCGACATCAAACCGGGCCACGCGATGGCGCTGGGACAGATGCCGACCGGCACGATCGTCCACAACGTGGAGATGATCCCGGGCCAGGGCGGCAAGATGGGCCGCTCCGCCGGCACCGCGATCCAGCTGGTGGCGAAGGAGGGCGACATGGTCACCCTGCGTCTGCCGAGTACCGAGATGCGGATGGTCCGCGCCGAGTGCCGCGGCTCGATCGGCGTGCTGTCCAACGCCGAGCACCAGAACATGAAGGTCGGCAAGGCCGGTCGCAGCCGCCACAAGGGCAAGCGCCCGCAGAGCCGTGGCGTCGCGATGAACCCGGTCGACCATCCGCACGGCGGCGGCGAGGCTCACCACACGCCCGGTGGCCATCCGGTCACCCCGTGGGGCAAACCGACGCTCGGCTACCGGACCCGCAAGAAGGGCAAGCAGTCGGATCGTTACATCGTCCGCGGCCGTCGTCGCGGCAAGAAGAAGGGTGGGCGGTAACCCATGGGTCGTTCGACCAAAAAGGGCCCGTGGGTTGAAGAGCGCCTGATGGCACGCATCAACGCCATGAACGAGGCCGGCAAAAAACAGATGACCAAAACCTGGTCGCGGACCTCGACGATCTTCCCGGAGATGGTCGGCCACACGATCGCCGTCCACGACGGCAAAAAACACGTGCCGGTCTTCATCTCGGAGTCGATGGTCGGCCACAAGCTCGGCGAGTTCGCGCCGACCCGCACCTTCCGTTCGCACGGTGGTAGGGACTAGCGATGCCGGACGAGAAAGACAAAAAAGAGGAGGCGAAAGCCCCCGAGGGTGAGGCGAAAGCCGAGGCCAAAGCCGAGAAACCGGCCAAAAAAGCTGCCGCCAAAAAAGAGTCGAAAGCGAAAGCGGAGAAAAAAGACACCGCTGAGAAGAAAGACTCGAAAGAGAAACCGGCAAAAAAAGAGGCGAAAAAACCGGCTGCCAAAAAAGAGCCGAAAGCCAAAAAAGCCGACAAAGCCGAGGCGAAGAAACCGGCTCCGTCGCGCCGTCGCCGTCAGCGCGACCCGGAAGAGCTGCCGGTCGTCAAGGCCACCGCGAAATACGTCCGGGTCGCCCCGCGCAAGGCGCGTCTGATCGCCGATCAGGTCCGCGGGATGCACATCGAGCAGGCTCGCGCGCTGCTGCAGTTCTCGCCGCGCGGCGCCGCCCAGGACATCCACAAGCTGATCAACTCGGCCGCCGCCAACGCCGAGAACAACCACGACCTGGTCGGTGACGAGATGCGCATCACCACGATCACGGTCGACGAAGGGCCTACGCTGCGCCGCTTCCGTCCGCGGGCGCTCGGCCGGGCCACCCCGATCAACAAGCGAACCAGCCACATCTCCGTGGCGCTGACCCCCGTCGAAGACGACTAGGAACTGAGTAAAGAGCTATGGGACAGAAGATCCACCCCGAGGGTTTCCGGGTCGGCTACATCCACGACTGGAAGTCGAACTGGTTCGAGGAGAAAAACTTCGCGGACCGTCTCCAGGAAGACCTGGCGATCCGGGACCACATCGAAAACAAGCTTTCGCACGCCGGCCTCTCGAGCATCACGATCGAGCG
>JAFDWG010000246.1 GCA_018268605.1 Actinomycetota bacterium | reverse complement strand
CTTCCCCTACGCCCCCTCGACCGCCTTCCTCGGGGCCGAGAAAGCGAAGCTGCACGAGCGCGGCGGCGGCGACCGGCGTCGGGTCGATCGGCTGCACCTTTGCCTTGCCGGTCGGCCGCACGCCGAAGCGTGCCGCCGCCGTCAGCGCATCGTCGACCAGTTGGTGGAACTGGGTGGCGCGCAGCAGCGTCCACGGGACCTCGCCCGCCGCCAGCGCCTCCTCCTGGGCAAGCTTCGTGGCGTAGTAGGAGAGGGGCACCCGATCGATGCCGACGATCGAGATCGTCACGTGGTTGGCGACGCCGGCGCGGGCACCGGCCTCCGTCAGTCGCCGGGTGCCCTCGACCAGCGTCTCCTTCGCACCCTTCTGCGAGTTCGCCGCGTCGACGACCGCGCGGACGCCTTCGAGCGCCAGGTCGAGGCCCTCGCCGCTGGTCAGGTCGACGCGGCGGTGCTCGGCTCCCGCCGGGACGTTCGCGTCGCGGCGGCTCAGCACCGCGACCCGCTCGCCGCGACCGATCAGGTCGGCGACGACGAGCGAGCCCAGGGTCCCGGTCCCGCCGACGACGGCGACGGTCACGACCCGGCCCCCACCGCGGTGGCCGGCGTGTAGTTACCCGGCAGCGCGCGGGTCGCGATCTGCAGCCGGTTCCAGGTGTTGGTCGCGGCGATCGCGCAGAGAAGCTGCGCGAGCTCGTCCTCGTCGTAGTGCTCCCGCGCCTCAACCCACACCTCGTCGGGGACGCCTTCGCGGTCGATCTGGGTCACCGCCTCGCACAACGCCAGGGCGGCACGCTCGCGCTCGTGGTAGAGGGGCGACTCGCGCCAGGCGTCGAGGCCGTAGAGACGGGCGTCGTTCTCGCCATGAGCCTTCGCGTCGAGCCAGTGCATGTCGATGCAGAACGCGCAGCCGTTCAGCTGCGAGGCGCGCAGCGCGACCAGCTCATGCACCTGCGGGTCGAGGTCGGGGTGGTGGCCGAAGCGGATCAGCGCGGCGGTCTGCTTCGGCGCCACCGCCGCGATCGAGAAACGCTCCGCCGGATATCCCTCTGCCATGTTCGTCTCCTTTCGTCGGGGCTTCTGAAAGGAGGACGAAGGCCGCCCCTATTTGTGTGACATCCCCTCGCGGGGCGCGATCAGCAGCTGCTCTGAGTGGGCGGACACCGCGCCGTCGGGGTCAAGGATCGCCGTGGCGGCGCAGCCCTTGCGTCCCTCGCGGGCGAGCGGCCGGCCGACGGCGATGAGCTCGACGCCCGCATGGATCGGCCGCAGTAGCTCGGACTGCCGGCGGGCGAGGTAGGCGAGCGTCCCCTCGATGCCGTCGTCATGGCGGGCGCGGCCGCAGACGAAGCAGTGGCCGAAGGTTCCTTCCGCCGGAGACGTGAAGCGCGCGGCCGCGGCGAGGAACGCGGCGACAAAGCCCGCCGAGTAGCCGCCCTGCCCGCTCGCGGGAGGGCCGTTGAAGCGCGCGGGGACGAGGACGTTCGGCACGGCCCCGATCTTAGGCGGCCTCTACCGATGCCTGCTATTTGGCTTCAGGACTGGGAATCCCGGCCGTTCGACCGCCGACGACGCCGTCCACATAAAAGAAGTTGATACTCCGATTAAGAGGAGTGCTAGCTCCATTTATTTCGGCAGGCCGGGAGGATGTCTCCAACTTGGCTCCGGGAGCCACATTCCGCCGACTGAACGGTTACGGTGCGACCGCCCCCGGAGACTCAAGGAGCTACCTATGCCAAGCAAACCCAAAACGACTCGGAAACCGGCCGCGAAAAAAGCGGCGGCTACGAGCTCGACCAAAAGCA
Organism: Actinomycetota bacterium; assembly: GCA_018268605.1. Taxonomy (GTDB): domain Bacteria; phylum Actinomycetota; class Thermoleophilia; order Solirubrobacterales; family 70-9; genus VAYN01. The sequence continues at coordinate 560 of JAFDWG010000246.1, read as the reverse complement.
AAAAAGCGCCGGCCAAAGGCGCGAAAAAAACGGCGAAAGTCGCCGCGAAAAAAGCGACGAAAGCCGTGAAAAAAACGGCGACGAAAGCAAAAGCGAAAGCGAAAAAAGTCGCCAAAAAACCGGCGGCCACCCGGACGAAAAAAAGCACGTCAGCGAAAGCCAAACCGAAAGCCGCGGCTAAATCCAAAGCCAAACCGAAAGCGAAAGCCAAAACGGCCAAAGCTAAAACGGCGAAAGCGAAACCCGCCGCTAAATCGAAAGCGAAAGCCAAACCGAAAGCGGCGAAAAAAAGCGCGAAAAAATAGGGCTGTAACGAGCAGCTCTCGGCAGGGAATCCCTTCGAGATACGGCCGGGAATCGACCATGCGTCGACGCCCGGCCGTTTTCGCGCTTCAGGAGGCGGGTGACGGCACCGACCGGTCGTCCGTCGTGCTCGCCTGTATCCGCTCGGCATTGGCTTTCGCCCGACTTCGTCCCCAGGCTCCGGTGGTCAGAGCGCCGACGCTCAGCGCCACCAGGCCGCAGAGGGCGATGATCGCCCAACTCACCCGCTGTGCCGA
>JAFDWG010000245.1 GCA_018268605.1 Actinomycetota bacterium | reverse complement strand
CGGACCCCGGCGAAACGGTGGGCGGAACCGCGCGAGATCGCGCGGCTGGCCATCTACCTGGCCAGCGACGACGCCGCCTTCATCCACGGCGCGGCCATGGTGATCGACGGCGGCTGGCTCACCGCGGCGCGTAACCCGCTCTAGGTCGCATGATTCCGGCCGGGCCCGGCTGTTTCGCCTCGGCCCGGCCGGATCGACCCGACCCGCGCGCCTGAACCTCGAACCCCCATCGGCCTCAGGGTGGCGCCGGGTCCGGCATAAGCCGTATCGAGGGCGAGCCTGGACAGCCCGGAGACGCCGTCGGAACGACGGCCACCAGCGGAGCCTCCCCAGCCGTCCCAACCTGGGACATCTGAAAGGAGACTTCGTCGCCATCCTAGGTTGGATGAACGCTGCGTCCTCGGCTGTCGGCCTGATCAAAGAGCTGAAGGGGCGGTGGCGTTCCCTGCGTCCTGCCGACATTCTCGCCCCCGGAAGTCTTACCTGCCGGCTGGTCCTCGCTTCAGATCGAGGAGTACCAGCCATCAATCAAATCGCTCTGCGGAGCGCCAACGAGGAGGAGCCGTGAGCAAAGCAGAGGTACTCAAGACGCTTAAGGACTACAAAGACGCCTGGGATCGAGGTGACGTCGAGGCGGGGACCTCCTACTACGCCGAGGACATGGTCGTCCATATGGGTGGTGGATCAAAGCTTTCGAGGGACTACACGAGCCGGGCAGACTTCATCACGAATTGGGTCAAACGGGTGGAGGACTACACCGACTCATGGACGTTCCACGGCAACGAGCTGATCATGGCGGGCGACGACGGCGTCGCGATGAGGATCGACGAGGAATGGACTCGCGGGGACCGCAGTGTGATGTGCAAACGGCTCGCCATCTACCGGGTCGTCGACGGCCAGATGCCCGAGTGCTGGTTCACCGAGATGAATTCCGGCGAAGTCGACGCCTTCTTCGACGAAATCGACTGACCGAGACCTAGCCTCCCCTCGTCACCTTGGTCGAGAGGCGGGCATGCCGGCTGATCCTCGTGCCTCCCGTGGGCATGAAACGCACGGTCGCCGCGACCTTCACCGTTCCCGTCCGTCGAAGCTTGCGCCGGGCCCGCTTCGTAAGGGACGATGAGAGGCGCCGGGAGCCGGCCGAGACGAGCCTGCCCTCCCGATCAACGAGGCCTCCCCCGATCAGCCGCAGCTTCCCCGGACTGTTCACCCGGACACGGAACACCGCGCCCCGCCTCGTCAGATGGGCGCGGAGAATCGTCAGCGAGGGCTTCACGCATGACGGGTATCCACCGACTTCGCCGGCGCCGCAGCGCTGTGGATTCGTGGCCGCCCCCGCCGGCAAGGAGAACGTCGCCGGCGCGAACGTGTCACCGGCCGTGACGGTGCCCGGGGCGGCGGCGAGGCCGACGGCGTGCAGGACGGCGACGCCGTCTTCGTCGGTCGACGCCGTCTGACCCCCGACCGTCACCGTGGCGCCGAGGACCGGCCGGCGATCGACACCGCGCTCGTCGAGCCCGGCTCCTGCCCGCGTCGACTCGACTCCGACGCGGACGTCTTCGGTTTCGCCGATCCGTTCGGCGGACACTTCGAGCTGTTCGCGCCCGGGGAGCTTGCTTTTCACTTCGCGGCACAGCTGTTCTGGCTGCTCCGGACCGGTCGCCGACGTGCCGTCGAAGGTCGCGGTCTGCGTGCCGGAATACGTTTTGTCCGCGTTGAAGGTGATGTCGCCATGCAGAGAGCCGGTGTGTTCGCCGCTCAGGGTCAAGTCGTTGACGATGTGGATCGGACCGCCCACATTGCTCACGGTCTGGGTGCCGTTGACGAAGGAACGTCCGTCGTCGGAGTAGTTGACGTAGTTCGCGGTGTCTTCTGCCGACAGGATCCCCAGCGGGTTGTTGTACCTCAGCGTGACCGTCCCCGACGCCAGACCGTGTAGGGTGATTTCGGTGGTCGCCCCGATCGCACCGTGATATTCGACCTGCGTCGGCGCCCACGAGCCCGGCGCCGAGCTGGCGACGGGCATCGGGGCCGTCGGCTGTCGATTGGGAAAATGGGCGACGAGCAGATAGGGCGCGCCCTTCAGGGTCGCGAAGCTCTGGGTGCTCAACGCCACTGCGGTGCTGTTCGGGCTCCACGTCGGCCAACCGTTGATGTCGCCCGAGTCACGGATTTCGCCACCGTCGTAGGGATCCAGCGTCTGCCCCACCAGCTCCCCGTTCTGGTCGCCGGTCGACGGCAACAGCTCCGACGAGAATGGCGCGCAGGAGCGAAGCTTTGCAGAGGAGACGTGGCTGATGGCCAGGCCGGCCACCCACGGCGCGTCGAAGAAGCCGCGGAAGGGCATCAGTGAGGCCCAGTCGAGGTAATGCCTGGTCTGGGAATCGATCGTCGCGAGCATCGACTTGCCGTCGGGGGAAAAGGACATGTCCTCCTCCCACTCGGGATAGGCCGTGAGACGCGT
>JAFDWG010000244.1 GCA_018268605.1 Actinomycetota bacterium | reverse complement strand
GCGCTCGTCGACTACCCCGCCGACGTGCCGATCCGCGGCTTCGATCCGTCCCGGCACGTGATCGAGGCGCGCCTCACCGGCCCCAGCCACTAAATTCCTAGAGCGATGGCTCAGCCGAAAAACAACAGACGCCGCAAGCGCCGCGGCACCCAGGGCGGCAGCATCGACAAAAGCGGGCGCCGCGCGCGCCCGCGCACGCGCCAGGAGGCACGGGCCCGCGCCCGCTCCGGCGCCGGCAGCCGCTCGGGATCGAAGAAGCCCGATCTGCCGCCGACCTGGAAAAGCGCGGCGATCCGCGGGGCCGGCGCCGCCGTGATCTTCGTCTTGATCCTGCTGGTCCTCTTCAAACGGCCGGTCGGCGTGTCGCTGATCTTCGGCCTCTTCATGCTCGCCTTCTACATCCCGACCGGCTACTACATCGACCTGACGATGTGGCGCAAACGCGAGCGGCAGCGGATCCGCGACCGCGAAGGAACGGCGTAGGGTCCCATGGCGCTCGACGTCACCATGCTGACCGTCGGCCAGATCGGCGAGAACTGCTTCCTCGTGCGGCCCGAGGGCGGCGAGAAGCTGGTGGTGGTCGACCCGGGCGAGGAGGCCGACCGGATCCTCGCGGCGATCGAGGAGACCGGGGCGGAGGTCGATGCGATCCTCCTCACCCACACGCACTTCGACCACGTCGGGGCGGTCGCGCCGGTCGCGCGCGCCACCGGGGCGCCGGTCTACGTCCCCGAGATCGAGAAAGGCGTGCTCGCCGACATCATGGCCTACGTGCCCTGGGAGGGCTTTGGGCCATACGAGTCCTACGACGCCGACGAGACCCTGGCGGGCGGTGAGACGCTGAACCTCGCCGGGCTCGAGCTCGACGTGATCTTCACCCCCGGCCACAGCCCCGGTCACGTCACCTACTCGGTGCGCGGCGAGGACGCGATCTTCTCCGGCGATGTCCTCTTCCAGGGCTCCGTCGGCCGCGTCGACCTGCCCGGCGGCGACTGGCCGACGCTGGCCGACTCGATCGCCCGCCTGCTCGACTCGCACCCCGACGAGACCGTCGTCCATCCCGGCCACATGGGGATCACGACGCTCGGGGCCGAGCGGGCGACCAATCCGTTCCTCCAGGCCTCGGCGCGCTGAGCGCGCCCGCGCCGCCCCAGTAAGGTCGCCTCCGATGGCAAGCAAGTTCCAGGCACCCCGCGGGACCTTCGACGTCCTCCCGGCCGCGTGGCGCGCCCGAGCGCGGGTCGAGGGCGTCGCCAAAGGCATCTTCGAACGGGCCGGCTACGAGACCATCCAGACGCCGACCTTCGAGCACACCGACCTCTTCGAACGCGGCGTCGGCAAATCGACCGACATCGTCCGCAAGGAGATGTTCACCTTCGAGGACAAGGGCGAGCGCAGCCTCACGCTGCGGCCAGAGGGGACGGCGCCGATCTGCCGCGCATACCTGGAGCACGGGATGCACAAACTGGCGCAGCCGGTGAAGCTCGCCTACACCGGGCCGTTCTTCCGCCACGAGCGCCCGCAGGCCGGCCGCTATCGCCAGTTCCACCAGTTCGGGATCGAGGCGATCGGGACCGACTCGCCGTTGGCCGACGCCGAGGTGATCATGCTGCTCTCCGACATCCTCGGGGAGCTCGGCGTGCCTGGGGTGGTGCTGCGGCTGGGGAGCCTCGGCTCGCTCGACGCGCGCGCCGCCTACCTGGAGGAGCTGAAGGCTCACCTGCATCGCCACGAGGGCGACCTCACCGCCGATGTGCGCGACCGCATCGACATCAACCCGCTGCGCGCCTTCGACTCCGACGACGAGGGGGTGCGGGGAGTGATGGCGAGCGCGCCGACGATCCTCGAGGCTTTGTCGGAGGACGATGCCGCGCACTTCGCCGAGGTGCGGGCCCTGCTCGACGCCGCCGGGATCGCCTATGAGATCGACGCGACCCTTGTGCGCGGCATCGACTACTACACGCGCACAATCTTCAGCTTCGTCTGCGACGCGCTCGGGTCGGTGTCGGAGATCGGCGGCGGCGGGCGCTATGACGGCCTGATCGAGCAGCTCGGCGGGCCGGCGACGCCCGCGGTGGGCTGGGCGGCGGGCTATGAGCGGGTCCTCCTGGCGCTCGACGAGGAGCCGCCGGCGCTGGGCCGCCACGCCTTCGTCGCCGTCGCCGACCCTGACCAGCGCGGCCGCGCCATGGCGCTGGTGACCGAGCTTCGCAACGCCGGCTTCTCCGCCGAGCTCGACCTCGGCGGCCGCGCCCTCAAGGGCCAACTGAAACACGCCGATCGGATCGGCGCCAGGCAGGTGCTGATCCTCGAGGCCGACGGGACCGCGCAGCTCCGCGACATGGCGACCGGCGAGCAGCGCCCGGCCGACACGGGCAATCTTCTAGGCGAGATGACGGGGGGCGAAGCATGAGCGTGGGCGAGCTGCCGGAGCCGAGCAAGAACGGCTACCGCGACACCTGGTGCGG
>JAFDWG010000243.1 GCA_018268605.1 Actinomycetota bacterium | reverse complement strand
ACAGCCTGCCAGGACCTCCATGAGACGCCCAGGGCACCGCCCCTCGGACTGCCGCAACGGCCGGCACAACGCCATCCCATCCCCCCGGAAGCCCTCTCCGTCCCACAGATTTCCCGATCCAGTGCGGGAAAGGCAACTATTCGCGCGCAACAGTTGCGTATCTCGGCCCTACGGTCAATCCATGGCAGCGATGACCGAGGTCACTCCCGACAGGCGCATCGACGACCTCCGGTCCGGGGTGAGAACGGTGAACTCGATTCTCGCCGGGAGGCTCGGCAGCATCGTCGCCGGGGTCGTGCTGCTCTTTGTGACGCGTCACTGAGCGAAAGGGCCGCAGTTAGCGGGGAAGGCCGCCGGTTCCGTCACATGCACTTGGCATAGTCGACGGACTCGTGAGCTCTCCCGCCGCAGTCCACCTCCACGCCCACAGCGAGTACTCGCTGCTGGACGGTCACTGCAAGATCGACAAGATGGCGGAGCGGGCCGCCGCGCTCGGACAGCCTGCCCTCGGGCTCACCGATCACGGCGTGATGAACGGCGCCGTCGACCTCTACAAGGCCTGCAACAAGCACGGGATCAAACCGATCGTCGGGCTGGAGGCCTACCTGGTCGACGACCGGAACGCGATCAAGGAGCAGACGCGTTACGAGCGCAACCACATCACCCTGCTGGCCGAAAACGACACCGGGTTCTCCAACCTGGTGAAGCTGACCTCGGCCGGGTTCCTCGAGGGGTTCTCGCGTGGCAAGGCGAACGTCGACATGGAGCTGCTGGAGCGCCACTCCGACGGGGTGATCGTGCTCAGCGGCTGCCTGGCCTCGCGGCTCTGCCGGCGCCTGGTCGAAGAGCGCGAGGACGACGCCCGCGCCCACCTCGACGACCTGATCCAGGCCTTCGGCCCCGAGCAGGTCTACATGGAGGTGCAGAAGAACGGCATCCCCGAGCAGGACAAGGCCAACGAGGGGATCGTCCGTTTCGCCAAGGAGATCGGCAGGCCACTGGTCGCCACCGCCGATGTCCACTACCTGACGCGCGACGACTACGACAACCACGCGGCGCTGCTCTGCGTGCAGACGAAGTCGACCCTGGCCGCGCCGAAGATGAGCTTCGACACGAACGAGTTCTACATCAAAGACAACGCCGAGATGCACGAGGCGTTCGCCGAGTGGCCGGAAGCGGTGCCGAACTCGCTGGAGATCGCCGAGCGCTGCTCGCTGCACATCGAGCTCGGCAACATCCTGCTGCCGAAATACCCGACCGAGACCGGGGAGGAGCCGCGCGACATGCTCCGCCGGATCGCCGACGAGGGCCTGCGCGCCCGCTACGGCGACCCGCCGCCCGCCGAAGCGGTCGAGCGGCTCGACTTTGAGCTCGGGGTGATCGAGGAGATGGGCTTCTCCTCCTACTTCCTGATCGTCTGGGACTTCGTCAACTGGGCGAAGCAGAACGGCATCGCCGTCGGCCCGGGCCGTGGCTCCGCCGCCGGCTCGATCGTCTCCTACGTCCTCCGCATCACCGACCTCGACCCGCTCGCCGAAGGCCTGATCTTCGAGCGCTTCCTCAACCCCGGCCGTAAGTCGATGCCCGATATCGACATCGACTTCTCGGTCCGCGGCCGCGAGCGGATGATCCGCTACGTCGCCGACAAATACGGCCGCGAGTCGGTCGCCCAGATCATCACCTTCGGCAAGATGGCCCCCCGCGCCGCGACCCGCGACGCCGCTCGCGTGCTCGGCTACGACTACGGCACCGGCGACCGCCTGGCCAAGCTCATCCCCGAGCCGATCATGGGCCGCAGCCCGTCCTTCGCCGAATGCCTGAAGCCGGGCGAAGACCTCAAATCGACCTACGACGCCGAGCCCGACGCGAAAAAGATCATCGACGTCGCCCAGGGCCTCGAGGGAATCATCCGCAACAACTCGATCCACGCCGCCGCGGTGGTCATCTCCGGCGTGCCGCTGCATGAGGTGGTGCCGTTGCAGCTGGCCGAGGACAAGACCGCGCCGCCGCCGGTCAACGCCGAAGGCAAAGCGGGCAAACCGGAGCGCCAGTACAAGATCGTGACCCAGTACTCGATGGGCCCGGTCGAGGAGCTCGGCCTGCTGAAGATGGACTTCCTCGGCCTGCGAAACCTCGACGTGATCGAGGACGCGATCGACATCATCGAGCGCTCCCGCGGCGAGCGGATCCAGATGGACTCGATCCCGCTCGACGACCGCAAGACCTACGAGATGTTGGCGCGCGGCGACTCGACCGGCGTCTTCCAGTTCGAGTCCGACGGCATGCGCGACGCGCTGCGCAAAGTCGGCCCGACCGAGTTCCGCGACCTGGTCGCGCTGGGCGCCCTCTACCGACCGGGCGCGATGGCCTACATCCCCGCCTACGCGAAGGGGAAGAAAGACCCCTCGACGGTCCGCTACCCGGACCCGCGCCTGCGCCGGATCACCGAGGAGACGCACGGCTGCGTCATCTACCAGGAGCAGTTGATGGACATCTCGCGCTCGATGGC
>JAFDWG010000242.1 GCA_018268605.1 Actinomycetota bacterium | reverse complement strand
ACCCCCGCTTGCGCCTCCGCCGACCCCGCATCAGCTTGATCCCGATCAGGAACCCGACTGCGGCGGCGCCGATGATCAGCTGTTGTTTGTGCTCCTCGACCTGGCTCCGCCAGTCGGTGACTTCGGTGACCTTGGTGCGCAGGGCTTCGACGTTCGTGCCCAGCTGCTGGCGCTGGATGTCGATGTCGCGGCGGATTTCGTCGGCTGAGCGGCCGGGTTTGCCGGCCGTGGAGGGCCGCGCCGGTTTGGGGTCGACGCTCATTTGTCCTCCTTCGTAAGCATCTCCTTGGTGAGTTTTGCCTCTTCGATCGCCTGTTCCGGCACCGGGGGCGAGCCGGCCTTCACCGCTTTGTAGGCGATCAGCGCCGCGAGCGCGGCGATCAGCAGGAAGACGGCGGCCTCGATGAAGAAGCCGGGCCACGTCTTGCCGTCGAAGACCTCTTCGTTCAGGAGCCAGGCGATGCCCTCCATCACCAAGATCAGGGCGAGGAAGGCGAAGACCCCGGCGGAGATGCCGACTGCGGCGCCGCTTGCGAGCTTGCCGGCTTTCTCGGAGACCTCTGCCTTGGCGAGCTGGATCTCCTCGCGGACGAGGCCGGAGACCCCTTCGGAGACGTCGAAGACGAGCTCGCCGAGCTTGCGCTCGTCCTTCGGCTCGGTCGGCGGCGGCACCGGCGGAGGCGTCTGTGGCTGGGTGGGTGGCGTCTGGCTGTCAGGCATCGGGTCTCCCTCTCTCGATCCGGCGGACTACTCCGGCGGGTCCTCACCGTAGATGCGGCGGAAGACGACGGCCGCGAGGCGCGCCGCGACGATGCTTGCCAACGCACCGGTGGCCGCCAACAGCCCGCTCCAGACCAGCCTCTTTGCCAACTCGTTGTCCACTCGTACGACCTTTCCCGTAGGGATGAGGGTCAAACCCTAGTCAGCGCGGCTCGAGGCCGTCGCAAATGGTCGTCACGAGAAGGTTTCTTGCCTCCTCGAAGCGGGCGTCGGCGACCTCGACGTCGTCGAAGATCCACTCGGTGAGGAGCTGCTCGATCGCGCCGTAGAAGGCCTGCGAGGCAAACCGCGGGTCGATGTCGGCGCGGAACTCCCCGGCCTCCTGGCCGTCGGCGACGATCCTCGCGATCCCGGCGTAGGCGCGGCGGATCTCCTCCAGGTGGGTACGGCCGAACGAGTTCGCCGCCCTGGTCACCTCGACGATGATCACCTTCATCAGCCGCGGGTCGTGCCGGTAGGACTCGAAGATGAAACCCGCGCAGGCGCCGAGCTTGTCGCGGTGGGAAGCGTCGGTCTTTTCCGCCTCCTCGATCGCAGCCAGCAGCAGTGACCAACGCTCCAGGAACAGTTCGTTCAGCACCTGATCCTTGGAGTTGAAGTAGTGGTAGACGAGGCCGTAGGCGACTCCCGCCTCGTCGGCGATGTCGGAGACGCGGGTGGCGTGGAAACCCTGGCGGGCGAATACCGTGACGGCGGCGTCGAGGATCTGCCGGCGTTTGTCGACGGCTCCGGAACGCTGGGCGGCGCGCTGCTCCATCAGGCGTATACCTCCGGGCGGCGATTGGCGAGGGCGGGAAGGGACTCGCGCACCCGGTCCTGGGCGGCGAGGTCAAGGTCGGCGGCGACGAAGCACTCCTCGTCGGGTGCGGTCGCGAGGACCACGCCCCACGGGTCGACGATCATCGAGCGTCCGTAGCTGTCGTAGTGCGGCGGCGCCTTGCCGACCTGACCCGGAGCCAGGACGAAGACCGCGTTCTCGATCGCGCGGGCGCGCAGCAGCACCTCCCAGTGATCGCGGCCGGTGGCGCTGGTGAAGGCGGCGGGGACGGCGATCAGGCGGGCGCCGCGCACGGCGAGGATCCGGTGCAGCTCGGGGAAGCGCAGGTCGTAACAGACCGTCAGGCCGACCGGTAGGTCGCCGACGCTTGCGCTGACGATGTCGGCTCCTGCCTGCTCGTGGGCCGACTCGCGATAGGAGACCCCGCCCGCGTCGACGTCGAACATGTGGATCTTGCGGTAGACGGCGAGGTCCGTCCCGTCGGGGCCGATCAGGACCGAGGCGTTGAAGGGCTTCCCGCCGTCGTCGACGCGCTCGGAGATCGAGCCCGCGAGCAGGTGGATGCCCAGCGTGCGTGCCCAATCCCGGGCGGCGGTCAGGCTCGGGCCGTCGAGCGGCTCGGCGCCCGCCGCGAGATCCTCCCCGGCGGCCAGCAGGTTCCACTTCTCCGGGAGGGCGACAAGCTGGGCGCCGTCGGCCGCGGCGGCACGCACGAGCTCCTCGGCGCGCGCCAGGTTGTGGGCCTTGTCGGCGGTAGAGTTGAGCTGTACGGCGGCGACGCGCATTTGTGCGTTTTACGGCGCTTTCCGGTCCTCCCCCGGTTCGAGGGAAAACCGATTGACGGGTCAATCAGGAGCACCAGTATAGGCAGCCGGCGCTCAGGAATCGGCGTCGGGCGGCTTCGGAAAGGCCATCACCCGCGCGACCAGGCGGTCGAAGACCGGAGTCGGCACCAGTGGCTTCAACCTTGCCAT
>JAFDWG010000241.1 GCA_018268605.1 Actinomycetota bacterium | reverse complement strand
AGGCCGGCGCACCGCGCAGAGAGGGCGCATCACCAGTCGCTCGGTCTGAAGCTCGACGTTCACGACTCCGAAGCTTGACGGCAACGCGCCCGGGGTAGGCTCGGCGAAGCCACCGGAGCGCCCGACCACCGCCGAACCAGGAGAACCGCGATGCCCTACGTAACCGTCGGAAAAGAGAACAGCGCCGACATCGACATCCACTACAACGACCACGGTTCCGGCAAGCCGGTGGTCCTGATTCACGGGTATCCGCTGAACGGCAATTCGTGGGAGAAGCAGGAGGCGGAGCTGCTGAAGGCGGGGCGGCGGGTGATCAGCTACGACCGGCGCGGCTTCGGCAAGTCGAGTCAGCCGACCACCGGCTACGACTACGACACCTTCGCCGCCGACCTGAAGGCGCTGCTCGACCACCTCGCGCCGGCGGAGGACGTGCAGCTGGTCGGCTTCTCGATGGGCACCGGGGAGGTCACGCGTTATCTCGGCAACTACGGCTCGGCCGGGGTCAGCCGGGTGGCGCTCCTCGGCGTCATCCAGCCGTTCCTGCTGCAGACCGACGACAACGAGAAGGGCGTTCCGCAGGAAGTCTTCGACGGCATCAAGGAGACGGTGGCGAAAGACCGCTATCTGTGGTTCGAAGGGTTCTTCGACAACTTCTTCAACACCGACAAACTCTCCCCGGACAGGATCGGCGACGCGGCGTTGAAGGCGCACTTCAATCTCGCCGTGGAAATGTCGCCGTTCGCGAGCTACGCGTGCGTTGACACCTGGTTGACCGACTTCCGTGACGATCTGCCGAAATTCGACGTGCCGACGCTGGTCGTCCATGGCACCGAGGATCGGATCCTCCCGTTCGAGGCGACCGCCCAGCGGCTGCGCGACGAGAACCTGATCGCCGACCTCGAGTTCGTCGCGATCGAGGGCGGTCCCCACAACATCGCCTGGACCCACCCCGACGAGGTCAACGCGGCGCTGCTGCCGTTCCTCGCCAGGTAGGCAGCGGTCATGGTCGAGCGGATCGAGGAGATGCCGGAGGGGACGATCGGCTTCAAGGTCGTCGAGGAGCTGACCGGGGAGGACTACCGGGAGCGGATCGAGCCGGCCCTTACCGATGCGGCCGAGAGCGGGGAGGTACGCCTCCTGTTCGAGATCGACTCGGGCTTCGGCATGGACGCCGGGGCGGTGATCGAGGATGCGAAAACCGGGCTGAAGCTCGGCATCGGCCACATGAAAGCGTGGAAGCGCACGGCGATCGTCACCGACGTCGACTGGATCCGCAAAGCGATGAAGGCGTTCGGCTTCATGGCGCCGGGGGAGGTCCGGGTTTTCGAGACCGCCGAGCTCGGCGCCGCGAAGGTCTGGGTCGCCGAGTAGCGCGTCCGATCCGCGCCGCACACTCGGGCCCGTGGAGGGCCCTGATGTGCGGGCGCGCCCCCAAACTGGCTGACTAGCCGGCACAATGCCCGGGATGCCATCAGGGGAGAGGGACCACGACCTCGCGTTGTTCGGCGCCACCGGCTTCACCGGGGGTCTGACCGCGGAATACATCGCCGCCAACGCGCCCGCCGACCTGCGCTGGGCGTTGGTCGGCCGCAACCGCGCGAAGCTCGAGGCCGTCGCGGCGCGCCTCGCCGCCTCCGGTCCCCAGGCGCCCGCGCCGGACCTCGTGGTCGCCGATGCCGCCGACCGCGCGGCGCTCGCCGAGGTCGCCGAGGCGACCCGCGTCGTCATCACCACCGTCGGCCCCTACGCGCTCTACGGCGAGCCGCTGGTTGCCGCCTGCGCCGCGGCCGGCACCGACTACGTCGACCTCACCGGCGAGCCCGAGTTCGTCGACCGGATGTGGCTCGAACATCACGCGACGGCGGAGCGCACCGGCGCCCGCATCGTCCACTGTTGCGGTTTCGACTCGATCCCGCATGACCTCGGCGCGTATTTCACGGTCCAGCAGCTGCCGGAGGGCGTGCCGCTCACCGTCAACGGCTACGTCCGCACCAACGCCCAGTTCTCCGGCGGCACCTACCACTCGGCCGTCAACGGCTTCGCCCGGGGACGGCAGACGCTGGCCGCCGCGAAGGAGCGCAAGGCCGCCGAGCCGCGCCCCACCGGTCGCCAGATCCACTCGGCTCCGGCACGGATCCATCACGTTCCGGAGCTCGATGGCTGGAGCGCCCCACTGCCGACGGTCGACGGCACGATCATCCGCCGCTCCGCCGCCCTGGTCGACCGTTATGGCCCCGACTTCACCTACGGCCACAACGTCGTCGCCAAGCACCTGGCGACGATCGCCGGGATGGCCGCGGGCGTCGGCACCGTCGCCGTCCTCGCCCCGATCCCGCCCGTCCGCAAGCTGATGCTGAAGGCGAGATCGCCGGGCGAGGGCCCGAGCGAGGCGCGCCGCGCGAGGAGCTGGTTCAAGATCCGCTTCGTCGGCGAAGGTGGCGGGAAGCGCGTCGTGACCGAGGTCTCCGGTGGCGATCCGGGCTACTCGGAGACCTCGAAGATGCTCGCCGAGTCGGGCCTCTGCCTGGCGTTCGACGAGAACCCGGAGCGCGCCGGTCAGCTCACGACCGTTGCATCGATGGGTGACATGCTTCTCACAAGACTGAAAAAAGCCGGAATAGCGTTC
>JAFDWG010000240.1 GCA_018268605.1 Actinomycetota bacterium | reverse complement strand
TCGGCATCCTCGTCCTCGTCGCCGCCGGCATCTACACGCAGGCGCGCCACCTGGGACGCCGGAACGCCTGATGCGGCCCCGGGGCATCCACCACGTCGGGATCACCGTCCCCGACCTCGGGCTCGGGATCGAGTTCTACACCGGGGTGCTCGGCCTCGAGCTCTTCGACCCGCCGAGCCCGGTCTTCGACCACCCGGGCCTCGGGCCTGCTGTCGGCGTACCTGATGCGGCGCTGCGGCAGGTGAACCTCTCGTGCGGGGGCTCGATCGTCGAGTTACTCGAGTACTCGAGCCCGGCGGACCGGATCGAAGAGCCGGTCCGCGCCGATCAACGTGGCGCCGCCCACCTGGCGCTCCAGGTCGACGACGCCGAGGCGGCCAAGACGGAGCTTGAAGCCGAGGGGGTCGAGTTTCTCAGCCCGGTGAACGTGGTCGACGAAGGGGTGCTGGCGGGCTGGCGCTGGGTCTATTTCCGCGACCCGTTCGGCATCCTCCTCGAGCTGGTCGAGGTCGCCTACCGCGACACCGAGGCGGCCGCCCAGGGAATCGACGAGTACCGGCGCACCCACGCCTGAGCCTTCCACACGAAACGAAGGAGAATCAATGGCAGATCGCAGGGCCCTCATCATCGGCGTCACCGGCACCACCGGCTACACGACCGCCCATCATCTACTCGACGCGGGGTGGGAGGTACATGGGCTCTCGCGACGCCCGGCGCCCGGCCTCGACGGGGTGATCCCGATCCACGTCGACGTGCTCGATCGCGAGGCGACCGCGGAGACACTGCACGGCGGCGGGTACACCCACATCTTCTTCAACATCTGGATTCGCCAGGCGACCGAGGACGAGAACCGGCGGGTCAACAGCGCGATCGTCGCCAATGTGCTGGACGCGCTGCGGGGCGAGCCGGTCGAGCACGTGGCCCTCGTCACCGGCCTGAAGCATTACCTCGGACCGTTCGAGGCCTACGCCAAGGCGCCCGCGGACACGCCGTTCCGCGAGGATCAGGGTCGCCTCGAGTTCCCGAACTTCTATTACGACCAGGAGGACGTGCTGTTCGAGGCGGCCGCCCGGGACGACTTCACCTGGTCGGTCCACCGGGCTCATACGGTGATCGGTTGGGGCCCGACCAACTCGATGAACATGGGGGCGACCCTGGCGGCCTACGCGGCGATCTGCCGTGCGACCGGAAAGCCATTCGTCTTCCCCGGGTCGCCGATCCAGTACGAAGGCGTAGTCGACGTGACCGATGCCGCGGTGCTGGCCGAGCAGCTGCTCTGGTCGGCGACCGACCGGCGCAGCGCCGACCAGGCCCTCAACATCGTCAACGGTGACGTCTTCCGCTGGAAGCGCATGTGGGGCGTGGTCGCCGACGCCCTCGAGGTCGAGGCCGCGCCGTACCCTGGGCACCCGACGCCGTTGGAGGAGTCGATGGCAGGTACCGAGCCGGTCTGGGACGAACTGGTCGCCAAACACGGACTCGTACCCAACGATCTCGCCACCGTCGCGACCTGGTGGCACACCGACGCCGACCTCGGACGCCCAATCGAGGCGTTCGCCGACATGACGAAGTCGCGCGCGCTGGGGTTCCAAGGCTTCCGCCGGACCGACGACACCTTCCGCGAAACCTTCGCCGGGCTCAAAGCCGCCAGGATCGTCCCTTGAGCGCCGCCTGAGCCAGACGAAACACTTCGCGCCGCTCTCCTCCGAATCCGGCGCGACGGCACGTGCGATCCCGGCTCACCCTCCGGGATCGACGTGCTGCGGCCCGGCCTCGAAGATGGTGGTGTCGAGGTTGCGGATCGAGCCCTCGACGAAGCGGGCGGCAAGATGATGGGCGACCTTCAGGTCGTGGCCGTTGTCGATCGCCTGCTCGCAGACCTGGAGGGCGACGCCGACGCAGGCGGCGGCGAGGCCGCTCGCGATCGCCTCTTCCAGTGGCGGGCCGAGGCGGCGGCGGCGTCGGTCGATGAGCTCGGTCAACTGCTCGGTGATACCCGCCAGGACGCGACGGCGCAGGGCTGCCGGTTTGGCGCCCGCCATGTCGCCGCGGAAAAGAAGATCGAAGCCCTCGGGTCGGCCGGCGGCCAATCGGAAGACGGGATCCATCCCGACGTCGGCCAATTCGGCGAGCGGCATCTCCAGACCGATGTCGTACGCCTCGCGGATCCAACCGTCGAGGACCGCTGCCTCACGTTCGACGACGCGAAGGTAGAGGTCTTCCTTGTTGCCGAATCGTGCATAGAGGGTCGGCTTCGTGGTCCCGGCCCGACGTGCGATCTCCGATATCTGCGCCGCGCTGAACCCACCGCCGTGGAACACCGCGCGCGCCGCGTCGAGTAGCTGATCCTCATCGAACCGGCGTCCGGCGGCGGGTCCGAGCGACCGGTCCATGCCTCGACTCTAGAGAAAGGTTGACTCGAGGTAAAGGTCGGTATACCTTTACCTCGGGTAAACCAGGGATCTCCAACTGGAGGAGGAGTAGATGACCATGCGCGCATTGCGACGCCTAGCCGCGCCGTTCTTCGTCAGCGGTGTCTTTCTGATGGTGATGGCCGCCGCCGCCGGGGCGGCGCCGCCGCTGGAAACCGTCCGGTTGCAGCGGATCGAACTGCCGCCGAGCGTCGAAAACGCCGCCCAGCCGGTGTACTCCAGCGACGGCGAACACCTCCTCTTCTTCGCCAACGTGGTCGCCGACGGCGAACTGAATCCGGATCCCGCTCGCGGGCCCC
>JAFDWG010000023.1 GCA_018268605.1 Actinomycetota bacterium | reverse complement strand
GCCGGCCTCTTCGCCTACGCGCTCTTCGAGCTCTTCTTCGGCCCCGGCATCCAGATGGGGATCATGGGGTCGATCGCGCTCTCGGTGCTGATGATCCCGATCGTCATCCGCTCCGCCGAGGAGGTCCTGAAGATCGTCCCGAACCACCTCCGCGAAGCGAGCTACGCGCTCGGCACGCCGAAGTGGAAGACGATCGTCAAGGTCGTGCTGCCGACCTCGTTCGCCGGGCTCGTCACCGGGGTGATGCTGGCGACGGCGCGGATCATCGGCGAGACGGCGCCGCTACTGGTCACCACCGGCGTCGTCACCTCGCTGAACACGAACCCGTTCCAGGGCCGCATGCAGAACCTCGCGGTCTACGCCTACAACGAGTACCGATCGCCCGGCGTGATGAAACAGGCGTCCTACGACCGGGCCTGGGCGGCGGCGCTTGTGCTGATCGCCATCGTGATGATCCTCAACGTCGTCGCCCGCCTGGTCTATCGACGCTACAAAACGGAGATCCGTTAGGAGCTTGCCGTGGAGGGAAGGAAACTGAAAGATATGTTCGGGTCCGAGGCGAAGTCCGGAACCGAGGCCGAGGAGGGCCGCAACACGATGTCGCAAGCTGGTCCTGTCACCGAGACCTCGAGCCGGCCCCAGGGCGCAGTCGCCCCCGCGCGGCGGGCCAAGACGCTGGAGGCCAAGGAGGTCAACCTCTACTACGGGGACTTCCACGCGGTCGAAAACGTGAGCATGACGATCGAGCCGAACAAGGTCACGGCGCTGATCGGATCCTCCGGCTGCGGCAAGACGACCTTCCTGCGCTCGCTCAACCGGATGCATGAGCTGACCCCCGGGGCGACCGTGAAAGGGGACATCGAGCTCGACGGGGAGGACATCTACGCCAACGGGGTCGACCCGGTCGCGGTACGCGGGCTGATCGGCATGGTCTTCCAGCAGCCGAACCCCTTCCCGACGATGTCGATCTACGACAACGTGGCGGCCGGCCTCAACTTCAACGCCCGCAAGGTGTCGAAGTCCGACAAGGACGCGATCGTCGAGCGCAGCCTGCGCGGGGCGCATCTCTGGGACGAGGTCAAAGACCGCCTCGGGCGGCCCGGCTCGGGCCTCTCCGGCGGACAGCAGCAGCGGCTCTGCATCGCCCGGGCGACCGCGGTCAGCCCTGAGGTCCTCTTGATGGACGAGCCCTGCTCGGCGCTCGACCCGGTGGCGACGCTGGCGATCGAGGACCTGATCGGCGAGCTGAAGAAGGAGTACACGATCGCGATCGTCACCCACAACATGCAGCAGGCGGCGCGCGCGTCCGACAACACGGCCTTCTTCAACCTCGACGAATCGGGCAAGCCCGGGCATCTGGTGGAGATCGGGCCGACCGACGAGATCTTCACCAAACCGAAGAAGAAAGAGACCGAGGACTACGTCTCCGGTCGGTTCGGTTAGCCAAGGGAGGGCGGGGGAACATGCCTGAGATCAGGGTCGAATACGTGGAGGAACTGGAGTCACTTGAAGCGAGCGCCCTGGGCGGCCTCGATCTCGTCACGTCCGCGTTGACCCGGACGCTCGAGGCGGTCGAGCACCAGGACATCGAGCTGGCCCAGCTGGTCGTAGCCGACGACGACCGGATCGACGGACGCTATCTCGAGGTGCACCAGGCGCTGATCACGCTGCTGGCGACACAGTCACCGGTGGCAACCGACCTACGGCTGATCTCGGCGCTCCTGCACGTGCTGAAGAACATCGAGCGGATGGGCGACCAGTGTGTGAACGTCTGCAAGCTGATCCCGATGACCGGCCATCAGCCGCCCGCCGACGAGGAGATGGTGAAGCTGATCCTCACCATGGGCGCGCACACGAAATCGCTGATCGCGCAGGCCAAGCGCGCATTTTGCGAGCGCAACGTGGAGATGGCGCGCGATCTGGTCGACCGCGACGACGTCGTCGACGAGCTGAATCGGGACGCCTTCCGCCAGGCGCTGGCGATCGGCGACGACGCCGACGCGCGCGAATGGGCGATGACGATGCTGCTGACCGCCCGTGCGATCGAGCGGATCGCCGACAACGCCGTCGACATCGGCGAGCAGGTCGCGTTCGTGGTCACCGGCCTTTTCCGCGAGTTCGAGGATGCCTCGCATCCGGGTTCCCACGCTTAGATCCGCTCCGCCTGGGAACATTAGGCCAGACGGCCTGATGCTCTGCGCTGCGATCGATATCGGCTCCAACACGACCCGCGTCCTGGTCGCGGAGCTGATCGACGGCCAGCTCAAGAAGGTGATGGAGCAGCGGGCCTACACGCGGATCTCCAAGGCGATCGACGACGAGGGCGCGATCTGCCCCGACAAGGTCGAGGAGGTCGGGGAGCTGGTGGCGACGCAGGTGCGCCTCGCGCGCGAGCTCGGCGCGGAGGAGATCCGCGCGGTGGCGACCGCGGCGGTGCGCGAGGCCTCCAACGGGCCCGCGGTGGCGGCGGCGATCTCCGCCGCGGCTGGAGTCGATGTCGAAATCTTGAGCGGGGAGGAGGAGGGCAGGCTCTCCTTCATCGGCGCCACCAAGGGCCTCGGGCACCCGGCCGAGGGCTCGATCGGCGTCGTCGACGTCGGCGGCGGCTCGACCGAGGTGATCCTCGGCACGGTCCCCGACGGGGTCGAGGAGGTGCGCTCCTGGCACATCGGCTCCGGCGTCCTCGCCGACGAGATGATCACCTCCGATCCGCCCTCGGCGGCCGAGATCCGCCGCGTCCGCGACCACATCGAGGACTTCTTCGAGGGCGTCGAGATCGAGCATCCCGAGCAGGCCGTCGCGGTGGGCGGCTCGGCCACCAGCCTGCGCCGCCTCGTCGGCGCGGTGCTCGAGTACGAGACCCTGGAGCGCGCCGTCCGCGTCCTCTCCTCCGAACCGGCAGCCGAGGTCGGCCGTCGCTTCGAGCTCGACCCCCGCCGCGTGCGCATCCTCACCACTGGCGTCCTCCTCCTCGAGAAGGTCGCCGAGCTCCTCGGCCAGCCGTTGCAGATCGGCAAGGGCGGGTTGCGAGAGGGCATCATCCTGGATCTGTTTGCGGGGAACGGCACGAGCAGCGCTGCCCCGACGCTTCGGGCCGCGTAGGCGGGGCCTCGACGGCTGTTCTCCTGGCCGCTCCGGCCGTCCGAGGGGCTGCGTCCTGGGCGTCTCATGGAGGTCCTGGCGCTTCCTCGCGCCTTCTGCCTGATTCCACGGCCTTCCGCGACGGTTCCGTCGGGGTGATTTCGGTGTCGGGCAACACGCACCGAAGTCAGGACTTCCCACGCTCTCACGCACGGAAGCGTGGAGTTCGCGACATCTCCCGCACGTCTCCCGGGACGGCGTCGCACTTCCTCGACGTTTTCCATACCCCGGCCGTCGCGGCCATGGCCACAGGCTGCCCGGGCCGCGGCCGGGACGGCCGTGCTCGCCGCAGGCCCTTGCGTCCTGTGCCCCGCGCCGCGCCCCCCGGAGTCACACGAAGTTCACTCCTCGTTTGCAGGTGGTTCACATGAAATCCCTGCAAACGACGAAAGATGCGGACAGACGATGAGCGATAACAGAGGGAGACACCGATGACTTCCCGTGCTGACATGCACTGCCACTCCACCGCTTCGCAGCTCTCGCGGCTCGGCGTCCAGAGGAGTCTCGGGCTGCCGGAGTGCGCGACTCCGCCGCAGGAGGTCTATGAGCTGGCGAAGAAGCGGGGGATGGACTTCGTCACGATCACCGATCACGACACGATCGAGGGGGCGCTCGAGTTGGAGGAGCTGCCCGATGCCTTCGTCTCCGAGGAGCTGACCGTCCGCTTCGCCGGCGAGCCACAGGCGGTGCACGTCCTCTGTTACGGGATCACTCCCGGAGACCACGAGTGGCTGCAGGCCCACGCCGGCGACGTCGAGGCCTGTGCCGCGTACCTGCACGAGAACGAGATCGCCTGCGCCCTGGCGCACCCCTTCTTCTACGTCGCGGCGCCGTTGACACGGCGCCATCGGCGGCGGCTCGCCGAACTGTTCCCGATCTGGGAGGTTCGCAACGGGTCGCGCGCCGCGGAGCTGAACATGCCCGCCGCCGTCTACGTCGACACGCGTGGCGGTACCGGGATCGGTGGCTCCGACGACCACGCCGGCGTCGACATCGGCAGGACCTGGACCGAGGTCCCGGCCGCTGCCACGCCGGAAGAGTTTCTCGCCCACATGCGCGAAGGCCATGCCGAGGCGCGGGGCGAACAAGGTTCCGCCGCGAAGTGGACGCACGCAGCGATGGCGCTGGCGACGCGGGCGCTCGATGAGGCCGAAGTGGCGGCGCCGGGGGTGGCCCCGGATCCGAACGCCGTCCTGAAGATGGCCGAACGGGTGATCCGCGAGGGCGCCGAGCGCGAGGGCAAGGTGGCCACCGACGTCGGCCCCGAGGATGCCCGCTGCCTGCTCGAGGCATGGCTCTCCGGGGTCGGTATCGACGCCCGCGGCCGCGAGCTCCTCGACCTGCTGCAGGCCGACGGCTTCTCCCACGCGGACCTCTATCGCCGCGCCCGCCGGCGCCACGAGCGGCGCCTCCGCGTCGCCGTCGACGAGGGGATCGAAGCGTTCTCCTCGGGTGACCTCGGCAGCGCCGCGACCGGTGTCTTCGAGGCGCTCGTCCCCGCCTTCCCCTACGCCCCCTCGACCGCCTTCCTCGGCGCCGAGAAAGCGAAGCTGCGCGAACGCGGCGCCGGCGACCGCCGCCGGGTCGCCCTGATCGCCGACGGGATCGGCTCGATGCACGGGGTGACCCACACGATCGAGCAGATCCGCGAGCGCGGCGTCCCCGGCTTCGACGTCGACGTGATCGGCACCGACCCGGGCGTCGACCGCCGCCTCCCGGCCGCCGCCGAGTTGCAGCTGCCGTTCTACGAGGGCATGCGCCTGGGGGTCCCCGCGGTCCCCGAGCTGGTCGAGGCGCTCGCCGACGGCAACTACGACCTCGTCCACGTCACCGCCCCCGGGCCGGCCGGGATCGCGGCGACGCTGCTGTCCCGGATCACCGGCGTGCCGCTCCTTGCCAGCTACCACACCGAGCTCGCCACCTACGCCGGGCTGCGCGCCGACGCGATGCTCGAGGCGGTCGCCCAGGCCGGCCTTGCTGCCTTCTACGGCGCTCCTGCGCGGGTGCTCTCGCCGAGCCCCGCCGCCGACGCCTCGCTCGCCGAGCTGGGGATCGACGGTGGCACCGTCGGTCGCTGGGAGCGCGGGGTGGACGTCGAGCGCTTCGACCCGGCCAAGGCCGACCGCGCCGCCTTCCCGGGGGAGATCAAGGTCCTCTACGCCGGGCGCCTCTCCAAGGAGAAGGGGGTCGACCTCCTCGCCGGCGCGTTTCTCGCCGCCCACGCCGCGGATCCCCGGCTGCACCTTTTACTGGCCGGTGGCGGCCCGGAGGAGGCGGAGCTGCGAGCGCGGCTCGGCGACGCGGCCACCTTCCTCGGCTGGCTCGATGGGGAGGCCCTTGCCGTCGCCTACGCCAGCGCCGACGCCTTCCTCTTCTGCAGCGTCACCGACACCTACGGCCAGGTGATCCTCGAGGCCGGCGCCAGCGGGCTGCCGGTGATCGCGATCGCCGAGGGCGGCCCCGCGGCCCTGGTCGAGAACCGCCACACCGGGCTCCTCTGCCGTCCCGACGTCGACCACGTCGCCGGGGCGATCCTGCAGCTCGCCGCCTCGCCGGAGCTGTGCACGATGCTCGGCTCGGCCGGCGCGCGCGGCGCCCGCGCCCGCTCCTGGGAGCGGTCGATGAGCCAGCTCGCCGCCGGTTACCGGCTGGCGCTCGACGCCGCGGTCACGCAACCCCTCCGTCGGGTCGCCTGAAAGGACAGGGAGTTCTTTGTCGCAGCAGTACGATGTCCCCTTGCCGGAGACGCCGCTAAGCCTCGAGGATCCCACCCTCTACTTCAACCGAGAGCTCTCCTGGCTGGAGTTCAACCGCCGTGTGCTGGAGTTGGCCGAGGACGAAAGCGTGCCGCTGCTCGAGCGGTTGCGGTTCTGCGCGATCTACGCCTCCAACCTTGACGAGTTCTACATGGTGCGGGTGGCCGGACTCTTCGACCAGATGGACGCCGGGATCGACGCTCGCGGGCCGGACGGGCTGCGTCCCGCCGACCAGATCGACCGCATCCAGCGCCGCGTGCTGGAGCTCGACAAACGGCTGCAGCGCTGCTTCGGCGGTGAGCTGCGCCCGGCGCTCGAGCGCGAGGGGATCCGCATGGTCTCGCTGGAGGACGCGAACGAGGAGGAGCGCCGCCAGATCCACCGACGCTTCCACGAGCAGGTCTTCCCGGCGCTGACGCCGCTGGTGATCGGCCTCGGCAGGCCGTTCCCCTACATCTCGAACCTCTCGCTGAGCCTCGCGGTGCTGCTGCGGGACCCCGAGTCGGAGGTCGAGATAGTCGCCCGCGTGAAGGTCCCGAAGGAGCTGCTCGGGCGCTTCCTGCCGGTCGGCGAGGACGGGACCTTCGTGGCGCTGGAGCAGATCATCGCGGCCAACCTCGACGCGCTCTTTCCCGGCACCGAGGTCGTCGACCACGGCTTCTTCCGGGTCACGCGGGACGCCGACTTCACCGTGTCCGACGAGGCCGACGACCTGCTCCAGGCGGTTCAGGACGAGCTGCGGCGGCGGCGCTTCGGCGAGGTCGTGCGGCTCGAGATCGCCACCGGGATGAACCCGCGGCTGCGGCATGAGCTGATCGGCGCCCTGCGTCTCGAAGACCGCGAGGTCTACGACATCGACGGGCTGCTCGACCTTGCCGACCTCTCTGAGATAGCCGACGCTCCGGGTCACGCCGAGCTGCGCTACTCGCCCTGGACGCCGGTCACCCAGCCGCGATTGCAGGGCGAGGAGGAGCGAAAGGTCGACATGTTCCGGGAGATCCGGCACGCCGACCTGCTGGTCCACCATCCCTACGACTCCTTCGCGACCTCGGTCGAACGCTTCGTCGAGCAGGCCGTCGAAGACCCCGACGTGATCGCGATCAAGCAGACCGTGTACCGGACGAGCGACGACTCGCCGCTGGTGCCGTCCCTGATCCGCGCCTCCGAACGCGGCAAGCAGGCGGTCTGCATGGTGGAGCTGAAAGCGCGCTTCGACGAGGAGGCCAACATCCACTGGGCGAAAGCCCTGGAGGAGGCCGGCGTCCACGTCGTCTACGGGATCCCCGGGCTGAAGACGCACGTGAAGGCGATCCTGGTCGCGCGGCGCGAGGGCCAGCAGGTGCGCGAGTACGTCCACGTCGGCACCGGGAACTACCACGCGAAGACGGCGCGGCTCTACACCGACTTCGGCCTCTTCACCGCCGACCCCGACATCGGCGCCGACGTGGCGGAGATGTTCAACTTTCTCACCGGATACGGGCGCCCGGCCGAGTACCGCAAGATGCTCGTCTCGCCGACGACGATGAGGGACCGCTTCATCGAGGAGATCGACGCGACCATCGCCGCGCACGAGGCGGGGGAGACGGCGCGGATCGCGCTGAAGATGAACTCGCTGGTGGACGCCGGGTGTATCCGGGCGCTTTATCGGGCTTCGCAGGCGGGGGTGCGGGTGGACCTGAACGTACGCGGGATCTGCTGTCTGAAACCGGGGGTCCCGGGCGTCTCGGAGAACATCCGGGTGGTCTCGATCGTCGGCCGCTTCCTCGAGCACTCGCGCGTCTACTCGTTCCGGCGCGGGTCGGAGACCCGGATGCTGATGGGGTCCGCCGACATGATGCCCCGCAACCTCGACAGCCGGGTCGAGCTGGTGGCGCCGGTCGAAGACGCCGGGCTGCGGGCGGAGATGGTCGACGTGCTCGAACGCTGCTTCGCCGACAACTCGAACTCCTGGGACCTGGCGTCGGACGGCTCCTGGACGCGCATCCGGCGTGAGGAGGGGGAGCCGCGGTGCGACGTGCAGGCCGAACTGCGCGAGCGGGCCGCGACGCGGGCGGCCGAGCAGTTGACCAGCACCTCGAATCCGATCGTCGGCACGACCTCCGCGGCGGCGGGCTGAACGGGCGCCGTCGATGGCGACTAGGATCTCTTCGGTGGCGCGCTTCTCGCTTCTTCCCCACGATCAGACCTTCTTCGATCTCTTCGTGGAGGCGGGGAAGAACAGCGTCCATTCGGCGCAGCTGCTGGACCGTCTGATGCGGGAGTGGCCCGACGCCGGCACCCTCCACCAGGATGTCGTCGAAGCCGAGCACCGTGGGGACAAAGTCACCCACGAAATCATCAAAAGGCTGAATACGACCTTCGTCACGCCGATCGACCGCGAGGACATCTACGGGCTGGCGACCCAGCTCGACGACATCGTCGACTTCACCGAGGAGGCGGCCGACTTCCTCGGCCTCTACCAGGTGGAGGCGCCGATGGATCAGGCGAGCGCGCTGACCAGCGTGCTGGTGCGCTCCTGCGAAGCGCTCGCCGAGGGCCTGGAGAACCTGCCGTCCTTCAAGGACCTCGACCAGTACTGGATCGAGGTGCATCGCCTGGAGAATGAAGGCGACCGGATCTCCCGCGACGCCGTGGCCGCACTCTTCACCGACGCGATCGACCCGATGGTCGTGATTCGCTGGAAGGACATCTTCGGCGTGCTCGAGGAGGCCATCGACGCGACGGAGAAGGCCGCCCAGATTCTTGAGGGCATAGTCATCAAGAACTCCTGAGGCGATCTGGGGGCGCCTGGGGGTGTCCTCGGTCGCTCGCCTTCGGGTCACGCACTGAAGTGCGCTCCCCTCGTCTCGCTCCCTGCGTCCTACCCAGGCTGGCCCAGATCGCCTCAGGACCGGCGCGAGGCGCGATCCCGCTCCTGATGCGGGTCTCGGGGGCGTGTAACAAAGATGTGAACGGGTCGGGTACTTTCCCGGCCAGTGTCATCAGACATCATCCTCGTCATCGTCATCGGCGCCGCCCTCGCCTTTGACTTCACCAACGGCTTTCACGACACCGCGAACGTCGTCGCCACCTCGATCTCGACCGGGGCGGCGCGGCCGCAGGTGGCGATCGCGGCTGCCTCCTTGCTGAACTTCGTCGGAGCATTCATCTCGATCTCGGTGGCCGCCACGGTCGCCAACGACGTCGTCGACGCCGCCGCGATCACGCCGACGATCGTCTTCGCCGGACTGATCGGGGCGATCGCCTGGAACCTCGTCACCTGGTACTTCGGACTGCCGTCGAGCTCCTCGCACGCGCTGATCGGCGGAGTGGTCGGGTCGGCGGTCGCCGCCGACGGCTTCCAGGTGGTGATCGCCGAAGGGCTGCTGGGCAAGGTCCTGATCCCGGCGGTCATCGCCCCGCTGCTCGCCTTCCTCGCGGCGGGAGCCTCGATCGGCATCGCCTACCGGATCGTCGGCAGACAGCGGCCGGGCATCGTCAGCCGCGGCTTCAAGTACGGACAGGTCCTCTCCGGCGGGATGTTGGCGTTGGCGCACGGAACCAACGACGCGCAGAAGACGATGGGGGTGATCACGCTGGCATTGATCGCCAACGGCAGCCTCGGGGCGGGTTCCGATCCGCCGACGTGGGTGATCGCGTCCTCGGCGCTGGCGATCGCGGCCGGCACCTACAGCGGCGGCTGGCGGATCATCAAGACGACCGGCACCCGGATCATCAAGATGGACGCGGCACAGGGCTTCACCTCGCAGGGAGCGGGGGCTGCGGTGATCCTGGCGTCCACCCACTTCGGCTTCCCGCTCTCGACCACGCACGTGATCAACGGCGGCGTGATGGGCGCGGGGGCGGCCAAACGGCTCTCCGCGGTGCGCTGGGGCGTCGCCGGGAACATCGTCGTCGCCTGGGTGCTGACCCTGCCCGCGGCGGCGATCATCGGCGCGGTCACCTACGGCGTAACCAATATATTCGGTAGCGGTGCCATCGGGCCGGTGGTGGTCACGGTGGTGGCGCTGGGGGCGATCCTCGCGGCCTTCCTGCGTCGCGCCCAGCAGGGGGCTCCGGTGACGGTGCAGAGCGGGTGATCTGGATGCCGCCCCTCGCCGAGATCGTCGAAACGAAGGAGTTGCTGCAGACGGTGGTCTTCGCCTC
Source organism: Actinomycetota bacterium (assembly GCA_018268605.1). Lineage (GTDB taxonomy): Bacteria > Actinomycetota > Thermoleophilia > Solirubrobacterales > 70-9 > VAYN01. Next base: position 8,963 of record JAFDWG010000023.1, on the reverse strand, counting down.
CGTGGCGGGCGTCGGGGTGACGACGATCTTCTCGATCGCGATCTGGGGAGCGGCGCGGTTCGTAGACCTGAGCCAGGAAGATCGACGGGTGCACGCGGTCGCCGCTGCCGGAGTCGCAGCCGTGGCGTTGCTGGCGGTCGCCGCCGCGATCGTCATCGGCGTCATCGTGATGACCAGCAAGTAGAGAGCGGCGCGGGCGGTGGCGGTCCCTTTGCCCTGCGGGTTGCACCGGCGGAGTACGATTTGTGGCATGAAGGCCGCGCGAAACGTCGCGATCATCATGCTGTTGGCGCTCGGCGTCGCGTTCCTGCCGGGCGGTGGCAACGCGGTCGACACCGTCACCACCGCGATCGCGATGGCGTTCCTGGCCGGGATCAGCTGGATGCTCTACACGCTGAGCCGGCAGAACCAGTTGACGCTGGCGACCCTCAGCGACGGTCGGCGGGCGATCTTCTACGGAGCGTTCGGGATGCTGGCTCTGCTGGTCGCGGGACAGGCCAAGCTCTGGTCCACGGGTGGCGGCACGCTGATCTGGATCCTCCTGCTGGCGGCGTCGATCGTCGCCATCTGGCGGATCTGGACCGAGGCGAACACCTACTGAGCTCGCGGTGAGGCCCGTACGGGCCAGTTGTTCCACTTCGGGCACGCAATTGGCCCGCAATTGATCCAAAGCGCGCACCACACGTGCGTATTTCCTCTTCAGGGTGGTCTGCGTGCCACCCACGAGCGACGACAACGCAGGTCACGGGGAGAGAGGAACGGCCTCGGTCGAGCTGATCGCGGCCGTGCCTTTTCTGTTGTTGGCGCTCGCCGCAGCGGCCCAGATAGCGCTCGCCGGCCAGGCTCTCTGGTCGGCGAGCGTGGCCGCGCGGGCCGGGGCACGAGCTGCTCTGATCGGCGCCGACCCGAAGGCGGCGGCGCGCCGTGCATTGCCGGATGCGATGCGCGACGGGGCGGTGGTCGGCGAGGACGATGGGGCGGTCTCGGTGAAGGTGCCGGTACCGACCCTGCTGCCGCAGTTGCCGGTGGTGAAGGTCGGGGCTGGGAGCGGGCTGGGGGACGGGGATGGCTGAGCCCACCCCGGGTCCCCGCGGCGAGGAGGGCCAGGCGAGCATCGAACTTGTCGCCGCCGTCCCGGGGCTGATCCTCGCCGCCCTGATCTCACTCCAGCTGTTGGCTGCGGGCTACGCACTGACCCTGGCCGACGGCGCCGCCGAGGCGGGGGCGCTGGCGCTGGCCGAGGGCGGCTCGGCGGCCGATGCGGCCCGCGCCTCCCTGCCCGGCTGGGCCGACGACAACGTCTCCGTGGCGGTGGAAGGCGACGAGGTGATCGTCCACCTGCGGCCTCCCTCCCCGTTCGGCGTCATCGCCGACCACCTCGCGGTGACGAGCGTGGCCGGGGCGAAGGCCGCCGAATGAGCCGCGATCACGCCACGGCGGATACCGCGATCAACTTCGGGCCAGTCGTCTTGGGTGGCTCGGTGGGCGACGGCGTCTACGGGATTCCCGCCAAAGGGCTCTACACGGCGCCGCGTAACGGCACCGTCGTCGCGGTCACCTCGGTCGGTGGTGCGGAGGGCTCTCGCGGGGCGGCCGCGGCGCTGTCCTGTGCCGGGTCGGGGCTCGACAAGGCGGCGCTGCTGATCGAAGTCGGCGGTCGGCCGCCGCGGCCGACCTTGATCGCCTCCGCCTCGGCGCATCGGCTCGAGGAGCGCCTGGCCGCACGGCTGCCGACCCTGCGTCCCGCAGCCCGTGGAGAGGTCTGCCACCTGTCGGTAGCCGCGGACGAGGACGGCATCGCCGCGGCCGGCGTGGCGGCGATGGTGGCGCGGGGCGCGCTTGCGGTGGTCCACGTCGCGCCGGAGATGTTGCAGCCTCTGCTTGATGCGTCGGCGGGCCCGCGACCGGACGCCGCTCTCCTGCGGGCGGACCTGACGGAGTCGCGGCCGTTGGTCGCGCTGGCGGTCGAGGATCTGCTCCGGCGCGGACTGTGGGTGGCGGTGCTGAAGCGGCGCCTCGGCTGGGTGACGGAGCGGCGCGCCGGCTTCGGCGCGCTCGGCAGCGACTCCGGCGGCCTGCCGGAGTCGCTCCTGCGGCGAATCCTCGACCTGGGTCTAGATGGCTGACCTCACGACATCGCTAGGGGGTGACGGCGTGCCAGACGCCGACGTCCCGCAGTCCCTCGCCGTTGGCTTCGCCTTTCCGGCTGTCGCCGGAGAAGGTGTAGACCGGCATGCCTTTGTAGGTGACCTGGGTCTTGCCTTCGGGGCGCTTGATCGTGCCGAGCTTGACCGGCCCCTTCGGCGTGGTGCCCGCGGCGACGAGCAGCGGCGGCCAGGTCTTGACGCAGGTGCCGGTGCAGATGAACTTGCCGTGGGTCTCACCGCTCAGCGTGTAGAGGGTCAGGCCTTTGGTGTTGGTGAGGACGGTCTTGTGGAGGCTCGGCGCGTTCGCCTCTCCGGCCACGGTCTTGGCCCCGCGGGCGAGGGCCATCGGGACGGCCACGGCGCTGAGCGCGAGGAGGACAGAGAGGGCGAGGACCGCAAGGTTGCGAGAACGTGCTCTGTGCATCGGTTGGGCTCCTTCTTCGGGATGTGCGCCCGGTGGTACGTAGCCAGGGTGCCGAAGGTTCGCGACGAATCCGGACAGGCTCTCCCGCTTGCCCTCGGCGGGTCCCTGGTCCTGATCGCGGCGGCGGTCGCACTGCTCGCGATCGCCGGGGCAGTGACGGGCAAGGGACGCGCGCAGCGGGCGGCCGACCTGGCCGCGATCTCGGCGGTGCGCTCGATGCGCGACGACCTGACGGGGCTTCTCTCGCCCCCTCGGCTGCCGAACGGTGCGCCCAATCCGTCCCACATCGCCAAGTCCACCTACCTCGGGCGCGCGCGCGACGCTGCCCTCACGGCGGCCCGGCGCAACGGGGTGGACCCGGCCCACCTGCGGATCGCCTTCCCGGACCGGTCCTCATTCGCGCCGGTGCGGGCAAAGGCGACCGTGGTCGGCCGTCTCGACCTCGGCTCGGGGGAGGGGACGGAACTGGAGGCAAGCGCCGAAGCCGAAGCCGCGGCGGCGATCTCGGCCGGCCCCGGCGAAGGCCCGGCCGTCGCGAGTGGAGGCGGCTACGGCGGCCTACTGGTCTACCGCGACGGCAAGGGCATGAGGCCGGATGTCGCTGCCGCCTACGACCAGATGGCAGCCGCGGCTTCGGCCGCCGGGATCACGCTGATCGTCGTCTCCGGCTTCCGCTCCGACGCCGAACAGGCCGAACTCTTCGCGGCCCACCCGGATCCGAAGTGGGTGGCGCCACCGGGCACGTCGCTGCACCGCTGCGCGACCGAGTTGGACCTCGGCCCCGAATCGGCCTATGGCTGGATCGATGCCAACGCGAGTCGCTTCGGTTTCGTCCAGCGCTACAGCTGGGAGGCCTGGCACATGGGCTACGACCGGCCTCCGGCGCCCTGCTCGGACGCCGGCAACTCGGTGACCGGGTCGGGCCCCGGCGCCGGACCGCCCCCTCGCGCGACGTTGCCGAGCTTCGTCCCCGCCCGCTTCCGCGACCCGTTGGTCGACTCGGCGGCGAAGTGGAACGTCTCCGGGGCGCTGCTGGCGGCGCAGCTGATGGCGGAGAGCAACTTCAACCCGTTTGCGGTCTCGCCCGCGGGAGCCCAGGGCATCGCCCAGTTCATGCCGGGCACGGCCGCCTCCTACGGCCTCGCGGACCCGTTCGACCCGGTCGAAGCGATCGACGCCCAGGCGCACCTGATGTCGGATCTGATGCGCCAGTTCGGCTCCCCCGAGCTGGCCCTCGCCGCCTACAACGCCGGGCCCGCACCGGTCGAAGCCTGTAAGTGCGTCCCCGGCATCCCCGAGACGTCCGCTTATGTGGCGCGGATCATGGCCCTCCTCGGCGGCGCGGGCGCGCTCGCCGCCCCCGCCTTCGAAGTGAGGCTGGTCGCGTGAGCGATCTTCACAAAATCTTGATGCGCCCTCGGCATTGCTTGATGCGGTCTTCACGCGGGCTGGACGACCATCGGGAGTTGCGCGCCGATGGCCAAGCTGAAGACGAGAGGACTGCAGAAAACCGTCGGGGTGCCAGGGCTCTTCGCGACCGCCTACGGCAACGTCGGGTCCTCGATCTACTACGCGCTCGGCCTGGTCGCGGCGCACGCGCTGGGGCTGACGCCGGTGGTCTTCCTCTTCGCCGGCGGCCTCTTCGCGCTGACCGCGAAGACCTATGCGGAGGGCGCCGCGATGTTCCCGGAGGCCGGTGGCTCCTCATCCTTCGCGCGCCACGCCTTCAACGAGGTCGTCTCCTTCATCGCCGGCTGGGGACTCTCGCTCGACTACATCCTCACGATCGCGATCAGCGCATTCTTCGTCCCGCATTACCTCGCGGCATTCTTCCCCGCGCTCGGGCATGCGCCCGGCGACGTGATCGGTGGTGTCGCCACGATTGCCGTGCTCGCCCTACTGAACATCCGTGGGCTGGGGGAGTCGGCGAACCTGAACATCGGCCTCGCGGTGCTCGACCTCTTCACCCAGCTCGCGTTGGTCGGGCTCGGCGCCGCATTGGTGCTCCATCCGGCGACGCTCGTCGACCAGGTCCACCTGGGCACCGCGCCGAGCTTCTCACAGCTGATCTTCGCCGTCTCGATCTCGATGCTCGCCTATACGGGGATCGAGACCGTCTCGAACATGGCCGAGGAGGCTCGCGACCCCGGCGAGCAGGTGCCGAAGGCGGTCAACCTCGTGCTGATCGCGGTGCTCGGCATCTACGCGGGAATTTCTGTGGTCGCGCTCTCGGCATTGCCCGTGCACCAGGACGCCGCCGGCCACTACGTGACCGCGCTCGGCAGCACCTTTTCGGAAGACCCGGTCCTTGGCATCGTCTCGGCCCTTCACCTGCATGGGGAGGTGGCGACGATCTCCCGCTATTACGTCGGCGCCTTGGCGGCGACGATCCTCTTCATCGCCACCAACGCGGGGATGATCGGCATCTCCCGCCTCTCCTGGTCACTGGCCGAGCATCGACAGCTGCCCGGCGCCTTTGCCCGCCTGCATCCACGCTTCCACACGCCCTGGTTCACGATCCTCTTCTTCTCGCTGATCGCGATCGTCCTCGTCCTGCCGGGCAACACCACGTTTCTCGGCAACCTCTACAGCTTCGGGGCGATGCTCTCGTTCACGATCGCGCACCTCTCGATCATCGTCCTGCGGCGTCGCGAGCCAGACCGCTACCGGCCATACAAGGCGCCCTGGAACGTTCGCTGGCGAGGCGCCGAGATTCCGCTCACCGCGGTCCTGGGGGCGATCGGGACCGGCGCCGCCTTCGTCTCGGTGATCGTCCTCCATCCCGAGGCTCGGGTGATCGGCGGCGCCTGGCTGTTGCTCGGGGTGGCGGGCTATCTGGTCTATCGCCGTCGCCTGGGACTCGATCCGCGCGAGATCTCCAGGGTCCGACGACGGGACCGTCCGCTCGACTTCCTCGAGGTCTCCTACAAGTCGGCATTGCTGCCGATCTTCGGTCCCGAGATCGACATCGAGGCGATGCACCGCGCCGCCGCCGTGGTCGACCCCGACGCGACGGTCGAGGTCTTCTACGTCCTGCGGATCCCGCGCGAGCACGAGCTGCCCGACGGGGGCTTCGACGCGCTCGAAGCGACGGCGCGGAACGCCCTCGAGAACGCCCGCCTCGCCGCTCGGAGCAGAGGGCTCAAGGTCCGGGTCAATCTGGTGCGCTGCCGAAACCCTGGCAAGGCGATCGTCGAGGAGGCTCGCGAGCGGGGCTCCGACCTGATCTACCTGAGCACCGAGCACGCACCGAGCGACGAGCGCGCTCTCGGCCCGACCACCCGCTACGTTCTCGCCAAGCGCCCCTGTCGGGTGATCGTCGAGGGGACGGGCGGGAACGGCGGTGGACCGCCGAGGGCGCCGCGCCGTCGCCTTCAGGCGGAGTCGGCGGTGGCCTGACGTTCCTCGCGCCGCTTCGTCAGGTGCTCGTGGACGAAGCGGACGATGGTGGCGCCCTCGCCGACGGCGGTGGCGCAGCGCTTGATCGAGCCGCCGCGCACGTCGCCTGCGGCGTAGACGCCGGGGACGCTCGTCTCGAGCAGGCCCTCGGCGCCGGCGTCCTCGCCGGTGAGGATGAAGCCCTTCTCGTCGCGGGCGATGCAGTCGCCGAGCCAGGCGGTGCATGGCGCGGCGCCGAGGAACAGGAAGAGGAAGGAGAAGGGCAGCTCGGTGCCGTCGGTGAGCGTGACCGACTCGAGCCGCCCGTCGGCGCCGTGGAGCTCGGTGATTTCGCTGCGGTCGCGGACGACCACGCCATAACGGTCGAGCTCGTCGATCAGGTAGGCGGACATCGTCTCGGCGAGGTCGGCACGACGGTGCAGGAGGGTGACCAGGGCGCCGCCCCGGGCGAGCCAGACCGCCGCCTGGGCGGCCGAGTTGCCGCCGCCGACGACTCCGACGCGCTGGGCCCCGCAGATCTGGGCCTCGGGCGGCCCGGCCGCGTAGAAGACGCTCAGGCCCTCGTAGTCGGCAAGGTCGTCGACCGGAAGTTTGCGGTATTCGGCGCCGGTCGAGAGGAGGACGGCCTTGGCCCGGACCTCGATGTCGCCCTCCAGCCTGACGACGTGGCCGTCCTCGCCGCCCGGTTCGAGGGAAAGCGCTTTGTAGGGCGTGGCGGTGCGGGCGGTGAACTTGCGTGCCTGGGTGATCGCGCGGCCGATGAGTTCGGTGCCGCTGATGCCGGCCGGGAAGCCGAGGTAGTTCTCGATCCGCCGCGACATCCCGGCCTGGCCGCCGAGCACGTCGCTCTCGACCACCAGCGTGTCGAGCCCCTCGGAGGCTCCGTAGACCGCGGCGCCGAGGCCGGCCGGGCCACCGCCGACGATCAGCAGGTCGACTTCTTCGCTCGGCCCCAGTTCGAGCCCGATGCCGAGTGCCCGCGAGAGCTCCCCGTTCGACGGTCGGCGCAGGTCCTCGCCGCCCGGCAGGCGCACCAGCGGGATCGCTTCCGCGGTCAGCTCGGCGACCAGCTTCGCCGCCTCGGGGTCCGTGCCCGGGTCGCGCCAGGTGAAGGGCAGGCGCTGGCGTTTCGCGAACTCGACCAGGCTCCGGGTCGCCCCGTCCTGGGTCGGCCCGACGATCTCGATGCCGACGCCCTCGACCCGCTGCAGCGATTCGCGCCGTTGCACGAACGCCGAGAGGAGCATGTCGGAGAGGGCGCCGTCCTCGAAGAGGAGACCGCGCAGCGTTTCGCGGTCGACCGCGACGTAGCGCATCGGCTCGGTCACGACCGCGGTGAGGAACACCGTCTGGCCGGACAGCAGGTTCATCTCGCCGAGGAAACCCGACGCCCCGTGCCGCACGATCTCGCGTCCACTGGCGTCGAGGATCGCCGCCTCGCCCTCGCGGATCGCGATGAACGGGTAGCTCTTGTCACCGACGTCGAAGAGGATGTCGCCGACGGCGGCGGTCATCTCCTCACCGTGCTCGGCGAGCATGTCGATCTGGGTTTTCGAGAGGACGCGGCTGACGGGGGCTGACATGACCCCTAGGCTACGGAACGCGTCAACCGCGACACGACAAATGGGAGGGACGATGGCGGACTACACGCACCTGAATCTGAGCGAGGTCAAGGACTCGGCTCCGGGCTTCGGGATGGACGACGCGCAGGAGGCGCGCTTCGCCCGCGAAGACCTCGGCGCCGAGCAGACCGGGCTCTCTCACATCAAGGTCAAGCCGGGCAAGCGGATGCCCTTCGGGCACAAGCACGACGAGGCCGAGGAGATCTACGTCGTCGTCGCCGGCTCGGGCCGGATCAAACTCGACGACGAGATCATCGACGTGGTCGAGCTGGACGCGATCCGCATCGCGCCCGAGGTCGGCCGCTGCATCGAAGGTGGCCCGGACGGGATCGCGGTCCTCGCCGTCGGCGCCCACCACGAGAACGACGGGGAGCTCCTCAAAGACTGGTGGACCGACTGATGGCGGGAGTCGAGATCAGCGGCGTCGAGGGAATGAAGTCGATCGTCGGCCAGGAGATCGGCCCGAGCGCTCCGAAAACGGTGACCCAGGAGCTGATCGACGGCTTCGCCGAGGTGTCCGGCGACCACCAGTGGATCCACGTCGACCCCGAGCGCTCGGCGAAGGAAAGCCCATACGGCAAGACGATCGCCCACGGCAACCTGACCCTCTCACTGGCCGACGGCTTCCGCAAAGAGCTGATGCAGGCCGACGGCTTCGCGCTCGCCGTCAACTACGGCTGGAACAAGGTGCGCTTCCCGGCACCCGTCCCGGTCGACAGCCAGATCGTCGCCGGCGCCGAACTGGTCTCCTTCGATGAGCTGGAGGGCGGCTGGTGGCAGGCCGTGACCAAGTTCACGATCACCGTCGAGGGCGCCGAGAAGCCGAGCTTCGTCGGCGAATCGGTCACCCGGGTGATGGCGCCGCCGAGCTGAGCCTTGGCACAGGGGGTCGCATTGGTGACTGGAGTCGGTCATCGGGAGGGCGCCTCGCGCCGGCCTTCCCGGCCGGCCGTTGGAACCCGCGCCTTCATCGCCCTGAGCAACTCCCGCGACATCCTCCACAGCTGGGACGACGGCCCCGCCGAGCTGGACTCCGCGTTGGGAAAGGTATTTGGGGAGAGGGAGATCCGTGTGCGAGGGAACGTGGCGCTGTTCGTGGCTCGGTAGGGGGTCGCAGGGCCGAGGCAAGGGACGCAAGGCGGGGGCGGCGAGCACGGCCGTCCCGGCCACGGCCCTGGCTGGCTGTGGCCGTGGCCGAGACGGCCGGGGTATGAGGAGGTGCGGAGGAAGTGCGACGCCGTCCCGGGAGACGTGCGGGAGATGTCGGGAAGTCCACGCCTCCGTGCGTGAGAGCGTGGGAAGCGCCGGGTTCCGTGCGTGTTGCACGACACCGACTTCACGCCTGGTGAGTTGAGCGCGCTATAGGCGGCT
>JAFDWG010000239.1 GCA_018268605.1 Actinomycetota bacterium | reverse complement strand
GGGTTGTTCACCTGGAACCCGGCGCCCTGCAGGCCTTCGACGTAGTCGACCTCGGATCCGAAGACGAACTGCATCGAGACCTTGTCGACGACGACGGAGACACCGTCGACGGTGAAGACGTGGTCGTCGCCCTTGGCCTTGTCGAAGGCGAGGGCGTACTGGAAGCCGGAGCATCCACCACCGCGGACGGCGACGCGAAGGGCCTGGTCGTTTTCCTCCTGCCCGGCCAGCAACTCGCCGATCTTGGCGACGGCTTTGTCGGAGAGGGTGATAGCTGCGTTTGGCGTGTCGGTCACTTCACAAAGTGTAGCGGGGAGCGTCGGCGGTCCGGAAGGCCGACGAAAAGTCGGAGGGAGCTTCTTTGAACGAGAGAGGCGGCTCGCGCAATGAGCGGGAAAAGCGCTACCGTCGCCGCCCATGGACACCACCGAGCACGCCCAGATCGCCTACGACGCCTTCGCCCCGGTCTACGACGACTTCAATGCACAGAACGACTACGAGTTCTGGTTCAGCGTCCTGCTGCCCAAGCTCGAGGGATACGGCCTGCGCCAGGGCAAGCTCCTCGACGTGGCCTGCGGGACCGGCCGCTCCTTCCCGCCGATGCTGCGCCGCGGCTGGGAGATCATGGCCTGCGACATCTCCGCCGGGATGATCGCCAGGGCAAAGGCGAAATTTCCCGACGCGGACATCGCCTACGACGTCGCCGACATGAAGAAGCTGCCGACCTATGGCGAGTTCGAGCTGGTCTGGGCGCTGAACGACCCGGTCAACTACCTGGTCGGGGACGGCGACCTGCAGAGTGCCCTGGAAGCGCTGGGCGCGAACCTCGCGGCGGACGGGCTGCTGGTCTTCGACTGCAACACGTTGATGCTGTTCCGCGCGTCCTTCGAACCGGAAACCGGCCTGCGGCGGGACTCGCGGTGGCGCTGGGAGGGGCGCGGCGCCACCGGCGGGGTCTACGAGGCCGAGGTCTCCGGCGAGGGCATCGCGACCCACGTCCACAGGGAGCGCCACTACACCGTGCCCGAGGTCCAGCGGACGATGCTGAACGCCGGCCTTCAGCCGGTCGCCGCCCTGGGCCAACGCGAAGACGACGGGCTGGTCCTCACCGAGGCCTGGGACGAGGGCCGCGACCACAAGATCGTCCACGTGGCGCGGCGAAGCTGACGACACCCGCCGTTTGGCAGAATCGCCGGCGGTGAGCAACAGCGCCGATACCGCAGTCGTCTGCGACAGCAGCCAATACCTACCTCCCGAGGTGATCGCCGCCAAGGGGATCGGGGTGGTGAGCCTCTACGTCTCGATCGACGGGCACCAGGAAGCCGAGTCGCAGATCACCGACTACGACGACTTCTACAGCCGGCTGCGCCAGTCGAGCAGCGGCGCGACCACCTCCCAGCCCTCGCTCGGGGACTTCATCGACGTCTGGCAGCCGCTGCTCGACCAGGGCAAGGACCTCGTCTCGATCCACATCTCCTCGGCGATCTCGGGCACCTTCGAGGCCGCGAACCAGGCCCGCCAGCGCCTGATCGACGAGGGCAAGGGCGGCGAGCGGATCCACCTCTACGACTCCGAAATGGCGTGCGGGGCGACCGGGCTCTGCGTGCTTGCGGCGCACGCCGCGATCGAGGCGGGAGGCGGGCCGGCCGAGGCTCTCGCGCGGGCCAAAGGGGTCCGCGAGACGCTGAAGATGTGGTTCGCCGTCGACACGCTCGAGTACCTGCGCAAGGGCGGCCGCATCGGCGGCGCCAGCGCGTGGATCGGCGGCGCCTTGAAGATCAAGCCGATCCTCACCATCGATCGCGAAATCAAGCCGATCGAACGGGTCCGCACCCGCGCCCGCTCGCTCGAGCGCCTGCGCGGCTACGCCCGCCAGCTGCACGAATCGGGCGCCGACGCCTGGGTCATCCAGCACATCCAGGACCCCGAGACGGCCGAGGCCCTGGCGGTCGACCTGCGGGAGATCTTCGGCGGCAAACCGGCCTTCATCTCCGAGATCGGCCCGGTCATCGGCGCCCACGTCGGGCCCGGCCTGCTCGGTGTCGGCGCGGTCTCCTGGTCGCTCCTCGAACCGAGCTGAGCGACGCCGGCCGATGCCGAAGCTGCTGCTGATCTCGGGCAGCCTGCGCGGCGCCTCGACCAACTCCGCGACCCTGCGGACGGCGGCGGCCCTGGCCCCCGACGGGATCGAGACGACGATCTACGACGGCATGGGCCGCCTCCCCCACTTCAACCCCGACGACGATCCGGCCGACGGCGTCGGCCTCGATCCCGAGGTGGCGACGCTCCGCGCGGCCCTCGCCGAAGTCGACGCCCTCCTCCTCAGCACTCCCGAGTACGCGGGCGCCCTCCCCGGCTCCTTCAAGAACCTCCTCGACTGGACGGTCGGCGGCGGCCAGACCTACGAGATGCCGGTCGCCTGGATCAACATCTCCGGCGCCGCCGCGCCGAGCGGCGGAGCCGACGCGCACGAGAGCCTCCGCAAGGTCCTCGGCTACACCGGCGCCCAGATCGTCGAGGAGGCGGTACTGCGGCTGCCGTTGGCGAGGGACGATCTCGGTGCCGACAGATTGATCGCGCGGCCCGAGGCGCGCGAGGCGATCGTCGGGGCGGTGCGGGCGCTGGCGGGGGCGGCTCGAGGGTAGAGACCTGGCGCCGGGGTGCCGGCGCCCGGGGGAAGGGACGCAAGGCGTGTCTGCGAGCGCGGCCGTCTCGGCCACGGCCCGGGCAGGCTGTGGCCGTGGCCGAGACGGCCGGGT
>JAFDWG010000238.1 GCA_018268605.1 Actinomycetota bacterium | reverse complement strand
CGGTGGCCGAGATCGCCGGGCGCAACCTGAAGAAGGTCGTGCTCGAGCTCGGCGGCTCGGACCCCTTCATCGTCCTCGGTGCGAGCGACGTCGACGCGGTCGCCGAGAAGGCGTTCGAAGCGCGGATCGAGAACACCGGCCAGTCCTGCAACGCGGCCAAGCGGTTCATCGTCCAGGAGGCGCTCTACGACGAGTTCCTGGAGAAGTTCACGGCCAAGATGGCGGCGGCGAAGACCGGCGACCCAAGCTCGGCGGACTCCGAGGTCGGCCCGCTCTCCTCGACCACGGCCGCCGATCGGCTCGAGGACCAGGTGAACCGGGCGGTCGCCAACGGCGCCGAGGTGGTCGTCGGCGGCAGGCGCGACGGGAACTTCTTCGAACCGACGATCCTCACCGGGATCGAGCCCGGCGACGAGGCGTCCCAGGAAGAGTTCTTCGGTCCGGTCGCCCAGGTCTACAAGGTCGGCTCCGAGGAGGAGGCGGTGGCGCTCGCCAACCAGACCCCGTTCGGGCTCGGGTCCTATCTGATGACGGACGATTCCGCTCAGGCGGAGCGGGTCGCGAACCTGATCGAAGCCGGCATGGTCTACGTGAACGTGGTGGGCGCCGATGGCGTTGAGCTACCTTTCGGTGGGTTCAAGCGATCCGGCTTTGGACGCGAGCTCGGCCGCTTCGGCGCGGATGAGTTCGTCAACAAGAAGCTGATCCGCAGCGCCTAGGGCACTGCTGGCCCTTGATTGAAGGAAGCAGCGCAAGATGAGTTCAGGTGCGGTGGTCGAGTCGATCGATCCGGCGAACGGCGAGACCTTCGAGACCTATGAGGTGTTCGACGACGCGCGGACCGATGCTGCGCTCGACACCGCCCACGCGGCCTTCCGCCGCTACCGGAAGTCCCCCTGGTCGGAGCGGGCGGAGCTGATGAACGGCGTGGCGCGCGAGCTGCGGGCGGGCGCCGACAAGCTGGCGAAGACGGTCAGCCGCGAGATGGGCAAGCCGATCAAGGAAGCCGAAGCCGAAGTCGAGAAGTGCGCCTGGGCGGCCGAGCACTACGCCGAGTACGGCGAGAGCTACCTGGCGGCCGAACGAATCCAGACCGGCGACGGGCGACGGGTCGCCGTCCACAAACGGCCGCTCGGCGTCGTGCTGGCGATCATGCCCTGGAACTACCCGCTCTGGCAGGCGATGCGGGCGGCGGCGCCGATCGTCTCGGCGGGCAACGCCTTCGTCCTGAAGCACGCCTCCAACGTGACCGGCTGCGGCCTGCTGCTCGAAACGGTCTTCGAGCGGGCGGGCGCCGCGGGCCTCTTCAAGACGATCGTCGTCTCCGGCCGCAAGGCGAGCGAGCTGATCGGCGACCGGCGGATCGCCGGGGTCACCCTGACCGGCTCCGATGCCGCCGGGGTCTCGGTCGGCGAAGCCGCCGGTCGGGCGATCAAGCCGGTGGTGCTGGAGCTGGGCGGCTCGGATCCGTTCATCGTCCTCGGCGACGCGAACCTGGAGAAAGCCGTGGAGGTCGCCGTCACCGCGCGCTTCCAGAACACCGGTCAGAGCTGCATCGCGGCGAAGCGGTTCGTCGTCGTCGAGTCGGTGGCGGCCGAGTTCGAAGAGCGCTTCGCCGCCGCCGCCAAGGATCTGCGCCGCGGCGCCCCGATCGACCCGGAGACCCAGCTCGGCCCGATGGCCCGCGAGGACCTGCGCGACGAGCTCGCCGGGATCGTCGACGCCTCGGTCGCCGCCGGGGCCACCGTCCTCACCGGCGGGGTGGCTCCCGACGAGGCGGGCGCCTGGTACGAGCCGACCGTGGTCAGCGCCGCCGCGGGCTCCGGTGCTCCGGTGCTGCGCGAAGAGACGTTCGGCCCGGTCGCCGCGGTCGCCCGGGTGGCCGACGAGGCGGAGGCGATCGCGATCGCCAACGACTCCGAGTTCGGCCTCGGCTGCTCGCTCTGGACCCAGGACCTGGAGCGCGCCGAGACCCTCGCCGCCGACATCGAATCCGGGATGGTCTTCGTCAACGCGATGACCGCCTCGGACCCCCGCATCCCCTTCGGTGGGGTGAAGCGCTCGGGCGTCGGCCGCGAGCTCGGCGGCGAACTCGGCATGCGCGCCTTCCTCAACCTGCAGGCGGTGGTGGTCAGCGGGCCTTAGGCGCTGGCATGTTGATGGGCCGAAAACTATCCCTATATAGGACTAGTTTTCGGCCCATCAACCGGCTTTCGCCCTCGCGATCGCTGCGTCACGCTCGACCAGCCGGTCGACCAGCCGTGAGAGGGCCGGCTGGCTCAGCAGCACGCGCCGGTTCAGCTCGCCGAGGCGGATCGGCCGACGGCACTTCGACAGCGTGTAGAGCACGTCGTACTCCGTCCGGCTGACCATCTCCGCGTGCGCGGTCAGCAGGGAGCATCGCGTACTCCTCGGCGATGTGGACCGGGTCGTTGGTGGTGATCAACGTCGTCGCCGCTCGGTGGCGGCGGCGAGGTAGGCGAGCAGCGTCGTCGGCGCCGAGGAGAAGAACGGTGGGTTGTGGTGGTCGCCGATCGCGAGCACGTCGAGGCAGACCTCCTCGGCCTTCTTCGCGATCTGCACCGCCGCGCCGATCCGCTCCGCCTCGCTGGAGGCCCTGCGCATCCCTGCCTATCCGGCGGAGCTTTGGGCACCAGTGCCCAATAACAGGGGGATCAAGGGGGGTGGTTCAACTGAGTGGCCGAAACGCGAAATGGCGCGTTTGCAGGGCATTCGACTCGATGGAGCTAGGCGGATTCGAACCGCCGACCTCCTG
>JAFDWG010000237.1 GCA_018268605.1 Actinomycetota bacterium | reverse complement strand
CAGGAGATGCTCGATCGGCGTCCCGAGGAGGTCATCCGCAAGGCCGTCAAGGGGATGCTGCCGCGCAACCGGCTCGCCCGCCAGCAGCTGACCAAGCTGAAGGTCTACGCCGGCCCCGAGCATCCGCACGAGGCCCAGCAGCCGAAACCGATGGAGATCCAGCGATAGATGTCTGACGAGACGAACGAGACTTCCGAGCACCGCCCCGAGGAGACCGCGGAGAGCGCCGAGCCCGCTCCGGTCGCCGAGGAGAACGGCGCCGACGCCCAGCCGGTCGACGAGGCCGCTGCCGCGGGGAGCGAGGGGGATAACCCCGCCGACGAGCCGCAGCGCGACGAGGACGCCGCCGTGGCGCTCGCCGAGGACGCCGCGACCGAGAACGACGAGGCCTCCGAGTCCGAGGCCGCCGCGGAGGCGCCCGCCGCCGAGTCCGAGGCGGCCGCCGCGCCCGAGCAGCGCGAGGAGGCGAAAAAAGAGGACAAAAAAGACGTCATCCCGGGCGCCAACCTGGAGCCGATCGCGATCGAGCCCGAGGGCCGGGAGCTCTCGGCCGAGGAGCGCGCCGCCCTCGAAGCCGAAGAAGAGGAGAAAGCCCGCCGCGAGGCCGAGCTGGCCGCCGCTGAGAGCGACACGGCCATCGCCGATCGCGCTCCCGCGAAAATGGAGTCGGGCGCCCGCTTCCTCGCCACCGGCAAGCGCAAGAGCTCGATCGCCCGCGTCATCCTCAAACCGGGTGACGGCAAGTTCACGATCAACGGTCGTGAGCTCGAGGAGTTCTTCCCCCGTCCCCTTCACCAGACGACGGTCAAGCAGCCGCTGGTCGTCTCCGGCTACGAAGGCAACGTTGACGTCCGCGTGCGCGTCCACGGCGGCGGTGTATCCGGCCAGGCCGGGGCGGTCCGCCACGGCATCGCTCGCGCGTTGACCGAGATTGACGCCGAGCTGCGCGGCGACCTCAAGCGCCGCGGCTTCCTGACCCGTGACGCCCGCGTCAAGGAGCGTCGTAAGGCCGGGTTCAAGAAGGCTCGTAAGAAGCCGCAGTTCAGCAAGCGCTGATCTCTCCTTCGCACCCCTCTCGACAGGCGCAATAGGCTCACCGGGTGGCTGACGGCGGTAGGAAGCTGTTTGGGACCGATGGCGTCCGCGGTGAGGCCGGCACGTTCCTCACCGCCGAGTTGGCGACGTCGATCGGCCGTGCCGCGACCGCCTCGCTCGGCAAGGACCGCCCGCAGGTCCTGATCGTCCGCGACACCCGCGAGTCGGGTCCGATGCTGGAGGCGGCGCTGGCCGCCGGGATCGCCGCGGCGGGCGGCGACGCGCTGCTTGCGGGGGTCCTGCCGACCCCGGCGGCGGCGATCCTCGTGCGCAGGCTCGGCCTCGACCTGGCGGCGGTCGTCTCGGCGTCCCACAACCCCTACCGCGACAACGGGATCAAGTTCTTCTCCGCCCAGGGCACCAAGCTCCCCGACGAGGTCGAGGGGCGCCTGGAGGCGTTGATGGAGGGTGACGGGCCGCCTCCTGCCGCCGAGCCGGGCCGGATCGAGCAGCTGAACGGGGGCGAGGACGACTACGTGCGTGAGCTTCGCTCCGCGTTCCAGATCGACCTCTCGGGCCGCACGGTGATGCTCGACTGCGCCAACGGCGCGACCTACCGGGTCGCGCCGCGGATCTTCGCCGAGCTCGGGGCGACGGTTGAGACGATCGGCGTCGAGCCCGACGGCCGCAACATCAACGAGGGCGTCGGCTCGACCCACGTCGAGGCGCTGGCCCGGATAGTCGCCGTCTCCGACACGGTCGACATAGGCTTCGCCTTCGACGGCGACGGCGACCGGGTGCTGGCGGTCGACGCGGCCGGACGCGTCCACGACGGCGACGAGCTGATCGCCCTGGCCGCCCGCGGACTCGCCTCACGGGGCGAATTAGGGGGCGGGGTCGTCGTCACCGTGATGACCAACTTCGGCTTCCACCAGGCGATGAAGGAGGACGGGATCGAGGTCGCGATCACCCAGGTCGGCGACCGGTACGTGATCGACGAGATGCTGCGTCGCGACTGGAAGCTCGGTGGCGAGCAGTCCGGCCACATCATCGCCTCCGACATCGTCTCCACCGGCGACGGCATCGCCGCCGCCCTCCTGACCATGGGTGAGCTCGGCGATGCCGCCCTCGCCGACGCCCCGGCGATGGAGAAGCTGCCGCAGGTTCTCGTAAACGTCCAAGTCGCCGACCGCGAGAGCCTCGGCGGTGCCACCGCCGTCTGGGAGGCCGTCGAGTCCGAGAACGCCGCTCTCGAGGGCCGCGGCCGCGTCCTCCTGCGCGCTTCGGGTACCGAGCCCCTCGTGAGGGTGATGGTCGAGGCCCCGGAGGCCGCCGAGGCGGACGCCGTATGCGAGCGGCTGGTCGACCTGGTGCGGCGCGAGCTGGGCTGAGGGCCGGGCCGGGCGTTGTCCTGGCCGCCCCGGCCGTCCGAGTGTGGTCCTGGGCGTCTCGGACACGGCCCTGGCTGGCTGTGGCCGTGTCCGAGACGCCCAGGACGGGAGGGTTTCGTGGGGAATAGCGGAGGATTCGAATGGTCAGGAATCTGCCGTGTTCCGTACTTGCGCCATACGCAAGTTTCGAACACCGCAAGGGCTTGCGTGGTTCGAAGTCCACGCCAGGGGTGGATTACGAACCACGCAGATTCCTGACCGTTCGGGGCTCGGCGTACGAATCGGCCCCGCCGCGCCTTCCGCCACATCCCCCGGCCGTCTCGGCCACGGCCACAGCCTGCCCGGGCCGTGGCCGAGACGGCCG
>JAFDWG010000236.1 GCA_018268605.1 Actinomycetota bacterium | reverse complement strand
GCTCGAGCTCGGCGATCCGCAGCACCCAGGCGGTGCCCAGGTAGGCGATCGCGCCCGCGAGCAGCGCCAGCGGCACCGCGGCTTCGCGCCGCTGCATCCACCAGGCGACCGCGGCGAGCAGCGCCAACACCGCGATCGCCCCCATCAGGCCGGGTAGCGGCGCGCCGCCGATCGCGTCGAGCCGGTAGTTCGCCGCGGGCCAGATGCCGAGCGTCTCGATCGGGGACACGGGGCCGTAGGTGTTCGAGCCCGCGACCTGGTTGAAGCTAGAGCCGAAGCCGAACGGCCCGGCGACCGTCAGCGCGATCCCCAGGCCGATCAGGATGAGGATGCCGAGCAGGACCCAGGGCCGCGTCAAGATGCGCGCCACCCGCCCCGGTCGCAGCACCCGCCAGGTCGCCGGCTGTGCCGCCGCCCAGACGACGACGATCGCGATCGGCCAGGCGATCCCGGCGAAGGAGTAACAGAAGAAGACGCCGCCGGCGACGGCGACGATCGGCAGCGCCCAGCCCACCCGTGGCCAGAGGCCCTGTGGGGGTGCCTGCGGCCGCATCAGGTAGATCGCGACGGCGAGGACGAAGAGCGCCTCGGCGGTCTCCTTGAAGGCGGCCTGGGCGAAGTAGGAGGCGGCCATGTAGGTGACGGCGACGAGGGTCGCGCCGACGACGCGCCGCCAGGCGGCGATCTCGCGGATCGCGCTAAGGGCGGTCAGGGCGGTGAGGATGCCGATCGCGAAGATCTCGCCGATGAAGGCCTGGCCGAGGCTGAGGCCGGGGATGGCGGCGGTCGCCACCGCGAGCCCGTGGGGCCCGAGCGGGTAGCCGGGGTCCGGTGCCGGGCCGACGCCGCTGCGGAGCCACTCGGCCCAGGCGAGGTGCAGGCCCAGGTCATTGTTGAAGCCGACCCCGAGGAGCCCCCAGTGGCCGCTGACGGCGAAGGGGAAGGAGAGGACGAGGGCGACCGCCAGGACCGTCGTCAGGCCGACCCCGAAGGGCGGCATCTCGTATCCGCGGCGCCACGTCACCACCGCGGCGACGACGACCAGGGAGACGATGCCGATGGTGGCGCTCGTTCCGTGGCCGGGGGCACGCGCCAGGATCCCGGAGACGGTGAGGATCGCTCCGTAGCCGACCGCCCCCTCCAGCCAGCACCAGTCGCGCCGACCGGCAAGCGAGAAGGTCGCCCGGCCGACCAGGAGCGAGGCCAGCAGGATCAAGGCCGCCGAGGCGTAAGTCCCGATCATCAGCAGGCAAACCTATGGGAGCGGGCCGCTGGACGCCCCGCCGAGCGCCGCCCTGCTCAGAACTTCTCGGCGGCCGCTTCGAGCACCGGGCGCAGGTTGTCCCCGCGCAGCGGCTCCTCGTGGCCGGTGGCGACGACCAGCGGTTCCAGCTCCGCCAGTCGCCGGACGCTCCGCTTGGCCTCCTGGTGGTTCCAGGCGAAGGCGGGATGGGGGACGCTCGCCTCGCCATGTGGCAGCGGCTTGAGCCGCGCCGAGTCGACCAGGTAGACGGTGTCGGAGACCAGCGCGACCCGGTCGCTCTCCCGCCAGAGCCCGATCAGGCCCGGCGCGTGCCCGGGGAAGTGCAGCACCTTGAAGCCGGCCACCTCGTCGCCCTCCGACACCGTGCCGTTGACCTTGACCGCTCCGCCGTCCCACCAGCGCAGCAGCAGAGGGTAGATCCAGCGCACCGGCGCCACCGGCAACAGCGAGAGGTTGAAGTACGGCGTCACCGCCTTGTCGCCTTCGGCGTCGGTCACTTCGTCGGGATGGCAGAAGACCGGCGCGCCCAGGTATGGCGCGGTGCCGCGGTGGTCGGCATGGGCGTGTCCGAGGACGATCCGCTTCAGCCCGCCGAGCTCCCGTGCCGCCTCCGCCGCCTTCTTGCGCATCGACTTCGTCCCGGCGTCGAACTGGACGACCCCGTCGCCGTCCTCGATGAAGTAGATGTTCATCGCCCCGCGGAAGTCTCCGCGCAGCAGCCATACGCCGCCGGCAACCCTGTCCAACGCCATGCGCGCAGCCTAACCGCCCTCTAGGGTCCCCGTGTGCCTTACCTCTGGAAATTCGGGATGATCCTGCTGGTCGTCTGCCTTGTCGCCTCGATGGTGATCGCGGCGGTCCGGCTCTCGACCACGCCCGAAGAAATCATGGGAGCCCGCTTCCACGGCCTCCCGAAGACCTTCATCGAAGAACATCAGCCGGAATACGGGGTCACTCGATAGCGGCCCCCGCCGCAGCTAGTATCGGCGCGGCACGGTGAGCGAGCTTGAGGAGGCGGGATGTTCACTCGGATCGTGGTCGGGACCGATGGCTCCGACACGGCAGGGCAGGCGGTAGACCAGGCGATCGACCTGGCGAGGCTCTCGGGGGCGACCCTGGGGATCGTCAGCGCCTTCCAGCCGGTCTCCAAACGACGCATCCAGAACGAGCAGGAAGGTGCCCCGGCCGACATCGCCTACGAGATCGGCCCGCGTGAGGACGTCAACCTGATCCTCGCCGCCGCCGCCGCGAAAGCGAAAGCCGCCGGGGTCGAGGTGACCACCCACCCGGTCCAGGACGACCCCGCCGACGCGATCCTGAACGTCGCCGAAGAGATCAAGGCCGACCTGATCGTGGTGGGGAACAAAGGGATGACGGGAGCGCGGAGGTATCTGCTGGGGAGTGTGCCGAACAACGTGTCTCATCACGCGCCGTGCAGCGTGATCATCGTGCGGACTACTTAGGGGGCGGCCGTCCGAGGGGCGATGCCCTGGGCGTCTCATGGAGGTCCTGGCAGGCTGTGACCTCCATGAGACGCCCA
>JAFDWG010000235.1 GCA_018268605.1 Actinomycetota bacterium | reverse complement strand
GCCTATCTTTGGGGACTGGTCGACTCGTGGGAGGAGCCGATCGACGTCACCGCGCCGAATCGTCGTGGTCGCAGCCCGGAGGGAGTCGCTGCGCACCGTGACGGGTCGCTTCATCCGATCGACAAGACCACACGCTTCGGCATCCGTTGCACGACGGTTGATCGGACCATCCTGGACTTCGCCGGAGTCGAGCCTGATTGGAGGGTGCGGAAGGCCGTGGCGGAGGCCGAAGTACTCCAGATCCTCGACAAGGCGAAGCTGCGTTCGCTGCTGAAGAGGAGCCGTCGTCGTCGAGGTGTCGCTCGGCTCCGCCTGATTCTCGACACGATCCATCCGCAGACGAAGAGGACCCGCAGTGAGCTCGAGCGCTTCTTCCTCCAGATGTGTGCGAAGCGATCAGTCCCTGAACCCGAGGTCAACATCTGGCTGCCGACGCCTGGCGGCAGGCGCTATCAGGCCGACTTCCTCTGGCGTGCGCACGGACTCATCGTCGAAGCCGACAGCAGACTCTTCCACGACACCGACAGCGCCTTCGTCTCCGACCGCAAGCGCCGCCAGCAACTCGAACTGGCCGGCTGGAGAGTCTCCCAATGCACCTGGCAGGAGATCGAACAGGAACCCCGCCGCCTGGCCGAGACCATTGAGGCCCTCCTTGCGCTGGGCGAAGGTTGATGGGCCGAAAACTCAAGACTTTCTTGAGTTTTCGGCCCATCAACATCGGGGTTACTTGGCCTTCTTTTCCTTAGGCGGTAGAGGCGGCAGGAGGCCGGCGTTGTAGTCGGCGTATTCGAGGAAGGTGGCGCGGCGGATCTTTTGGCGGTAGACCGCCGCGGTCTGGGGATAGAGGGCTAGTTCGTAGGTGTTCCCCGGCCCGAAGCCCTGGTAATAGTTGAGCATCTGGACGCGCTTGTGGCGGACGATCCAGGAGATCAGCTGGCTGACGAATTTCGGTTCGTCATGCTCCTGCACCGCCCACTCGGTGATCGCGATCGGCTTGCCCTTCCACTGCTTGCCTTCGTAGAACTTGTTGAGGTCTTCCCAGACCGGATATTTGGCGTAGAAGTCGGTCCCGACCCAGTCGACCCATTTGCTTCCCGGCCAGTAGTTCCCTGGGAAGTTCCCCTTCACGCGCGGCGACCCGGCGGGGAGGGGGCTCCAGATCATGCTGACCGGGGCGACCGGCAAGGCTTCGGGGCTTTCGCCCTTCGACCGCGACAGCGGCGGCAGGCCGATTTCGGCGAGCTCCGCGTTCAGGCCGTCGAGCGTGAGGCCCCCGCGGACGATCGCGACGATCCGCCGGAAGGCCATCTTGTACCAGAACGCGCTGTGTTCGCCGCCTTTCAGCGTGCCGTCGCATTCGACCCCCGCCCAGGCGTTCAGGCAGCGATTCGGCTCGCCCAGCGGGCGGATATAGGCGGGCAGGTTGTGGATCGCGAAGAAGCTGTTCAGCTGCAGCAGGTAGTCATCGCCTGCCCCGAGCGCGATCTGCTCGGGCGTGATGATCTCTTCCAGCGTCTGCGCGTTCTGGGTGGAGATCGCGACGATCGGTCGCGTCTGGGTTTCGCGCCAGCGTTCGAAGGCCTTGTTCACGCTGTTGCCCCAACCGAGGAACGTCTCCATCAGGGCCGGGTGCTTACCGGTCAGTTCGACGAAGGAGTTGAACCCTTCGATGGAGCCGCGGTCGGAGACGCCGAGTAGGACGTTCGGTTTCGGCGGCACCAGGGACAGGGCGCTCGCCGGCGCCGCCGAGAGAAGCATGAAACCGATGCAGAGGACGAGGACACGGCGCAGACGACTACGAGGAGGAGAGAACATCACTCATCCTTCGCGGGTCGACCCCAAGGGCCTGCGCGTCGGCGGTGCCTTTCTCACTGATCATCGAAACCTCCATCAACTCGGCCTCCTCCCAAGTTGCAAACACGGCCTCCCCGAAGACGATGCGGAGGGCCCCGAGGCTCGCCTTGATCGCGGGGAGCGGCACGTGGACGAGATCCCGGGGGCGCCCGGCGATGCGACTGACGAGATCCGACATGTCGTCGTAGGTGAGCGTCTCCGGCCCGGCCAACTCGTAGCGGGGCCGCAGGGCGTCGCCGTCCAGCGCCCGAGCCACGCACTCGGCGACGTCCCGCGCCCAGATCGGTTGGAAGGCCGCCCGCCCCTCCCCGGAGACCGGCAGCACAGGCAGGAAGGAGAAGCGGCGAAGCAGGGTGATCCAGGGATCCGAGTGGTCGTAGACGACCGATGGCGCGAAGATGCTCGTCTCCAGAGGCGAGGACCTCACCGCCTCCTCCGCCACC
Organism: Actinomycetota bacterium; assembly: GCA_018268605.1. Lineage (GTDB taxonomy): Bacteria > Actinomycetota > Thermoleophilia > Solirubrobacterales > 70-9 > VAYN01. Next base: position 596 of record JAFDWG010000235.1, on the reverse strand, counting down.
CACTTGGCGCGGAAGAACCGGGTCCGCTGCGCTGCGCCCGCGTCGAGCGCGCTGAAGAAGACGAAGCGCCGCACCCCGGCCCGCTCGGCCGCCTCCAGCAGCCGCACCGTCGCGAGGCCGTTCAGCTCCTCGATCCGCCGCGGTGGCTGGTCGCGGATCGTCGCCGCCAGGTGGACGACGGTGTCGACGCCGCGGAGGCTCTGGCGCACCGTGTGCGGATCGGCCAGCTCCCCCAGGTCCCCGAGCGCGATCTGCACGTCCACCCGCCGCGGCCCGAGGCGCCGCGGATCGCGGACCAGGCAGCGGACGTCCTCGCCGCGCTCGAGCAGCAGCGGCAGCAGCCGCGAGCCGATGCTCCCGGTGGCTCCGGTCAGCAGCAGCACGCCGTCCACCCCTGTCGTTTGCCCGCCATCCCCCAGAACCCTAGCCGCGCGCCTTCTCGCCGCCATATGTCTCTAAAATGGTCGTTCGCTCGTCGCAGGGGCCACCCGGCGCCTGGCGGCTTACGACGAAAACCACTCAGGAGACTTCCCAGATGAGCTACGTGATCGCCGAGCCGTGCATCGGCCAGAAGGACAACTCATGCGTCGAGGTTT
>JAFDWG010000234.1 GCA_018268605.1 Actinomycetota bacterium | reverse complement strand
GTGACCGACTTCAACGTGATCGGCCACCGGGCCGACAACGGTCGCGTCAGGCCGACCGGGATCGTCGATTTCGGCGACGTCTGCGAGAGCTGGCGCGCCACCGAGGCCGCCCACGCCGCACTTTCCCCCGTCTTCCGCGAGACCGAGGATCCGCTCGGCGCCATCCTCGCCGTGGTCCGTGGTTTCGTCGAGGTGGTCGAGCTGGAGGACGCCGAGGTCGACGCGATCTGGCCACTCGTCCTGGCCCGCGCCGCCGCCTCTGCCGTGTCGAGCGTCCATCAGGTGAAGCTGACGGGGCCGACGCCGCACCTGGAGCGTCTTCTCGAGGAGGATTGGTCGGTGCTCCGGGCCGTGGTCGGGGTGCCCCATGCGCTGGCGACGGCCGTGGTCCGCGAGGCGTGCGGCCGCGATCCCGGCCGTCGGTCGTCCGTGGTCAGCGCGGCACTCTCCGCGGCGTCCTCGGTCCCTCCGGTGCAGCTGGACGCCGACCGGCTCGAGGTCCTCGACCTCTCGGTCTCCTCTCCCATCTTCGCCGCCGGCGAGTGGAACCGGAGGGAGGACGTGGAAGGCGCGATCGGCGAGCTCGGGACCGGCGTCGGCCGCTGGGGCGAGGTCCGGCTGACCGCGTCGGGCGTGCCCTCCGACGCCGCCCCGCCGACCCTCCACCTGGGGGCCGATCTCTTCGTGCCCGAGAGCACCGAGGTGCGCTCGCCGTTGGCGGGGACCGTGATCGACGTCGACGAGCGGTCCCTGGCGCTGCGGCCCGACCTGGCCGTCGAGGAGTCGGTCCAGATCAGGCTCGCCGGACTCGTCCCGCGGCATGTGGCCGGCGACGTCCTCGAAGCGGGCGCCTCGATCGGGGCGGTGGCCGGGCCGCGGCCCGAGGACATCCTGCCGCCCCATCTGCACCTGCAGATCTGTGTCGGTGGCGACATGCCAGGGCTCGTCTCCGCCGATCGCGCCGCCGCGGCGCTTGCGGTCTGCCCCGATCCCTCGGTCCTGCTCGGCCTCGACGTCGCCGCGCCGCCGCCCGGTCGGTCGGCGGCGCTGCTCGAGCGGCGGAGCCGAAGCGTTCCCGCGGCGGCAGGCACCTACTACGAGGAGCCGCCGGAGATGGTGCGCGGGTGGCGCCACCTGCTGTACGACAGTCACGGCAGGCCCTACGTCGACAGCGTCAACAATGTCGCCGCGATCGGGCACTCCCACCCCGCGATCCAGGCCGCCGCCGAGAAGCAGCTGCGGCTGCTGAACACGAACTCGCGCTTCCTCTACTCGGCACTGGAGGACTACGTCGAGCGGCTGCTGGCGAAGTGCCCGCCGGAGCTGGATCGGGTGATCATGGTCAACTCCGGCAGCGAGGCCGTCGACCTCGCGCTGCGGCTGGCGCGCAACCACACCGGGCGCGACGACGTGATCGCGGTCGACGGCGCCTATCACGGCTGGACCACCGGCACCTTCGAGATCTGCACCTACCCGCCGGACCTTCGCGACTGGCGACAGGAGTCCTCGGCGCGGGTGCACGTGGTGGCGCAGCCGGACCCCTACCGCGGCCCGTCGACCGACTCTGGGCCCTATCTCGACTCCGTTCGCGACGCCTGCGGGGCGGCGACGGACCGGGGTGGCCCGGCCGCGTTCGTCTCCGAGCCGCTGCTCGGCAACCAGGGCGGGGTGGAGTCCCCGCCGGGATACCTCGCCGGAGCGTATGAGCTGGTCCGCGCCGCGGGCGGCCTTTGCATCGCCGACGAGGTGCAGGTCGGGCTCGGCCGGACGGGATCCGACTTCTGGGCATTCGAACACGAGGGGGTGGTGCCAGACATCGTCACCGTCGCGAAGGCGGCCGGAAACGGCTTCCCGGTCGGCGCGGTCATCTGTCGCGGGGAGATCGTCGACAGCCTCGCCTCGGGGACCTTCTTCTCCTCCTCCGGCGGCAGCCCGCTGTCATGCGCCGTCGCCGGCGCCGTGCTGGCGACGATCGAGGCCGAGTCCCTCCAGGAGAATGCCGCGCGCCAGGGGGCGGCCCTGCGGGCGAGGTTCGAGGAGATGGCCGAACGGCATGAGCTGATCGGCGCGGTCTACGGTCGCGGGCTCTTCATGGGCGTCGACCTCGTCACCGATCGCGATTCCAAGGAGCCGGCGACCGCGGAGGCGGCGGCGATCTGCGAGCGGTTACGCTGGCTCGGCGCGATCGTCCAGCCGACCGGCGACCGCAACAACGTGCTCAAGGTGAAGCCGCCGCTCTGCATCGACGAAGCGGGCGTCGACACCCTGGTGGGCGCGCTCGACCGGGTCCTGATCGAGGGCTGGTAGCGCGTGCGCGCCCGAGGAGCCCTCCAGGACATGCGGTTGCGATCCTGCTCGTCGCGGCGATCGTCGTCTCGCTCGCGCTACCGGTCGCGGCCCGCGCCGAAAATGAATTCGCCAACCCCGGCATCATCGACATCGATGCCGCGATGAAGGTCGCGGATACCGGGGCAATCGAACCCGACGCCGACGGCGACGGGTACGGCGACCTGACCGAGGACGGCTGCCCGCAGAGCGCCGACTTCCACACCGCGTGCCCGACGGTCTCCTTTGCGCCCTCCGACTCGGTCGGCGCCCGGACGATCCAGGTCACCGTCCGCGCCGGGGCCACGATCGCCATCCCGATCTCCGACTCGATCCTGGCCGAGCTCCGCCGCCTGAACCCCCGTCAAGCCCTCCACCTGCGCCTGCGCGCTCACGCGACCGACGTCACCGGCGCCCCGAGCAGCGACCACCTCATCGTCCGCCTGCCCGGCCGCTCCTGAGTGGGGTGATTCCAGGGTCCCGGCACCCGGGCAAAGGGACGCACGGCGTTGCGGCGAGCCCGGCCGTCCCGGCCACGGCCCGGGCTGGCTGTGGCCGTGGCCGAGACGGCCGGGG
>JAFDWG010000233.1 GCA_018268605.1 Actinomycetota bacterium | reverse complement strand
CCAGGTCAAAGACGACGCCGAAGCGGCTCCGGCCGCGGTCTAGCTTCTTCCCGCTTCAGCTTCTTCAGCCGTCGGCTTCCCGCGGGGGTGATCGAGACGATCCTCCGTCGCCCGTCGTCGGGATCCGGAGCGCGCTCGACCAGGCCCTCGGCTTCGAGCTCCGCGAGCGTCGCGACGACGTCGGAGCGATCCAGCTCCGCCCTTCGCCCCAGAGTCGCCTGACTCGCGGGTCCGAGATCCTCCAGCGCCGCCGGCGCCCAGTAGTGGTAGCCGCGCGCCCCGGCGGCCGCGAAGGCGTCGGCGAGGAGCCGGTGGGCGCGGCCCGCGGACCGGCTGAGGAGCCAGCTCGGCAAGGAGTCGAGGCGGAGCGCGAGCATGCCCCATCGCGTTCGGGCCGTCGCTGATCGGGCAGATCGAGAAGGCCCTCGACGCGATCCTCGTACGCGAACTCGGAGGCGGACCTCGCGACCGCGGCTCGCGTCCTCAGCACCGCGCTGACCCGAGCTAACGCGGAGCTCGGCTATTCGATCTGAAGCGGGGGAGACTGCGCCGGGAGATCGTTCGCCGGGGCTGCCGCAGGCGCCGCGGCGGCGACCTCCGGCTGCTCGAGGCCGAGAGCCTCGGCGAGCTCGCCCGATTCGTACATCTCCTGGATGATGTCGGCGCCGCCCAGCAGCTCGCCGTTGACGTAGAGCTGCGGGAAGGTCTGCCAGTCGGCGATCTCGGTGGTGACTTCGCGCAGCGGCTGCAGCGCGGGGAGCACGTCGATCGCGCCGTACTCGGCGTCCATCGAGTCGAGGATCTGCACGACGCGCATCGAGAACCCACAGCGCGGCGCCTCCGGGACCCCTTTCATGAACAGCAGCACGGGGTTTGCTGCGATCAACTCTTCGACTTTGGACTTCAGCTCTTGGTCGGCCATGTCCACAGGGTAGCCAAGCGTCTCCGTCGGCTCAGACGTGAATCACCAGCAGCGTGACGATGAGGCCGAGGACGGCGGCGAGGAAGGCGACGAACGCAGCGAAGAGGTCGCCCCCTACGACGACGATGGTGCGCTCGAGCGCGTCGATCCGCTCGCCCACCCGATCGATGCGGCTTCAGGATGGTTCGGTCTTCACCGAGAGCGCGTGGACCGTGCCGTCGTCGAAGCGCGGCTTCACCGCCGCCTTCACCAGTCGGTGCTGGTCGATCCGCGAGAGGCCGGCGAACTGTGGGGCCTTGACCTCGGCCCGTAGGTGCTGGCCGCCGCCGTCTTCGTCGGAGACGACGACCAAGGCGCCCGGCAGGGCGGCCTCGATCATCGACTGCAGCTCGGCGAGGTCGACCGGCACGCTCAGCCCACTCCCTCGCCGACCGTGTCGAGCATCTCGTCGACGCGGACGAACTTGACCCGGGGACGGCCGTGCGGCTCGCCGCGGCCGACCTCGGCCTGGTCGATCGCCTGCCAGTCCTCGAAGGAGATGTAGCGGACGTTCTTCTCGGCGAGGAGCCGCTCGATCGCCTCGGGGGAGGGGTTCGACGGGGAGAGGAGGGCCTCGGCCCCGACGTCGGCGAGCAGGTGCTGCACCGTCTCCAGCGCGTCTTTCTTGTTCGTCCCGATCACGCCCGACGGGCCGCGCTTGATCCAGCCCGCGGTGTAGTGGCCGACCTTGTGACCTGCGTCGTGGGAATCGAGCACCCGGCCGCCCTCGTTCAGGATCAGGCCGCGCTTGGTGTCGAAGGGGACGCCCTCGATCGGGATGCCGGTGTAGCCGACCGAGCGCAGGACGAGGCCGCACTCGATCTCTTCGCGCTCGCCGGTGTCCTTGGACACCAGTCGGCCGTCCTCCTCGACCAGCTCGTTGCGCCCGATCACGATCGATTCGACCTTGCCCTCGCCCTTGATCTCGACCGGGGAGGCGAGGAAGCGCAGGACGATCCGCTGCTTCTTGCCCTCCGGGGTCCGTTCGGAGAACTCCTTCAGCGTCTCGACGTTGACCCGCGTCGTCTTGTCGGCGTCGTCGGAGGAGAGGTAGGCCTGGCTGGCCGGGTCGAGCTCCATGTCGGCCGGGTCGACGACCACGTCGGCGGCCTCCATCACCCCGAGCTCTTTGATCTCCGGGTTGGTGAAGGCGGCCTGGACCGGGCCACGGCGCCCCAGCACGACGATCTCCTTGATGCTCTTCTTGTCGAGGACCTCGATCGCGTGGTCGGCGGTGTCGGTCTGGCGCAGCTCGTGGTCGGTCAGCGCCAACATCCGCGCGACGTCCATCGCCACGTTGCCGTTGCCGATCACCACGGCGCGCTCGGCCGAGAGGTCGAAGTCGTGGTCGGCGTAGTCGGGGTGGGCGTTGTACCAGCCGACGAAGGCGGTGGCGGCGTAGGAGCCGGGCAGGTCCTCGCCGGGGACGCCGAGCGCCCGGTCGGTCTCACAGCCGACCGTGAAGACGATCGCGTGGTAGAGGTCTTCGAGCTCCTCGACCTCGATGTCGTGGCCGATCTTCACGTTGCCGAAGAAGCGGAACCCCTCGCGCGCCGCGGTCTTCTCGTACACGCGGGTCACCGACTTGATCTTCGGATGGTCCGGCGCGACGCCGCCGCGCACCAGCCCGAATGGGGTGGGGAGGCGGTCGAAGAGGTCGACCTGGGCGTGGACGTCGCCGTCCTTGAGGATGTGCTCGGCGGCGTAGAAGCCGGACGGGCCGGCGCCGACGATGGCGACGCGAAGCGGGTTCTCAGGGGTACCGATGTTGGGCATCTCTCTCGTTTTTCGGGTCTGGGACGGGACGGGAAGGATAGGCGACCCAAATCGGCCGGGTCGGCCTGCGCCTGTCTCAGGCAGGCGCCGTGGCGGCGCTGGGGACGCCGTCGAGGGCGTCGAGGGCGCGGCCCACGGACATCGAGACGCAGGTGAAGATCGGCGTCTCGGACTCGGTGTACTCGCTCGACT
>JAFDWG010000232.1 GCA_018268605.1 Actinomycetota bacterium | reverse complement strand
CGTCGGGCGGCGACCCAGGTTCGCCTTCCGGCCCGGGGACGTAGGAGCCGTCGCCGTCGACTCCGAGCTCGTACTTCGTCCCGGCCACGGCCTCGAAGAGATAGCGATCGGCGCAGCCGCCCGGTTCGGGCGCGGCTGGGAGCACCACTCGATTCGCCAACAGTTCCGGGAGCGATTCCCCGGTGAAGACCCCGACCCGGATGCGGAAGTCGGTGCCGCAGGTCCCGACCGCGACGAGGCGCGTTTCCGGCGCCTGCCACTCCCACCAGACCGAGTGGTGCGCGTCGAATGCCTGGCCGCTGATCCACTCGGGGCTCTCAGCGGTCGCGCCGACGTTCGAGCCTTCGACTTCGGACGGGAGGGTGCCCGGCATCTCGAGGCGATTGGCGAAGTGATCGTTGGGAGGCGCCGCAAGCGCAGCCGGGGCGAAGGTGCCGAGGGAGGCGCCGACCGCGATCGCGGCGCAGATGCCGAGTGAGCGCAGGCCCCTCACGACGAGTGGCTCAGTCCGGGGAGCCGGCCGGCGGAGTGCCGGGCGGCGGGGCCGGGCCCCAGCTTTCGCGCCCGTCGGCGGTCTGGATCGGGATCGAGGGACCGGCCATCGCCGGGGTGTCGGCGGTGGTGTCCCAGATCGCCTTGACGCGGGCGAAGACCTCGCGGATTTCCGAGCGCTCACCCTGGTAGCCCCACTGGTGCTGGTCGGCGAGGAGGCCCGTGATGTGGATCCCGGCCTGTTCGCCGAGGTAGAGGGCACGGGGCATGTGGAAGCCCTGCGTGACGACGACGGCGTCGTGGACGTTGAAGATCGAGCGGGCGCGGACCATCGTCGCCCAGGTGTCGAAGCCCGCATGGTCCTCGAAGATGTCTTCGGGCCTGACCCCGTCGCGGACGAGCGCCTTGCGCATCGTGTCGGGCTCGTCGTAGGCCCAGGTGTGGTGGTCGCCCGAGACGAGGATCTTCGACACCTTTCCCGCGTGCCAAAGCAGCGAGGCCTCCTTGACCCGGTCGGCGAGCATCCCGCTCATGTGGCCGTTGGGATTGACCATCGCGCCGGGGACGATCGCCACTTCGGCGGGCGGCACCTCGGCGACGTCCGCGGTCGCCTCACCGCTGGTGCTCAAAAGGATGTAGGCGTTCGAGCCGACGACGGCCAGACAGAGCAGCGCGAAGAGCCCGGTGATCCCGCCGACGGTCTTCGGGAACCGTCGCCACGGCCAAGTCAACGCCCGCCAAACGCTCAGAAGCCCCTGCTTCATAAACGGAAGGCTACTAGCGCCCCTCGTCGGACCCCCAGACGGGTGTTTCTCGATCGAACTGATCAAGAAAGTCGAGAAATTGCTAGCGTGCGTTCAGGCCGCCCCGGCACGGCCTCACCGGACCAGTCAACTGGCTCATCAGGAAAGGAACCAGAGCCCAAATGCACCTCTCGAAAATCAGAGCGCGGTTCGCCGCCGCCATCGCCACGACCGCGCTCGGCGCCCTCGTGGCCGCCGTGCCGGCTTCCGCCGACACGCCCATCTCACCCCCACCCGTCACCGTCCTGACCCATGGCAACGTCGGCCAGGATGACTTTTTCGTCTCCCCGTTCAGCAACCAGTCGACCTACGCCAACGGTCCGGAGATCCTCGACCCGAACGGCAATGTCGTCTGGTTCAAGCCGATCCCGCAGGGACAGGAGGCATCGGACTTCCGGGTCCAGACCTACAAGGGCCAGAAAGTCCTCACCTGGTGGCAGGGCACCGGACTCGGCGGCCTCGCCAAAGGCGTGGACTACATCTACAACGACAGGTACCAGCCGATCGCGACGGTCAAGGCCGGCAACGGCCTCTCCGCCGACGGCCACGAGTTCCTGATCACCCCGTGGAACACGGCCCTGATCCTCGCCTACACGAGCGCACAGGCCGACCTCACCTCGATCGGCGGACCGTCGAACCAGACCGTGATCGACGGCGTCGTCCAAGAAATCGACATCAAGACGGGCAAGGTCCTGTTCGAATGGAACAGCGCCGACCACGTCCCCTACAGCCAGAGCGAGCAGCCGCTTCCGGCCTCACCGAGCTCCCCGTGGGACTGGTTCCATGTCAACGCCGTGAAGCTGGACACCGACGGCAACCTGTTGATCGACTCGCGCAACACCTGGACGGCCTTCAAGGTCGACCGCCACAGCGGCCGGATCATCTGGCAACTCGGCGGCAAGGCGAGCGCGAACAACTTCAACATCGCCGCCGCCCCCGGCCAGGTCCTCAACAAAGCGGGCCTGGTCACCGCCTGGCAGCACGATTTCGAGGCGCAAGGAAACGGGATCTACACCTTCTTCGACAACGAGTCGGCGGGTGTGGCGAACACCGGAGTGGACGCGACGGCCGAGTTCGGCCACAGCCGCGCCGTCACCGTCAAGGTCGATCCCCGCACGCACACCGCGACGCTGATCAAGTCGTTCGACCAGCCCGAGGGGCTGACCGCCCCCTCGCAGGGCAACCAGCAGGTCACCGCCGACGGCAACTCCGTCGTCGGCTGGGGCTCGCTCCCCTACTTCTCGGAGTTCGCCCCCGACGGGACTCTCCTCTACAACGCCCAATTCCCGACCGGCGTCAACAGCTACCGCGCCTACCAGTTCCCCTGGAACCCCGGAAGCGATGACGGCGGCCACCGAGGCCACGGCCCCTGGTACCACCCCGGGGGTCCGAGCTACCACCCGGGCCACGGCCACTAGCCCGACGTCGACGGGCCGAAAACTTGACTATGCGTCAAGTTTTCGGCCCGTCAACACTCGAGGTCAGAAATGGACGATCGGGATGATCAGGATCGCGACGATGTTGGCGACCTTGATCATCGGGTTGATCGCCGGGCCCGCCGTGTCCTTGTAGGGGTCGCCGACGGTGTCGCCGGTCACCGAGGCCGCGTGGGCCTCGGAGCCCTTGCCGCCGTGGG
>JAFDWG010000231.1 GCA_018268605.1 Actinomycetota bacterium | reverse complement strand
AAGGATGACCCGAGTCTCTACTGCTCTGACAACTAACCGGCGAAAACGCCGATTTTCTTGGTTTTGCCAGGGATGAATCCCTTGGCGGTGCCACAGATCGCGGCCGGATTTGCGCCGACGACCAGCGGCGAGGCGAGGGTCTGGGACACTCGCGTCGTAGCGTTGTTGAACCAGGTCGTGATCCGGTTGGCCGTGGTGCAGCTGGCCTTCGGGAGCGCGGGAAGCTTCACTTCCCCTTCGATCACGTTGGTCGCTTCCGGCAGGAGTTCGGCGATGACTTCGCCGCTGACGGTGTAGGTCCCAGCGACCGAGCATTCCGCGCCGGTGATTTCGAATTTGGCGAATTCGGTGCCAGTTTCAGGCGTGAACTTGAACCCTGCCTTCTGGCCGGTGCTGGCAAGCCACACGAGGGTGCCTTTGAGCGCTTTCGTAGTGATGGTCCCGGTTCCATTGACCGTGCAGACCGGCGCTTCTTCCACAGAAACTCCGGAGCACGTGTAGACACCGCCCTTGCCCGTACCGGGGTTTTCGGCCGCGCTGCCGACGATCTTGCCGGTCAGGGTGCAGTTACCGCTCGCGTTCTTCAGGTTCAGGCCGACGACTTTCGGAACCCGCAGCAGCGTTTCCGTGCTGCTGACCGCTTCGATGCTTTCTTCCACACCGTTGCCGAGGAATGCTTCGTTGACTTTCCAGCGCGGTGCAGAGTTGGCGAATGCCGAACCGGCGGCGATCGCGCTGAAGGCGAGCATGGCGACCAGCGCCAGCCCGACGATCGAGAATCCTTTACGTCTCATCTCTGAGTCGTTCCTTTCGGTGTGCCGGACTTGCGCCCGACTGTTTTCCCTTGATTGCCTCGATTGCTCGTCGATGCCCCGGTCATCGAAGCCTTGGACCGGGTCTGAGCGACCGCCCCTGCGGCCTTGGTCCCTGTACGTCAGGCATCTTTCTACAGGAGATGCTGAGCAATTGCAAGTTTACCGATTAATCGGCGCATGAGTTCCTCTAGCGCAGCGATTATTTGGAACGGATCCCTTCAACCAAACAAAGAGGGCCGCCCCCTGTGAAACAGAGAGCGGCCCAGGAGATTTACTGTGGATCAGTGGTTGTTGACTGCAGTGGCCGTGGCGATAGCGGTCGTCACGTTCGAGAGCTGGGCAACGTTCTTGCCGGCCGCGGACGGGACGCCCACGGACGCGTTGATGATGGGATCGAGCAGCAATTCGGCCAGAAATCCTCCACAGCCGGTCGACCCTGGCGCGGACCACGCGTTATCGACAAGTTCGGTGTGTGTGAGTTCGAAGATCCGGCCTTCTTCTTTGAAGGCCCCTTCGCCCGCTTCACCGTGAATCGGCGCCGTACCAGCCGGTGGCGACGTGGTGCCGGTGGTGAGATGCCAGATGATCGGGGAACTGCTTGAGCCGATGTAGCAGGCGCTACCCAGGAACGGGTTTTCAAGATGGACCCGCACCGGGAGCTGAAAGGCGAGTCCTTCTTCGCCGACAAGGTTGGTCTGACTGACCACGATCTCACTGGCCGGTCGAGCCAATTCGAGTGTGGCGTTTACTCCGGTTATTCCATTTTCGAAAACGGCTTCGCAGGAAACTCGGAGCCAGCTGACGCTGATTTCTTTGCAGTTGACCAGACCAGCGAGGCCACCGGGCACCGGCTGCGGAGTCTTTGAGAGCGTGACTCCGTTCGTTGCCGCGTAGAAGCTTGAGAAAGACGCTTCATTTTCGGCCGAGATGCCACCCTGAATCGTGACTGGGTTCACGATCGGGACGGTTTTCTTGCCGAGGACGACCTTGCCTCCGTTGGTGACCGAGTACAGGCACTTGAAGACGCCGGTGGTCGTCGATGGGCAGTAGTTGAACTTGGCAAATTCGCCAGTGTGCGCCGAAGCCATAGAAGCGGCCGAGAGGATCCCTACCGCGGCGACGGCCAGACTCACCCCTATTCCCTTGAGTCTCTTGAGGTGCATTTGATCTCCTTGATTGAGCCGGTATCAGACGGGGGACTCGGCGGGCACCGCGATAAAGCTCAGCACCTAACTGTCCCTGTGGATGCGGATCAAGGGTGTGACCGAGATCCGACGACCTCTGCTGCTCCTCCCGCTTGAGCACGCCACGGCATCGCCACTTGACGACGCCGTATCCCCGTGATGCGGCAACGTAGCCATGTGAACAGGGCATGTCAAGTGCTCAGGTAAAGGCAAGCCGATGGATGAGCTCTGAACGGTCGAGCACGACCACTCGAAGATGTTGTCTACCTCATTTCGGAACAATCCTGGAAGATCATTACTTAAACCAAATTGACTGTCTTTTCAGAATTCTTGTTCCGATGACTTCTAGCGTCTCTTCACGGACCCCGACGATCGTCACGCTCGGGCCGGGAGGAACCTGCCATGAGCGGGCGGCTCGGGCCTGCATGAGATTTCAGGGGGTCGACGAGTACGGGATCGAGCTCGAACTTCGGTTCTTGAGGAAGTATCTGGACTCGGAGGAGTTGGGGGTCAGCTTGCTGCGGATGGCGCCGGAGCTGAAGCGACCGACGGGCATCACCACAAGGAGCAGGAGGAGGCTTACGTGGTGATCTCGGGGTCAGGTCGGATTCGGTTGGACGACGAGGTCGTGGAGCTGAAGAAGTTCGACGTGGTGCGGGTCGCTCCGCATCTGGTGCGCGGGTTCGAGGCCGGGCTCGAGGTGACCGCCGTCGGGGGGCAGGAGCCCAAGGGCGGGGACGGGGGTGCGGGACGTGGCCGCTGGGCCTAGTCGCGCTTCGCCAAGTCTTGGCCGGACCGCTTTTCTTCGCGGCGGTGCCGGCGCCAGACGGGGCCGATGTAGCCGATCAGGACGCCGATCAGGGTGAAGACGGCGAGCATGATGATGAGGGGCGCGTCGAAGGTGGCGAAGAGGACTTCGACCGTGACCTTCTGGGCGTTCTGTAGGCAGACGACGACAACGAGGGCGATCA
>JAFDWG010000230.1 GCA_018268605.1 Actinomycetota bacterium | reverse complement strand
GACGGTGGCGCCGCAGCGGCCCTCGAGGATCAGGCCGTACTCGGATCCTTCGTGGGTCATCAGGTTGTCGGCCGAGGCGGACTCGCCGCCGACAGGATAGGTGCAGTAGAGGAACTCGACGCCGGGATCGTGGGAGGCGGTGAGGCGTTCCCAGCGCACTCCCGTGGCGAGGGTGAGGCTGAGGCGGTTGGAGGCGCGGAGCACGGGCCCCTCGCTCGGCGCCCGCCAGTGGCTCGACGGCGTGCGTTCGTTGCCGGTGTCCGCGTGGCGGGTCGGCTCCGGCTCGGACGGGGCCGCGGCTCCGCGCGGGTTGTCGAAGAAGAGCTCGTCGAGCGAGATGCCGAGCTCGGAGACGATCGCGTACAGCGTCGCCACCGAGGGCGTCGCCTTGCCGTGCTCGATCTGCGAGATCAGGCTGGGGGACACGCCGACCTCACGGGCCAGTGCGCGCAGGCTCATGCCCGCTTCCTGTCGGTGCTTGCGAAGGCCTTCGCCGACCGGCTCCGCCAACGGCTCGCGGCCCCCGTTGGCTTTTCCTGCCTGCTCTGGCGCCGACCCCGCTTTGTCAGTCTTCGTCGCCATGCGTTCGCGAAGTTACTAGACGCATCGGAGCGCCCGTTCCACCCTCCTGGGTCCCTATACAACCCTGTTTGACTCCTCTGTTAAATCTAGTTTACTGTCGCTCGGATCGCAAGGGCCTCGGACGGGCCGACGAACTGGAGGGACGAGGGAATGGCAGAGAAGCGCATCGCAGTCGTGGGAACCGGCGCGAACGGGGCGGCGATCGCCGCCGACATGACCGGCGCCGGATTCGACGTCACCTGCATCGAGCAGTGGCCGCCCCACGTCGAGGCGATCCGCGCGAACGGGGTCACCGTCCGCTCGCCGCAGGGCGACGAGAAGGTGACGAAATTGCGCATCCACCACCTCTGCGAGGTCGCCGAGATCAAGCTGCCCTTCGACCTCGTCTACATCGTCACCAAGGCCTACGACGCCCGCTGGCACAGTGAGCTGATCAGGTCGGTGCTGGCGCCCGACGGCCTCGCGGTCGGCCTCCAGAACGGGATGACGCTCGACGACATGGCCTCCGTGCTCGGCCCCGAGCGCACCTTCGCCTCGGCGATCGAGATCGCCGGGAACTGCTTCGAGCCGGGCGTGGTCGAACGCCAGACGCCGCCGGAGGGGAGCTGGTTCGCGCTCGGCCCCTACGACGAGCGCACCCCCGCCGATCGGGTGGAGGAGCTGGCGGTCCCGCTGCGGAGCGCCGGGGCGGTCGAAATTACCGACGATGTGCGCTCGGCGAAGTGGATGAAGCTGGTCGCCAATGCCGCCGAGATGCTGCCTTCCGCGATCCTCGGCGTCCCGCTGGTCGCGGCCCTGCACGTCGAGGGGATGCGCGAGGTGATGGACGCGGCCGGGACCGAGGCCCTCGACACCGCGCTGGCGCTGGGCAACCGGATCGTCCCGATGTTCGGGCAGGAGGGGATCGAGGATCTCCCGCCGGAGCGCTATTCCGCCGCCCTGCTGGACGCCGTCCTGGCCGGCTGGTCCCTGGAGAGCACCAAAGTGGCGATCCTTCAGGACTGGATCAAGGGCCGCAAGGGCGAGGGTGAGGAGATGAGCGGCCTGGTGGTGCGCGAACAGGAACGCCTCGGCGGCGACGCGCCGGTCAACCGGATGCTGGTCGAGCTCTCGCGGCGGGTCGAGTCCGGGGAGTTGGAACCGGGTATCGCGAACGCCGAGTTGATGACCGCAGCCGTTCATCCAGCTTAATCGCTGGTTGACTCAGGTGTTCAATTTCGTTTACTATCCTGAGCAGGGCGCACGGAATGCGCCGGGTTGCCGCTGAGGAGAAAGGACACGCCTATGACCAACATCGCTTCACGTGGCGCCACGATGGGCGTGGACTGGGAGCAGCGGATCAATTTCGACAAGCTCCGCTCCGATCGCCTCGCCCGCGCCCAGGCCAAGCTGAGGAAAACGGACCTCGGCGCGCTGCTGTTGTTCGACCCGAACAACATCCGCTACGTCACCTCGACCCACATCGGCGAGTGGGCTCGCGACAAGAACGCCCGCTTTGCGCTTCTGCCGCGCGATGGCCTGCCGGTCCTCTGGGACTTCGGCTCGGCCGCGAAACACCACCAGATGTACGCGCCGTGGCTGCCGCCGGAGAACTTCCGCGGCGGCGTCTCGCCGATGCGCGGCGCGATGCCCGACCACACCGGCGTCCCCGATCGCCTCGCTGCCAACATCTTCGAGGAGCTGCGCGAGCGCCGGCTCGAGAACGAGCCGATCGGCATCGACATGACCGACATGGTCGCCCTCGCGGCGCTGGATCGCGCCGGCCTCGCGACCACCGACGGGTCCCAGGTGATGCTCGCGGCCCGCACGATCAAGACCGACGAGGAGGTCGCCCTGCTCGACCACGCGGCGGCGATCGTCGACGCGACCTACGAGCGGATCTACGAAATCCTCCGCCCGGGGGTGAAGGAGTCCGAGGTCGTCGCCGAGGCCCAGCGCCTGCTCTTCGAGCTCGGCTCCGAGCAGGTCGAGGCGATCAACGCCGTCTCCGGCGACCGCTGCATCCCGCACCCGCACGTCTTCTCCGACCGCCTGCTGCGGCCCGGCGACCAGGCGTTCTTCGACATCATCCACTCCTTCATGGGCTACCGCACGTGTTACTACCGCACGTTCTCGGTCGGCGGCGCCAACCAGGCGCAGGTCGACGCCTACAAGCAGTGCCGCGAGTGGCTCGACGACGCGATCGACCTGGTCCGTCCCGGCGTCACCACCGACCAGATCGCCTCGGTCTGGCCGACCGCCGAGGAGCAGGGCTTCCCCAACGAGGAAGCGTGCTTCGGCCTGCAGTTCGGCCACGGCCTCGGCGTCGGCCTGTACGAGTCGCCGATGATCAGCCGCCTGCACTCGCTCGACCATCCCGAGGAGATCGTCCCCGGCATGGTCTTCGCGCTGGAGACCTACTGCCCGGCGA
>JAFDWG010000022.1 GCA_018268605.1 Actinomycetota bacterium | reverse complement strand
CCTTCCGTCAGCTCGGGCTCGGCTTCGCCAACCTCGGCGCGCTGCTGATGGCCGACGGCATGCCCTACGACTCCGACGAGGGTCGCAACGTCGCCGCCGCGATCACCGCGCTGATGACGGGCCGCGCCTACCGCCAGTCGGCGCTGATCGCCGAGTCGGCCACCGGTCCCTACGACGAATACGAGAAGAACCGCGACGCCCACAACGGCGTGATGCGGATGCACCGTGACGCCTCCTACGAGGTCGACGACACCGGGATCAAGGGTGACCTACTCGAGGCCGCCCAGCGCTCCTGGGACGAAGCGGTCGAGCTCGGCGAGGAGCACGGCTACCGCAACGCCCAGGCGACGGTGTTCGCGCCGACCGGGACGATCAGCTTCCTGATGGACTGCGACACGACCGGAATCGAGCCGGACTTCTCGCTGGTCAAGTTCAAGGAGCTGGTCGGGGGCGGGTCGATGACGATCGTCAACCGCTCGGTGCCGCTGGCGCTGCAGACGCTCGGCTACTCGCAGAACGAGATCGATCAGATCGACGCCTATATCGCCGAGAAGAACACGATCGTCGGCGCGCCCGGCCTGAAGGATGAGCACCTGCCGGTGTTCGACGTGGCGGTCGGCGAGCGGGCCATCTCCTACACCGGCCACATCGACATGATGGCGGCGACGCAGCCGTTCCTCTCGGGGGCGATCTCGAAGACCGTCAACCTGCCGGAGACGGCGACCGTCGAGGACATCGCCGACGCCTACACCCGCGGTTGGCAGGGCGGCCTCAAGGCGCTCGCGATCTACCGCGACGGCTCGAAGACCGCGCAGGCGCTGCGGACCGATGCGCAGAAGGACAAGGACGCCGACGCAGAGGTCGCGATGGCCGAGCCGGTCCGCAAGCGGATGCCGCAGGAGCGGGAATCGATCACCCACAAGTTCAACATCGCCGGGCACGAGGGCTACATCACCGCCGGCAAATATGAAGACGGCACGGTCGGCGAGATCTTCCTCACCGACATCGGCAAGGAGGGCTCGACGATGCGCGGGCTCCTCAACGCCTTCGCCACCTCGATCTCGCTCGGCCTGCAGTACGGGGTACCGCTCGAAGACTTCGTGCGGAAGTTCTCCTACATGCGCTTCGACCCGGAGGGCATGACGCAGAACCCGGAGATCCCGTTCGCCAAATCGATGCCCGACTACATCATGCGCTGGCTCGCGAGCCGCTTCATCGATGACGTCGAAACGCTGGAGGAACTGGGGATCATGACCCAGGACGTCCGCAACAAGAAGGAAGCGGAGACTTCCCAGCTCGGCCTCGGCATCTCGACCGACACCGCGGGCCCGGCCAACGGCCACACCGGGGGCAACGGAAACGGTGGGGCCGCCAAACCCGCCGCCTCGGCGTTCACCGACACTCCCCCGGTCCGCCCGGCGCGGATGCAGGGCATGGAGCTCGGCCCGGCCTGTGACCAGTGCGGAGGCATGATGCAGCGGACGGGGTCCTGCTACACCTGTTCCAGCTGCGGCAACAACACCGGCTGCGGATGAGCCGGTAGGCCACCCGAGACTCGAAAGGCCGCCCTTCGGGGCGGCCTTTTTTTGTGTGCCGGCCTTTTTTGTGCGCCGCGTAGGGGTCGGCGCCCGGACCGCAGGACGCAAGGGCTTGCGGCGAGCAGGGCGTTGCACAACACCGCGGCGCCGCTCGCTGAGTTGAGCCGCCTATGGCGCGCCTAACTCAGCGAACGGCGATCTGGGTCAGACGGAACCGTCGCGGAAGTCCACGGATCCAGGCAGGAGGCGCGAGGAAGCGTGGAGTCCCGAAAGCCTTCGTCGACGATCCCGGCCGGGTGTGGCCTCTCACGCACGGACCCTCGGAGGAACACCGCACTCCCTCAGGACACCGCCACTCGGACGGCGGCAACGGCCGCGGGCAACTAAAGCGTGAGCCCCCGCCCACCCAGATACTCAGCCACCCCACGCGGAACCTCCTTGCCGAACGCCATCCGCACGCCCTCGCGGAGGACGTGGTCGGCCTCGTGGTCCTCGTTGCGGTCGCGGGGGTTCATGCCGATCCAGGCGGCGGCCGCGGCAGCGACCCGGACGGCGCCGTCGTCGCCTTCCGGGTCGATTCCTTCGGCGGTCGCGATCAGGGTCCCGGCGAGGTCCTCGACCGCGGTCACCGGCCGGTCGTCGTCCTCGTAGATCTCGTAAAGGGCGGTGATCGCGTCGTCGGCGTCACCGGGGTCGACGAGGGCCGCGGCGTCGCGGACGGCTTCGGAGACGGTCGGGGTGCGGTGGTGATCTTTCTGCGGCATGGCGGGAGACTACCCCCGCCCCGACTCAGGTAAGCACGACCTCGGCGTTGCGCCGCGGCGTCTCGGTGATCGCGCGGCGAAAGGGGCGCTCGGGGGCCGGATCGGTGGGACGGATCGAGCGCCGGGCGACCAGTTCACGCAGGACGATCGCCATCTCCTGTTGGGCAAAAGCGGCGCCGATACAACGGCGCACGCCGCCGCCGAAGGGGATCCAGGTGTAGGTGCCGGGCGGGGTCTCAAAGAAGCGCTCGGGCCGGAATGCGTCGGGCTCCGGGTAGATGGTCGGGTCGCGATGCACCAGGTGGATGCTCGGCACCACGTTCATTCCCGCCGGCAGCTCGTAGCCGCCAAGCTCGATCGCCGCGGTCAGTCGGCGGATGACGATCACGATCACGGGGCGCAGGCGCAGCGTCTCCTGGATCGTCGCCGTGAGGTAGGCCTCCTCACCGGCCTCCACCTCTTCGCGCAGCCGCGCCAGCTTGTCGGGGTGGCGGACCAGTCGCTCGACCGCCCAGGAGAGTGCCGTCGCCGTCGTCTCGTGGCCGGCGACCAGCAAGGTCAGGAGCTCGTCGTGAATCTCCTCTTCGCCCATCGGCGAGCCGTCCTCGTGGCAGGCGCCGACCATCAGCGAGAGGATGTCGTCGCGCTCTTCGAGGTCGGCGACGGCGCGGCGCTCCTCGATCTCACCGAGGATCAGCCCGCGGACCCGCTCGACCCGTCGCCGGAACGGCGGATAGGACGGCAGACGGTCAGGGCCGAGGGTCAGCAACGGCACGAGCATCCGTGGGTTGGTCATCATGTCGAGGAAGTCGCGCAGCGCCGCGCGCAGTTCGTCGAGCCGCGCTCCTCCGTGGACGCCGAAGACGGTCTCGATGATGATCTCGAGCGTCATCGCCTGCATCCGCGGTCGCAATCGGTAGGGCACGCCGGTCGGCCAGCTCTCGATCTCCCGCGCCGCGATCTCGCTCATCGTCGCCTCATAGCCCTCCATCCGCTTGCCGTGAAGGGGCGGCAAGAGGAGCTTTCGCTGACTCATGTGCGGGGCCTCGTCGAGGGTCAGCAGCGAGTGCTCGCCGAGCAGTGGCCGCAGGATGTCGTTGCCCTCCCCCGCGTGGAAGACCTTCGGGTCGCCGGTGAAGACCTGCTTGATCAGCTCCGGATCGGCGACGATCGTCCAGCGGCCTTCGTGGGCGATGTCGAGCGTGAACATCGGCCCGAGACGACGTCGGCTCTGGGAGAGGAACCACTGCGCCTGTCGCGCCCAGATCGCGGTCTGGACCGGGCGGGGCATGCGCGGACGGGGCGGAAGCCCGTTTTGCGCGGACATGTGTCGACCATACGCCGATCCTTCGCGCCGATGGTGTGACGTCCATCGCACAGTTCCGTGTCACGTCGAATAGCCTCCCGGCGATGGGAGATTTGCCGCGACTGCCGGTGCCGCTTGAGCACCGGGTCTTGAGATGGGCCTGCGGGCTGTCGCCTCGCTCGAGCCGCCTGCTCTTCGGCAAGCCGCCGACGATCGACGGCCAGACCCTCTCCCACGAGACCCAGGCCCTGCTGACGCTGGCCCGTTGGTCGGGCAGCAACGGCTTCTTTACCGGGCGCTCGGTCGCCGAGGCTCGCACGACCTCGGCATACGAGGCGCGCGTGAGCGCCCGTCAGAAGCCGATCCGTATGGCCGCCGTGCGCGCGGTCGAGATGCCCGGGCCGAACGGACCGATCCCCGCCCGGCTCTATACCCCGCCGCTCCCCGCCCCCGACGCGCCCGCGCCGCTGCTCGTCTACTACCACGGCGGCGGCTGGGTGATCGGCGATCTCGACATGTACGACGACCTCTGTCGGCTGATCGCGGCGGCGGCCGGCTGCCTGGTCCTCTCGGTCGACTATCGCCTTGCCCCCGAGCATCCCTTCCCCGAACCGCTCGAAGACGGCATCGCCGCGTTCGAGTGGGCGGCCGCCAACGCCTCGTCCCTCGGCGCGGACCCGGCGCGGATCGGGGTCGGCGGCGACTCGGCCGGCGGCAACATGGCGGCCGTCGTCTCCCGCACTGCGGTCGAAGGCGGCGGCCCTCACCCGGCGATGCAGCTGCTCTTCTACCCGGTCACCGACTCCGCCGAGGACACCCGCTCGCGCAAGCTCTTCTCCGACGGCTTCATCCTGACCAAGGCCGACATGGACGAGTTCGAGGGGGCCTACGTTCCCCCGGACGCAGACATCAACGACCAGCGCATCTCGATCCTCCAGTGCCCGGACCTGAACGGCCTCCCCCCGGCCTACGTCGCCACCGCCGGCTTCGACCCCCTTCGTGACGAGGGCGAGGCCTACGCGCTGCGGATGCGCGACTGCGGCGTACGCGTCGCATTGCGCCGCCACTCGGGCCTGATCCACACCTTCGTCAACCAGACGGCGGTGAATCGCGCGGCCCTCGGCGCCGTGCTCGAGGCCTGCGGCGCGATCCGCCTCGGTCTCGCTCCCGCCAAGCTCGCGGCGACCTAGACGACCGCGGCGAGCGGCTCCGCGCGCAACGCGAGCTCCAGCTCGAAACGCGCGTCGGGATCATCGAGCTGGTCCCCGAGCAGCTCTCGCAGGCGGGCGATGCGGTAGCGCGCGGTCTGCGGGTGGACGTGCATCTCCGTCGCCATCGCAACCGCGTTTCCGTCGTGGCGGAGATGGGCGAGCGCCGTCTCCCGCATCCGGGCGCGTGCCTTCGGCGTCAGATCTGCGAACGGCGCCAGCCGGCGGGCCGCGATGCGCACGGCGAGGTCGCGCGATTCGTAGAGGAGGAGCGCGGCAAGGTGATCATCGACGCGAAGCAGGGTTGGATCCTCGCGCCGCTTACGGTCACCCGATAGCTCATCGGCGACGGCGCCCGCGGACTCCGCGCGGAGGAGAGCGAGCGCCAGGCCCCATGACTCCCCGGCGGCTGTCGGCGCGACGGTGGGGCCGAGAACCACGCGGACCTGGGCGGCAACGCCCGCCAGCGCCTCGGTCCGGCCGGGGCCATCGGGGTCGGGCAGCAACACGCACCCCTCTCCGTCGACCACGGTGGTCAGGGCCTCCGGCGGTAGGCGGCGGGCGACTCGGGCGAGGGCATCCTCGGGACACGCCAGCGCCGCCAGTCCGGTGGGCACTTCCCAAGACGCGGCGCGGGCGGCCGCCGCGAGGTCGCCGGAATCGGCGGGCGGGTCGGAGAGGAGCAGGGCGACCAGCTCCCGCCGGCGCCGGCGCCGGACGTCCTCGACCTCGGCCTGGGCCTGGGCGTAGCCCTCGACCGAATCGGCGGCGAGCTCGTCGATGTAGGCGAAAACGGCCTCGGCGAGCAGCGAGAGGGGCTCGGCGCCGACGCCGGCCCGGCGGCAGGCGTCGGCGAATCTCCGCCACGCCACGCGGGCGCCGATCCTGTACGCGGCCTGGAGCGAGTCGAGGGTGCGGCCCACCTGCTGCTCGCCGCGACCGAGGGCCAGGTAGACCTCGCGGCCGGATTCGCGGCCCGCGTCGGGGTCGCGGATCAGAGCGACGAACTGGGCCAACGCCTCTCCCACACCCCGCCGGATCCCGCGCCCGAAGCGCCCCTCCAGCCGCCGCGAGTACTCCGGGACCTCGCGGGCGATCGACTCGAGGATCTCGGCGCTGATCGGCTCGATCTCGGCTTCGAGGAGGTCGGCGACCTGCGGCGGCAGGTCGCGCCAGGGTTCGTCGTCGAGTGCGAGCCGGGTATTTGGCATCTGTCTTATAAATTCTAGGGCACTGAAGTTGGCTCAGGCGCTAATACATATCGTCCAGGTAGGCGTAACTTGCCTCCCATGGGTGAGATGACCAAATTCGAGAAGGCCGCCAACCTCGCCGGCGTGGTGGTGCCGTTCATCGGCACGATCGTCGCGATCATCCTGCTCCCGAGCAGCCTGGTCAGCCCCGGCATCCTCGCGATCGCCGCCTTCATGTACCTGATCACCGCGATCGGGATCACGGTCGGCTACCACCGGCTGCTGACCCACCGTTCCTTCCAGACCTCGAAGGGGCTCGAGTACACCTTCGCGGTGCTCGGCACGATGGCCGTGCAGGGCCCTGTCCTCTCCTGGGTCGCCGACCACCGCAAGCACCACGCCCACACCGACAAGGAGGGTGACCCACACAGCCCCCACGTCGGTCACGGTGAGGGGCTGCGTGGTTTCTGGCACGCCCACACCGGTTGGCTGATGGAGACGCAGGGTCGGGCCGACTGGAAGAAATACGCCAAGGATCTCTACGAGGACGACGGCATGCGTTTCATCTCCCGTCACTTCGTCGCCCTGATCGTGATCAGCCTGCTGCTCCCGGCGGCACTCGGGTATGCCATCACCGGTACCTGGGTAGGCGCGCTCGCGGGCTTCCTCTGGGGAGGACTGGTGCGGGTGTTCTTCGTCCACCACATCACCTGGAGCGTCAACTCGGTGTGTCACTTCCTCGGCAAGCGACGCTTTGAAACCGACGATCTCTCCACCAACGTCTTCTGGCTCTCACTGCCGTCGCTGGGCGAGTCCTGGCACCACAATCACCACGCGTTCCCCCGCTCGGCCGTGCACGGGCTGAAGAAATGGGAGCTCGACCCGTCGGCGTTGATCATCGCCGGGATGGAGAAGGTGGGACTGGCGCGCAACGTCATCCGCATTTCACCTGAGCGTCAGGCCGAACTCACCCGCTGAGTTTCACCGCGATCGGGTGTCACCGTCACCTGGTCAATTGGTTTATTGCATTGGCGTATTCGGTTGCACTGTGTGATGGTTGGTGTGGCACACTCGCACTCTGTAACTGAACTGGATTTGGATGAAAGGGATCTAGATGCCAAGCACCACGAACGCCCTCGACGAGGCACGCGAGCTACTTCAGCGGCGCCTCGCCGACGTCCACGAGGAGGCCCGCAAACTCGAGCGCGCCCTCGCCGAGCTCGGCGGCAAAGTGAAACGCTCCCCCGGCCGCCCGCGCGGCAGCGTCTCCAAAGCGACCAGCAAAGCCTCATCCGGCGCGCCGAAAAAGCGGCGCCGCCGTCGCGGTGGCACCCGCGCCGATCAGGCGGTCGAGCTGATCACGTCGCAGCCTGGCATCAGCGCTTCCGACGTCGCCAAGACGATGAAAATCAAACCGAACTACCTGTACAGGGTGCTCGGCGATCTGGAGAAAGAGGGCCGGGTCAAAAAGGACGGCCGTCAGTACTACCCGGCGGGCTGATCCCGCCTCGCGCCCCCGGCGCGTTCGCACCCTTGAGAGTGCGAACGCGCCCGGGTAGGCGCTGAACCTCGAGCCTAGACCAGGCCGAGGCTCGAAACGGCGTCGCGCTCCTCCTGGAGCTCGAAGACGCTCTTCTCGATCCGCTCGCGCGAGAAGTCCGGGACCTCGAGGCCCTGGACGACCGACCACTCGCCACCGCTGCACTGACAGGGCAGGCCGCAGATGATCCCCTCGCCGATGCCGTAGGAGCCATCGGTCGAGACCGCCATCGACACCCAGTCACCCTCGGGGGTGCCGAGCACCCAGTCGTGGATGTGGTCGATCGCGGCGTTGGCCGCCGAGGCGGCGCTGGAAGCGCCGCGCGCCTCGATGATCTCGGCGCCGCGTTTGCCGACCCGCGGGATGTACTCGTCGGCGATCCAGGCTTCATCGTCGACCAGGTCCCAGGCACTCCGCCCATCGACTTTCGCATTGACCAGGTCCGGGTACTGGCTCGGGGAGTGGTTGCCCCAGGCGGTCATGTTCGTGACCGAGCTGACCGGCTTACCGAGCTTGTTGGCGACCTGGATCTTCGCCCGGTTGTGGTCGAGTCGCATCATCGCGGTGAAGCGCTCCTTCGGCACGTCGGGAGCGTTCGACATCGCGATCAGGCAGTTGGTGTTGGCCGGGTTGCCTACCACCAGCACCTTCACGTCGTCGGCGGCGCCGGCGTTGATCGCTTCGCCCTGCGGCTTGAAGATGCCGCCGTTGGCCTCCAGCAGGTCGGCCCGCTCCATGCCCGGGCCGCGCGGCCGCGCGCCGACGAGCAGGGCGATGTTGGTGCCCTCGAACGCCTGCTTGGGATCGTCGTAGATGTCGACCCGGCTCAACAGCGGGAAGGCGCAGTCGTCGAGCTCCATCGCGGTGCCCTCGGCGGCTTCGACCGCCTGCGGGATCTCCAACAACTTCAGCTCGACGGGGGTGTCGGGGCCGAGCATCTGACCGCTGGCGATGCGGAACAGAAGGGCGTAGCCGATCTGCCCGGCGGCGCCCGTAACGGTGACCTTCACGGGGGTGCTCACGTATCTCTCCTCAGGGTCGGGATTACGACGACGAAGAGGGGCTAGCTCGCCCCGCCCATCGCCCGCTGCAGGTTGTCGTCGATCGACGCCAGGAACTCCTGCGTGGTCTGGTAAGGCTGCTCGTCGCCGACGAGCAGCGCCAGGTCTTTGGTCATCTTGCCTTCTTCGACCGTCTCGATGCAGACGCGCTCGAGGGTCCGGGCGAACTCCGAGACCTCCGGCGTGTCGTCCATCCGGCCGCGGGCATCGAGGCCGCGCGTCCAGGCGAAGATCGAGGCGACCGGGTTGGTGGAAGTCGGGTTGCCCTGCTGGTGCTGGCGGTAGTGACGGGTGACGGTGCCGTGCGCGGCCTCCGCCTCGACCGTCTCACCGTCGGCCGTCATCAGCACGCTGGTCATCAGGCCGAGCGACCCGAACCCCTGCGCGACCGTGTCCGACTGCACGTCACCGTCGTAGTTTTTGCAGGCCCAAACGTAGCCGCCCTCCCACTTCAGCGCGGCGGCGACCATGTCGTCGATCAGCCGGTGTTCGTAGGAGATCCCGGCAGCCTCGAAATCGGCCTTGAACTCGGCCTCGTAGACCTCGGCGAAGAGGTCTTTGAAGCGCCCGTCGTAACGCTTGAGGATGGTGTTCTTGGTCGACAGGTACACCGGGTACCCACGATTCAGGCCGTAGCGCATCGAGGCCCGGGCGAAATCACGAATCGAGTCGTCGAGGTTGTACATCGTCATCGCGATGCCGCCGCCGGGGAAGTCGTAGACATCAAGCTCGATCGGCTCGGAGCCGTCCTTCGGCGTGTAGGTCATGGTGAGGGTGCCCTCGCCGGGGACCACGAGGTCGGTGGCGCGGTACTGGTCGCCGAAGGCGTGGCGGCCGATCACGATCGGCTTCGTCCAACCGGGCACCAGGCGCGGCACGTTGGAGATCACGATCGGCTCGCGGAAGATGACTCCGCCGAGTATGTTGCGGATCGTCCCGTTCGGCGAGCGGTACATCTCCTTCAGGCCGAACTCGTCGACCCGGGCCTCGTCGGGGGTGATGGTGGCGCACTTCACCCCGACGCCGTACTCCTTGATCGCGTTCGCGGCGTCGACCGTGATCTGGTCTTCGGTCGCGTCGCGACTCTCGATCCCGAGGTCGAAGTACTTCAGGTCGACCGCGAGGTAGGGAAGGATGAGCTGCTCTTTGATGAACGACCAGATGATTCGGGTCATCTCATCGCCATCGAGCTCGACGACAGGGTTCACAACCTTGATCTTCGGCATCGGCCGGCGATGCTATCTGCCCCAGAGCGTCGCCGCTTGATGCCGGTCAGGGCTGACGCGCCGGCCGGCGAGCCGGCACAATCGTTCCCTATGGCAACCAGGGTGCGTCAGGCGTTCGGCAACCACACCGTCGCCAACCAGCCGCCGCCGTTGAGCGACTACAACGTCTTCGGAGCCGACACCGTGCTGGTCGAGGCGGTCGACCGCGAGGGAGCCGACTGGGCGAAGGAGCGGATCGCCGCGGTGGGCGAGTTCGCGGGGTCGGCGGAGGCGCAGGAGCTGGGGCGCCTGGCCAACGACAACGCGCCGAAGCTTCGAACCCACGACCGCTACGGCAACCGCGTCGATGAGGTCGAGTTCCACCCCGCCTGGCACGATCTGCTGGGCACCGCGGTCGAACACGAGCTGCACAGCGCCCCCTGGCGCGACCCGCGGCCGGGCGCCCATGTCGCCCGTGGCGCCGCCTTCATGTGCTTCTCCCAGGCCGAGGCCGGCGTCGGCTGCCCGATCTCGATGACCTACTCGGTGATCGCGGCGCTGCGCGCGCAGCCGGAGCTCGCGGCGCAGTGGGAGCCGCGGTTCCTCACCGACACTTATGACCCCCGGAACGCCCCGGCGCCCGACAAGCGCGGCGCTCTCGCCGGGATGGGGATGACCGAGAAGCAGGGCGGCACCGACGTGCGCGCCAACACCACCGTTGCCCGGCCGGTGGACGGCGGCGGGCCCGGCGCGGAGTACGAGCTGAACGGCCACAAGTGGTTCATGTCGGCGCCGATGTGCGACGCCTTTCTCGTCCTCGCCCAGGCCGAGGGCGGCCTCTCCTGTTTCCTCTTCCCCCGCTGGACGCCGGACGGAGAGCGCAATCGCTTCCGCCTGCAGCGGCTCAAGGAGAAGCTCGGCAACAAGTCGAACGCGTCGAGCGAGATCGAGTTCGACGCCGCCTCGGCATGGTTGGTCGGCGAGGAGGGAGCGGGCGTGCCGACGATCATCGAGATGGTCAACCACACCCGCCTCGACTGCGTCCTCGGCTCGACCACCGGAATGCGCGCCGGAGTGGCGGCGGCGATCCACCACGCCTCCAACCGCTCCGTCTTCGGCACCGTCCTGGTCGAGCAGCCGCTGATGCGGAACGTCCTCGCCGACCTCGCGGTGGAGTCGGAGGCGGCGACGATCTCGGCGATGCGGCTCGCCCGCGCCTACGACGAGGCGATCGCCGGCGACTCCGAGGCGCAGAGCCTGAAGCGCGTCGCCAACGCCGTGCTCAAGTACTGGATCACCAAGCGCGCCCCCGCGCACGCCGGCGAGTGCCTCGAGTGCCTCGGCGGCAACGGCTACGTCGAGGAGTCCGGCATGCCGCGCCTCTTCCGCGAGAGTCCCCTCAACTCGATCTGGGAGGGCAGCGGCAACGTCCAGTGCCTCGACGTCCTCCGCGCCATGGTCAAGTCCCCGGCCTCGGTCGAGTCCTTCTTCGCCGAGGTAGCCGACGGCGCCGCCGCCGAGCCCCGCCTCGCCGCCTTCGCCGCCGGCCTCCGGGACGAACTCCCCGGCGACGTCGCCACGATCGAGACCCGCGCCCGCCGCGTGGTCGAGCGCATGGCCCTCGCCCTCCAGGCCTCCCTCCTGGTCCGCTACGGCGACGAAGCCGTCGCCGACGCCTTCTGCGCGAGCCGCCTCGACGGCGATTGGGGCCGAGCCTTCGGCACCCTCCGGGCAGGCCTGGACTTCGCGCGCATCATCGACCGCCACCGCGCGGTCTAGCTCTTGGATCCCGGTCTTCGGCCGGAGCCTGCAGCGCCGCCCCCTCATCAAAATTAGGCAGGCTGCTGTGGACGTTCGGACCAAGGGGTCCTGCCACCACGTCCATCGCCCTTCAGCACACCGGAGCCCAGGCCGATGCGCGGAGCGTTGTGTCGCTCGTTTCATTTCGCCCATCGGAGGAGCCCGTGATGACCGTTCCCGTGACGCGCGTGTCCCGTTTCGCCGTTGCCTCGATTGCACTCTTCGGTCTCTGTCTTCTCGTCCTCTGCTCCTTCGTCGCGACTGCACACGCCGATCGCGGGGCCCGGTCCTCCAAGGCGCGGTCCGTGATCTCCACCTCGTGGCGATCGGAACTCCGACCCCGGGCGGCTCGACGGATAAGTCAACAGCGAGTGGCTACGACGAAGCGGCGGGAACGGGCACCGGCCCCGACCCCATCGCCGGAACCTGTCACCACCCCTTCGCCCTCTCCCGAACCCACCCCGACTCCTTCGCCGTCGCCCGAACCCACACCCACTCCGGCTCCGTCACCCGAACCGGCTCCCACGCCCGCCCCGTCCCCCGAACCGGCACCTGCTCCGACTCCTTCGCCCACGCCCGAAACCGAACCTGCTCCCACGCCTGAACCGACGCCGACCTCCCCTCCGGTCACCCCACCGGTGCTGCAGGGGAAGATGCTGTTCGACTCGGAACTGTCGAGCTTCGCCAATCTCTACGTGCAGGCGATCAAGACCCCCGAACCGCGAGCGACGATCGTCAACGGCGCGGGCCGCTTCGAAGTCCGGCCGGGCGAATACGAGCCCGACACCGGCTCCCAGCGCGCCGAGGTGACCTTGGCCAACCCGAAGTTCTACGAAGGTGCCGACGTCTGGGTCTACGACAAAGTCCGTTGGAGCACGGCCGACACCGCCAATCCGGCCTGGGAAGTCGTCGACCAGTTCCACGACGGATCGGCGATCTCGGGCGACCCGACCGCCAACGGCAGCCCGCCGATCGCGCTGTTGCGGTACGGGCAGCAGATCCGCATCGCCAACGGCAAGGGCAGCCCGGTGTACTGGAACGGACCGACGGTAGAACGTGGACGCTGGTACGAACTCGTGTACCACATCAAGTTCTCGAAGACCGCGGGAGAAGTGGAAGCGTTCTGGAACGGACAGAAGGTCGCGTCCTTCAAAGGCCCGACGATGAACTCCGAATACACCTACTTCAAGGCGGGCGTCTACCGCGCCAAGGAAACCTTGACCGGTATCAGCGTGGTCGAACACGATGAAATCGGCGTCGCCACCTCGCTGGAAGCCTTGAAGGCCGGTACCCACATGCAATAGGCCGCCGGCGCCCGGCTCAGGGGCCGATGGCCTGGGCGTCCCGGAGGGCGCGGCCGACCTGCTCCACGGTGATCACGCCGCTCAGGCGACCCTCTGCGTCCACCGCCATCAACGCTCCGAGCCGGCGCAGGTTCTGGTTGGAGAGCAGGGAGGTGATCGGGGTGTCGTCGGGGACGAAGAGGCCGCGGTCGGCGTCGACGATTTCGGAGACGGTGGAGCCGGCGCGGGAGACCTCGGGGACCTCGTCGGCGGCGTCGCGGTTGAGCAGGCCGAGGAAGCGGTGGGCGGCGTCGACGACCGGGAACCAGGGCCAGCGGTAGCGGAGGAAGTATTCGTCGAGGGCGCGCTCGATCGAGATCTCGCCGGGAATCGTGACCGGTTCGCGGTCCATCACGTCGGCGACCGAGATCGTGCCGATCTGGCGGTTCATCCTGGTCTGCAGCGAGGCGCTTTTGGCGGCGCCGTTGATCATCAGCCCGACGAACGCCAGCCAGACGCCGCCGATGGTGCCGAGGATCGCGCCGGTGAGCGCCATGTAGATGCCGCCGGCGATGAAGAGGTAGGCGAAGACGCGGCCGAGGTCGGCGGCGAACTTGGTCGCCGCGTTGCGGTCCCCGGTGACCTTCCAGGCGATCGCGCGGGCGACCCGCCCGCCGTCCATCGGGAACGCCGGCAGCAGGTTGAAGGCGAGCAGCAGCAGGTTGATCGAGGCGAGCCAGGCCATCACGGCCAGCACCCCGGAGGCGCCCGAGGACGTCTCGATCAGGGCC
This sequence comes from Actinomycetota bacterium, assembly GCA_018268605.1. GTDB lineage: Bacteria > Actinomycetota > Thermoleophilia > Solirubrobacterales > 70-9 > VAYN01. The sequence continues at coordinate 5,764 of JAFDWG010000022.1, read as the reverse complement.
GCGTGGCTGAACTCGTGCCAGCCGCCGCCGATCACGCCGGCGACCATCAGGACGACGAAGATCAGCGCCGTCACCGCCGGGCCGCCGAGGGCGACCCGCGCTTCGACTCCGGCGGAGTCGGCCTCGCGGTCCATCCGCGCCATGCCACCGAAGATCCAGAGCTGGATCGAGCTGATCCCGATGCCGTTGCGGGTGGCGACGGCGGCGTGGCCGAGCTCGTGCAGGAGGATCGAGCCGAAGAAGCCGGCGGCGCTGGCGACGGCAAGGACGAACGGGGTGACGGAGCTGGCAGACGGGCCGAGGAGGTCTTCGTAGAACCTCGACATCATGAAGATGACGACGAAGAGGATCACGAACCAGGACCAGTCGACCGAGATCCGGATCCCGCGAACGTGGAACAGGGTGATGGAGCCGCCACCGAACATGACTCCATGGTAAGCGGGTAGCGTGGCCGGCCACATGGCCAGTCACACAGTTGGCACACCTTCGTCCGACGCCGTCGGCGAGCCCGACCAGGTCTGGCTCAGGGAGCGGCTGGAGGAACTGGAGCGCATCTACCGGCCGTCGGCCTCGGAGGGAGAGCGGCGGGCCGCCGAGTGGCTGGTCGATCAGTTCCGTGCGCTCGGCGCCGAAGCGCGGATCGAGGCGGCCGACGCGCACGGCACCTACTGGTGGCCGCTCGGGATCGGGACGGCGCTGGGCGCGCTCGGCGGGCTTGCGGCCCTGCGCGGCCGCCGCGGCCTCGGCGCCACCCTCGGAGCGTTGGGCGCCGCGGGCATCGCCTCCGACTTCCCGCCCCACCGCCGCCGCCTCCGCGTCCCGCTGCCGAAGCGCACCACCTACAACGTCGTCTGCGAGATCGGCGACCCCGATGCGGCGCAGACGATCGTCGTCTCGGCCCACCACGACTCGGCCCACTCCGGCCTCGTCTTCCACCCGGCGCTCCCGAAAATCGCCGCTCGCCTCGGGATGATCGAGAACGTCGAGACCAGCCCGGCGCTGATGGCGCCGGTGGTCGGCGGCCCGCTGCTGGTCGCCCTCGGCGCGCTCACCGGCCTCAAGCCGCTGACCAGGCTGGGGACGCTGCTCGGCGCCGGCGCCACCGCGGCGATGGCCGAGATCGGCTCGCGGAAGGTCGTCCCCGGCGCCAACGACAACGGCACCGCGGTCGTGTCCCTGCTCGCCCTCGCCCGGCGCCTCGCCGAGAGCCCGGCCCCCGGCATCCGCGTGATCCTTCTCTCCGCCGGCGCCGAGGAGTCATTCAGCGAGGGCATGAAGGCCTTCGGCGAGCGGCACTTCCCGACGCTGCCGACCGACAGCACCTTCTTCCTCGTCCTCGAGTCGACCGGCTCACCGCATCTGCTGGTGCTCCGCGGCGAGGGGTTCCTGAGGATGTACGACTACCCGGCGCCCGCGCTCGAGCTACTCGACTCGACCGCCGAGGAGCTCGGCATCTGGCTCTATCCCAACCTGCGACTCCATAACGGGACCGACGGCCTCGAGGCGCTCGCGGCAGGCTACGAAACCGCGGTGATCGCCGGTTGCGACGACCTCAAGCAGCCTGCCAACTACCACTGGCCGAACGACCTCGCCGAGAACGTCGATTTCGACACGGTGGCCGACGGAATCAGGCTCGCGGAGGCCACGATCAGGCGCCTCGCGTAGCCCTCCGCGGCACTGTTTGTGCTGTGTGATGCATTAAGCGAATCCCGACTCCCTGGTCGGATTTACGCTCTATAAAGTCCGCCGCGTGCCATCGCATGACGTACTAGTCATAGGGGCCGGGCTCGCCGGCCAGCGGGCCGCCCTCGCCGCCGCGGAACAGGGCGTTTCGGTCGGGATCGTCTCCAAGGTCCACCCGGTCCGCTCCCATTCAAATGCTGCCCAGGGCGGGATCAACGCCGCTCTGAACCCGGACGACACGTGGGAGTCACACGCGTTCGACACGGTGAAGGGCTCCGATTACCTGGGTGACCAGGACGCGATCGAAATCATGGCCCGCGAGGCGCCGGAAGAAATCCTCCACATGGAGCACCTCGGCGTCACCTTCCACCGCAACGAGGAAGGCAAGCTCGGGACCCGCGCCTTCGGCGGTGCCTCCGCCGCCCGCACGTACTACGTCGCCGACATCACCGGTCAGGCGATCATGCACGTGCTCTACGAGCAGCTGATGAAATATTCGGAGCAGATCACCCGCTACGAGGAGTGGTTCAGCTCCTCCCTGGCGATCGACGAGAACGGCGAATGCTGCGGCGTCGTCACCCGCAACGTCGCCGACGGCTCGATGGAACTGTTCCAGGCCAAATCGGTGATCCTCGCGACCGGCGGCTCCGGCCAGATCTGGAAGCCGACCACCAACGCCCTGATCTGCACCGGCGACGGCATCGCCATGGCCTACCGGGTCGGGGCCAAGCTGATGGACATGGAGATGATCCAGTACCACCCGACCACGCTGGCGGGCAAGGGATTCCTGATCACCGAGGGTGCCCGCGGCGAGGGTGCCCTCCTCCTCAACAAGAACGGCGAACGCTTCATGGAGAAGTACGCGCCGAACAAAATGGAGCTCGCCTCGCGCGACGTCGTCTCCCGCGCCGAGCAGACCGAGATCAACGAGGGCCGTGGCTTCCCCGACGGGACCGTCGCGCTCGACATCACCGTGGTCCCGAAAAAGCGCATCCACGAGGCGCTGCGGGAGATCGTCCTGGTCGGCCGCGACTTCGCCGGCGTCGACATCACCCGCGAACCGATCCACATCAAGCCGGGCAACCACTACACGATGGGCGGCGTCAAGACCGATGTCGAGGGACGCACCGACATCCCCGGCCTCTACGCCGCGGGCGAGGTGGCCTGCGTCTCCGTCCACGGCGGTAACCGCCTCGGCGCCAACTCGCTGCTGGACACGCTGATCTTCGGCAAGCACTCCGGCCGCGACGCCGCGGCGCGGGCGCTGCGGACCGACTGGTCGAAGCCGTCGGGCAAGGTGCTCGAGGACGAGCAGGCGATGATCGACGACATCAGCGGCCGCGAGAAGGGCTCCGGCCGGCGCGTGTCGGAGATCAAGCTGGAGCTCGGCCAGACGATGGACGCCAAAGTCGCCGTGTTCCGGGACGAGGCCGGGATCACCGAAGCGCTGGAAACGGTCCGCCGCCTCAAGGAGGAGGCGAAGACCGCCTACATCGACGACCACGGCAGCATCTTCAACCAGGATCTGCTGGGGGCGATCGAGCTTGGGTACATGCTCGACGTGGCCGAGTGCTCATGCATCGGGGCGCTGGAGCGCAAGGAGAGTCGCGGCGCCCAGTACCGCACCGATTACCCGGAGCGCAACGACGAGGAGTGGCTCAAGCACATCAACCTCGAGAAGACCGAGGACGGCCCGGAGATCTCCTACTCCGAGGTGACCATCACCCAGTGGCAACCGGAAGCGAGGACGTACTGATGGCCGACTACACGATCAAAGTTCGGCGCTACCAGCCGGAGAGCGGCGAGCCCGCCTACTGGGAGGAGTTCAATGTCGAGCTCGATCCCTCGCTGTCGGTCCTCGACGGCCTGCTGCAGGCCAAGGACCGCGACGACGGCTCGCTCGCCGTGCGCTGCTCCTGCCGGGCGGCGATCTGCGGCTCCTGCGGGATGAAGATCAACGGCAAGTCGGGGCTGGGCTGCCAGACCCAGATCGGCGAGGCACAGGAGCAGGCCGACAAGATGGCCGCGATCGGCGGCAAGACGGCGGCCGAGGCGAGCAGCCCGGTCGGCGCCTTGGCCGACAACGCCGGCGTGCACACGGGTGGCGGCACCGCCACGGCCACCAACGCGCCGATCGTGATCGAGCCGATGGGCAACATGCCGGTGATCAAGGACCTGGTGACCGACATGGAGTCGACCCACTGGACCAAGATCCGCCGCGTCACCCCCTGGCTCCTGCCCCATGGCGAGCCGCCGGAGCGCGAGTACATCGTCGAGCCGGAATCGATGGTCGACATCACCCAGTCGATGGCCTGCATCCAGTGCGGCGCCTGCGTCTCTTCCTGTCTCTCGATGGAAGCCGACCCGCTCTTCATCGGCCCGGCGGCGCTGGCCAAGGCCTACCGCTTCGTCGGCGACCCGCGCGACGCGGAGACCACCGAGCGCCTCACCGACCTGGCCCATGATCCACACGGGATCTACGACTGCACGCACTGCTTCAGCTGCGTCGACGCCTGCCCGAAGGGTGTGGCGCCGATGGACCAGATCATGCGCCTGCGTCGTAAGGCCGGCGAGAACGGTATCGAGGACCCGAACTCCGGCCACTCCCACGAGATGGCCTTCGTCAACATCATCGAGAAGAAGGGCACCCTCGACGAGAGCCTCCTGCTGCAGGAGTCCTTCGCGCCGGGCGTCCTCGGCAAGCTGATGCCGACGAAACGGGCGATCAAGGAAATGATCGGCTCGCTGCCGACCGCGGTCCGCGGGATCAAAACCGGCAAGATGCGCTCGCTGCCGAAGCTCATCCCCGGCGTCCATCACAAGCTCCCGGGCGGCGCCCAGGACGAGGTGAAGGCGATCTACAAGCACGCCGAGGAGCACAACGAGGAATTCAACCTGTACATCAAGGGCGAGGAGGGCGACGCGGAGGCCGCGGTCGAGGAGCGTCTCGAGCCCGACAGCGCCGACTACTTGCCCACCGCCGGCGAGAAGGAGGCCTGAAATGGCTGATCAGATCAAAGTCGCCTACTGGCCCGGCTGCGTCTCCCGCGGCTTCACCCCGGAGCTGCACGGCTCGATGGCGATCGTCGCCAAGCAGCTCGGCATCGAGCTGGTCGAACTCGACCGCGCCAACTGCTCCGGCGCCGGCGTCATCGCCGAGCACAACCAGGAGCTCGCCGACACGCTGAACGCGCGCACCTTCGCGCTCGCCCAGCAGACCGGCCTCTCGATGATGAACATCTGCTCGACCTGCCAGGGGGCGCAGTCGGAGTGCCAGCAGCGCCTCGACGCCGACTCCGGCTACCGGGCACACATCAACGAGGTGCTCTCCGGCCAGGGCCTCTCCTACGAGAAGTCCGCCGACGGCTCCTGGAACAACAAAAACTTCCTCTGGCTCCTGGTCGAGGATTACGGGCTGGACCGTCTTGCCGAGCAGGTCAAACGGCCGCTGTCGGGCCTCCGGGTCGGCCCCTTCTACGGCTGCTACATCGTGCGGCCGAAGGAGCGCCTCGGCTACGGCCAGTTCCCGGACCGTGACATCTACCTGGAGAAGGTCATCGAGGTCCTCGGTGGCCAGGTCGTCGAGTACGACGGGGCCCGCAAATGCTGCGGCTTCCCGGTGATCACGATGAACCGCGAGACCTCCCTCACCCAGGCCGGTACCCACGTCGGCGACGCGATCGACGCCGGTGCCGACTGCCTCGTCACCCCGTGCCCGCTCTGCCACCTGAACCTGGACATGCAGCAGCCGGAGGCGGCCAAGGTAGTCAACCGCGACCTCGGCCTCGCCGTCCTGCATCTTCCCCAGCTCGTCGGCCTCGCCCTCGGTGCGACGCCGAAGGAACTGGGCATGAACAAGCACATCGCCTCGACCAAGTGGGTCGAGGAGCGCCTCACCGCCGTCCCGGCGTAAGCCCCGGCGACAACGCGTCTCTTCAAGGGCGGGCCGCAAGGCCCGCCCTTTTCTTTGGGTTCTCTTGGGTGGGCGGGACCCGGGGAGAGGGACGCAAGGGCCTGCGGCGAGCCCGGCCGTCTCGGCCACGGCCCGGGCCGGCTGTGGCCGTGGCCGAGACGGCCGGGG
>JAFDWG010000229.1 GCA_018268605.1 Actinomycetota bacterium | reverse complement strand
TGTAGACCGAGGCGCCCTTGTGGATGTGGTCGATCTCGAGGCCGTGGCCGGTCATCTCGTGGAAGAGGACGCCGCCGAAGCCGCCGCCGACAACCACCGGCATCGAGCCCGACGGCGCCGCGCGCGAGTCGAGCAGGGTCAGCGCCTTCTTCGCCGACTGCTCGGCGATCAGGCCGGGGTCGTCTTCGAGGAGCTCGAAGCCGCGGTGCGCGCCGAGGGTCTCGGCGCCGGTCTCCACCTTGTCGCCGCGCCGGGCGACGGTCTGGACGCCGATCCGGGTGCGGGTGCGGTTGTCGCCGGTGAAGAGGCCGTCGGAGTTGGCGATCGTGACGACGCGGCGCGCCTCCGCGTAGGAGGCGGTCAGCTGGGCGATCTCCTCGCCCATGCCGCGGCCGCGCCGGTCGAGCTCCTGCAAGAGCTCCGCCTTGCGCGCAGCGGGGACGTCCTCCGGATCGATCGCGATCGGCACTGGCGTGACCGGGCGGGCGGTGAGCGGCGTCGGCTCGGTGCGGCCGGCGCGGAGCGCCGAGGCGGCCTCGCCGGCGGCCCGTTCGAGCTCCACCGGCTCGAGGCCGTCGACGTGGGCGAAGTAGGTGGTGGCGCCGTCGACGACGCGGACGCCGGCGCCCTCCTCGGCGCCGGACTGGACCGACTCGATGCGGGACTCGTCGATAGCCAGCGACATGCCGCCGCGCCGTTCGGCGAAGACCTCGGCGAAGCGCCCTCCGTTGGCGAGGGCGCGAGAGAGGACGCGCGCGGCGACCTCCTGGTCGAGCAACTCGGTCAAGAACGTCCCTTTCTCTTCGGCGTCGCGGTGATGTCGATGACGGCGCCGGCGGCGACGAACAGCTCGGCGCCGGCGGTCGAGTCGGCCGGCAGCTCGGTTGCGCGGCCGCCCGCGTAATAGAGGCGGGCAAAGGGCTTGCGGGAGATTCGGCGCCGGCGCATATAGGCGGCGGCCTCGTCGGCGTAGCCGGAGACGCGGTCGAGCAGCACCCGGTGTGGCTTCGGCGGCATCAGGCCGACGCTCCGGCGAGCTCGCGCAGGGCACTCCGCATGTCGAAGAAGGTGAGTGACGCGAGCGCGAACCGCTCGGTCACCGCGACCGCGACGAACCCGTGGGCGCGCAGCGCGAAAACCTCGCCCGCCTGGGTGGCGACGTGGAGCTGCTCGACCGGCTCGTCGCCGGCGGCGTCGGCGACGCGCAGAAGGTTGACCGCCTCCTCGGCCCACTCCGCCGCCTCGCCCGAGGCCGCGAGCACCGTCCCGTCGGCGGTCAGGATCGCGCCGCCGCGAAGGTCCGGGGACATCTCGGTTAGGAAGGCGAGCGTCGCCGCGGCGTCAGCCGGAGCGGGGGCTGTGGCGGCGGCGTCGGGCACTTAGGCGAAGATACCGACCGTGCCACTCGCCCGAGCTTCCTGGCTGATCACCGTCGTCGTCTGCGCCATCGCCGCCATCCTCTTCGCGATCAGCGGCTACACCGGCTACACGATCACCCTCTGCGCCGTCGGCCTCGCCGCCGCAGTGAACCTGCTGCCGCCGCCCTAAGCGGTCAGGTGCGCGCGCGCGAGCCGCGCGGCGCGGCCGCGGTGGCTGATCGCGTTCTTCTCGGCCGCCGAGATCTCCGCCATCGTCCGGCCGTCCTCGGCGCCGGTGTCGTCAGGTACGAAGATCGGGTCGTAGCCGAAGCCGCCCTCACCACGACGCTCGCGCAGGAGGGTGCCTTCGCAGTTGGCTTCGAAGACGCGCTCGGTGCCGTCCTCTTCGACCAGAGCGATCACGCAGACATAGGCGGCCCGACGGTCGCCGCCGGAAGCATCGACCTCGCTCAGGAGCTTGTCGAGGTTCTCGCCGTCGCTCGCGCCCTCCCCCGCGTAGCGCGCGGAGTAGATCCCCGGCGCCCCATCCAGGTCGAACGCTTCGATCCCCGAGTCGTCGGCGATGACCGCGCCGCCGAGTGCCGCATGGGCGGCGCGGGCCTTGATCAGGGCGTTCGCCTCGAAGCTGTCGCCGTCCTCGATCGGGGGCTCGTAGCCGTCGGGCAGCGGCTCGAGGTCGGTGCCGGGCAGCAGTTCGCGCATCTCCCCCACCTTGTGGAGGTTTGAGGTCGCGAGGATCACAGGATCGCTACGGCCGGTCGGGCGCGACCCGGTCCTGCATCTCGCGCAGCCGCCCGATCCCACCCTCGGCGAGCCCGAGCAGCTCGTCCAGCGAGGCGCGTGAGAGCGGCGTCCGCTCGGCCGTGGCCTGCACCTCGACGAGGCCGCCGTCACCGGTCATCACCACGTTCGCGTCGACCTCGGCGCGCGAGTCCTCGTTGTAGTCGAGGTCACAGAGGGCGCGCCCGTCGACCATGCCGACGCTGACCGCCGCGATCGAGCCGGTGAGCGGCATCGTGTCGATCAGCTTGCGGTCGAGCAGTCGCTGGAAGGCCAGCTTCAACGCCACGTAGCCCCCGGTGATCGACGCGCACCGCGTCCCCCCGTCGGCTTCGAGCACATCGCAGTCGACGTAGACGCTCCGTTCCCCCAGCGCCTTGAAGTCACAGACCACCCGCAGGCTGCGCCCGATCAGCCGCTGGATCTCCACCCCGCGGCCGTCCTGCTTGCCCTTCGAGATGTCGCGCTGCTTCCGATCCCCGGTCGAGGCGGGCAGCATCGCGTACTCGGCGGTCACCCACCCCTTGCCCCGCCCCATCATCCATCGCGGCACCTGCTCGTTCACCGAGGCGGTGCAGATCACCCGCGTCCGCCCCACCGAGATCAGTGCCGAACCGTCGGCGCTTTCGACGAACCCAGGATCGATCGTCACCGGTCGGATGTCGGCAGGGGCACGGTCGTAGCTGCGGGATGCGGGAGCCATTCGGCCGATCCTTTCATGCGCACCGGGCGTGCGCGGGGACGACCGAGGCCCTCCCCGCGCCTCCCGTCATTTGAACGCGACCTTGTCGACGGCCTGCTTGATCTTGTCGACGATCACGTCGGCCAGCTCGGTGCCCTGTTTGCCGTTGAACCCTTTCATCGCGGC
>JAFDWG010000228.1 GCA_018268605.1 Actinomycetota bacterium | reverse complement strand
CGCAGCGTCCGGTAGGTCGCGTGGAGGCCCTCGGCGGGGCCGAAGAGCTCCTCGCCCTGCTCCTCCTCGGCCGCCTCCGGGGACGCGGCGAGCGCCTCCGCGTAGGCGTGGGCGGGGCGGGCGTCGGCGGCGGAGGCGACCCGGGAGAGGACCATCTCCTCGCGGGCGGGCCAGCCGATCCGGCCCCACTCGGCGTCGGCCTCCAACCCCAGCGCGAAGACGTGGTCGAAGCCGAGGCCCTTGACCGCGTCGAGGGCCAGCCCGACAACCGCCCCCGGCGCGGGCGGCTCCTCGCCGCCGGTCGGCTCGACACCCGCCTCGGCGACGGCGGAGAGGTAGGCGACGAAGCCACGGGTCGAGCCGTGCGGCTCGCGCCGCGCCCAGGCGGTCGCCAGCTCGGCCAGGCGCGACAGGCCGAGCAGCCGCTCGGCAACCTCCGGCTGGGCGGCGAAGAGGCGCTGGCGGCGCAGGCCGACCGCCTCGATCAGGCGCCGCACGAAGACGTCGGCGCGCCGCTCCTCCATCGCCGAAGCGGCGGTCGAGTAGAGCTTGAGGAACGTCTGGACACGCTCGCGCGCCTCCGGTTGGAACTGGGGACTGTCGAGGGCGGCCTCGCATCCCGCGACCATGTCGAGCTTGCGCCGGCGCGCGATCGTCGTCAGCCGCGCCAGGTCCCCGGGGCGCAGTTCGACCGGCGGCCGGGTCAGCGCCCGTGCCGCCGCGGCCGAGTCGTCGGGATCGGCGAGGACGCGCAGCCAGGCGATCGCGTCGCGCACCTCGGCCCGCTGGAAGAGCGCCGTCGGCCCGGCGAGGTGGAAGGGGATGCCGCGCTCCTCCATCGCCGCGGCCACCGCCCCGCCCTCCTGGGCCGGCTCGGCGAGCAGGACGCAGATGTCGTCGGCGCGGGTCCCGCCGGCGAGCAGGTGCTCGACCTCGCGCGCCGTCGCCTGGGCCTGCGCCCGCTCGTTGGCGCACTTCCAGAAGCGCAATCTGGGATCGCGGAACCGCTGCTCGAGGACCACGACGTCGCCGTCGGGATGGAGTGCGCGGTACCAGGCCGCGAGGTCGGCGCCCGTCGGCTCCGGCTCGCCCTCGCCGTTCGCCTCCAGCACGAACATCTGATTCGGGTTGTCGCCCACCAGGCCCTCCAGCAGCGCCCGCTGCGCAGGTGTCGACTCCTCCAGCTCGTCGACCATGAGGTAGGCGAAGCGCTTCGCGATCGCCGCCCGCACGTCGGGCCGTTCGACCAGCAGGCAGTCGAGCGCGAGAAAGACGTCGCCGCGGTCGAGGCTCCCGGTCTCGGCGAGGATCCGGTCGTGGGTCGAGTACAGCTCGGCGAACTCTCCCTCCCGTCGCGCGGTCTCGTGCTCGGCCTCGCTCGTCGCCTCTTCCGCCTGGCGCTCGGCCAGCTCGGCGAGCGTCGTCGGTCCGATCCGTCCGGCCTTCAGCGAGTCGATCCGCCCCAGTAGTCGGGCCAGGAGGCCGGCCGGGTTGCCGCGGATCTCGTGCCGACGCAGCGGCAGCGTGTCGAAGCGGTCGAGGAGGACGGCCAGCCGCTCCGCCCGTCCGAGCACGTCGAAGAATGGATCTAGCCCCGCCGCCTCGGCGTGCTCGCGCAGCAGTCGCTCGCCGATCTCGTCCCAGTCACCGACCCAGAGCTCGTCGTAGGAGCCTTCGAGCAGCGCCTCGCAGCGATCGCGGAGCCGCCGCGCCGTCGCCCGCCGGGCGCCGATCGTCAGTACCCGATCGGGGGGAGTTCCGGCCGCCGCCAGGTCGGCGAGCCGCCGCGCCAGCACCTCGGTCTTGCCGGTCCCGGCCGCGCCCAGCACCAGCAGGGGGCCATCGCGGTGCGCGGCGGCGCGTTCCCGCCCGCCCGTCTCCCCATCTACCGACAGGTCGATCTGACTCATCGTCCTAAGCTAGCGCGCTTACGCGCCCTGCCCGGTGCGGGAGCCGTGCACCCGCGAATCCATAGAGTCCGTCGCCATGGACGTCTTTGCCGCCGACTGGCCCCGGATCTGCCGCCGCATCGTCGCGGCGCAGCGCCGCATCTTCGAACGCGTGGTGACGAGTGAGGAACGCACCCACTACGAGGGGGTCGGCGAGGGCGGCGACCACACCCTGATCATCGACCGCGAATGCGAGGACGAGGTCTTCGCCGAGCTGGAGAAGCTGGGTGCCGAAGGGGCCTCCTTCGTCGCCGTCTCCGAGGAGCGCGGCGAGGTCGTCTTCGGCGAGGGCGGGGTGGCACGCGTCGTGATCGACCCGATCGACGGCTCGCTGAACGCGCGCCGCACGATCCCGTCCCACAGCCTCTCGATCGCGATCGCCGAGGGGGATTCGATGGCCGATGTCCGCTTCGGCTTCGTGCACGACTTCGGCGCCGACGAGGAGTTCATGGCGACCCGCGGCGAGGGCGCCACGGTCGGCGACCGTGCGGCCCAGGTCTCATCCGGCAACGGCCGCCTCGAAGTCGTCGGCCTCGAGTCCGCCGAGCCCGACTGGACCATCCCGGCCCTCCAGTCCCTCGCCGGCAACGCCTACCGCCTGCGTGTCGTCGGCTCGATCGCGATCACCGCGGCCTACGTCGCCGCCGGCCGCTTCGACGCCTTCCTCAGCCTCCGCCCGTGCCGCTCCGTCGACGCGGCGGCCGCCCAGTTGATCGTCCGCGAGGCAGGCGGAGCCGTTGCCTTCGGCGACGGCGATCTCGCCGACGCCCCGCTCGACCTGAGAGTCCGCTACCCGATGACGGCGGCACGGGACGAGGCGGCTCTGGCGGCTGTCAGGGCGGCGCAGTCGGCTTAGGGCTCGGGGGTCGGGGGGCTGGCACCCGAGGAAAGGGACGCAAGGGCTTGCGCCCGGCCGTCCCGTCCACGGCCCTGGCAGGCTGTGGCCGTGGCCGGGACGGCCGGGGTATGAGAGGTGAGGAGGAAGTGCGACGCCGTTGCGGGAGATGCGCGGGAGATGTCGGGAAGTCCACGCTTCCGTGCGTGAGAGCGTGAGAAGCGCTGACTTCGGTGCGTGTTGCACAA
>JAFDWG010000227.1 GCA_018268605.1 Actinomycetota bacterium | reverse complement strand
GGCCGCGTCCGCCACCGCCGGATGGCTGAGGAGCACCTCCTCGACCTCGGAGGGGACGACGTTCTCGCCACCGGTGACGATCATGTCGTCGATCCGGTCCTGGACGTAGAGGAAGCCTTCGTCGTCGATGTGGCCGAGGTCGCCGGTGTGGAGCCAGCCGGATTCGTCGTAGCGGCCGGGGGCGACGGTCGGGCCCTGGACGAGGATCTCGCCGTCGCGGATGCGGACGTGACTGGAGAGCAGCGGGCGACCGGCCGAGCCGATCTTGCGCAGCGCGTCCTCGGGGGCCAGGGTCGTCACCTGCGAGCAGGTCTCGGTGAGGCCGTAGGTCTGGACGACGGTGGCGCCCCGCTCGATCGCCTCGGCGAGCATCGATGCCGGGACCGGCCCGCCGCCGACGAGGATCGCCCGCGGGCCGGAGAGGTCGGCGCCCGCGTCGAGGAGGCGGTTCAGCATCGTGGTGACCAGCGAGATCACGGTGATCCGCTCCTCGGCCAGGGCCTGGGCGACCCGGTCGACGTCGAAGCCGTCGTGGACGACCGCGGTCGTCCCGTAGATCGCCGAGCGGACCACGATGCTGAGCCCGCCGATGTGGGCCAGCGGCATGCAACAGAGCCAACGGTCGGCAGGGTCGACGCCGATGTTGAAGGCGCCGCCCATCGCGCTCCAGAGGAAGTTCCCGTAGGTGAGGCCGATCGGCTTCGGCGTCCCGGTAGACCCCGAGCTGAGGACGTAGGCGCAGATGTCGTCGGTGTCGTGCTCGCCGAGCAGCGGCAGGTCGGCCTCGGTCTGGGTGAGGAGGCCGGGGTCGTCCAGGTCCACCATCGGTTCGACCTCGGCGATCACCCCGGCGCGCTCGGCCTCGGTGAGGCGGGGGCTGAGCGGCAGGAGCGCCGCGCCGACCTTCATCAGCGCGTGGGCGAGCACCACCTGCTCGCGGCGGGGGTGCATCGTCAGCGCCGCGGTGGAGCCCCGGCGCACGCCGTGGGCGGCGAGCCGGCGCGCGACCCAGTTCGCTTCCGCCTCCAGCTCGGCGTAGGTGACCTCGGTGTCGTCGGCGATCAGCGCGCACCGCTCGGGGCAGCTCTGCGCCCGCTGAGCGAGCCAGTCGTCGATTCTCATATCGTCTCCATCATGCACAAGTGCCACCGGGAGGCCCGGTGATCTGGGTCCAGGCGGCGCGGCCGCGGACTTTGCCGGCGGCGATCGCGCCGGTGTTGGTGGGGACCGCCGCCGCCTGGCAGTACGCGGGGCACCTACCGCGCTGGCTTGCCTTCGTCGCCGCTCTGATCGGCTCGATCTTCATCCAGATCGGCACCAACCTCGCCAACGACTACTCCGACGCCCGCCGCGGCGCCGACACCGCCGACCGGCTCGGGCCGGTGCGGGTCACCTCAGCGGGCCTGGTCACGCCCCGGCGGGTCCTCACCGCGACCTGGGTGGCGTTCGGCGTCGCGGTCGCCTGCGGCATCTACCTGGCGGTCGTCGCGGGGTGGATCATCCTGGTCGTCGGCGTCGCCTCGATCGCCGCGGGCGTCCTCTACACCGGCGGCCCCCGCCCGTACGGCTACGCCGGCCTGGGCGAGGTATTCGTCTTCCTTTTCTTCGGCCTCGTCGCCGTCAACGGGTCCTTCTACGTCCAGACCGAGGACGTGGCGGCGTTGCCTCTGGGGCTCTCGATCGCGGTCGGCTTCCTCGCCACGGCGATCCTCGTCGTCAACAACGTGCGCGACCTGGAGACCGACCGGCGGGCCGGAAAGAACACCTCAGCGGTGCGGATGGGCCGTGCCAACGCGATCAACATGTACAAGGTGCTCGTCGCCGGGGCCTTCCTCATCCTGCCCTTCACGATCTGGGCCGGGGACTGCCAGTGGTGGCCGCTGATCGGACTGTTGGCGATCCCGCTGGCGATCAAACCGATCCGGGTCCTCGAAACGCGCACCGACGGCCCGGCGCTGAACAAATGCCTGGCCGCGACCGGCGGCCTGCTCGCGGCCTACAGCCTGCTGGTCACGATCGGCCTGCTGCTCTCGGTCTAGACGGTTGACCGAGGTCGTCCCCTACGCGCTTCCCTTCAAGGAGCCGTACGTGACCGCGCGAGGGCGCCTGACCCGCCGGGAGATGGTGCTACTGCGGATCCGGGACGAGGACGGCGTCGAGGGGCTCGGCGAAGCGGTGCCGTTGAGTCTGCGCGGGAGCGTGTCGATCGCGAAGGTGGTGCGGGAACTGGAGGCGATCGACCCGTTCGCGCCCGCGCCCGAGAAGCTCTCGCGGCCCGCCCGTTGCGCGCTCTCGACCGCGCTCCTCGATCTGCGAGAGAAGCGAAAGGGGACCAAGGGCGAGCACGTCCCGGTGTGCTGCAACGCGACCCTGGTCAGCGGCCCGCCCCCCGCGGTCGCCGCCGAGGCGGTGCGCTGGGCGAAGGCCGGGTTCGGAACCTTCAAGCTGAAGGTCGGCACCGGTGAGGACATCGCGCAGGTCGAGGCGGTGCGGGCGGCGCTCGGCCCGGAGGCGAGAATCCGGCTCGACGCCAACGCGGCGTGGTCATTGGACGAGGCGACGCGGATCCTCGCCACGATCGAGCCGCTGGGGATCGAGCTGGTCGAGCAGCCGGTCAAGACGATCGCCGAGGCGGCCGACCTGGCCTGGCGGACGCGGATCCCGCTGGCCGGCGACGAGAGCATCGTCACCGCCGTCGACGCCCGCGAGTCGGTCGCGGCGAGCGCCTTCGGGATCACCGGCGTGAAGCTGTCCAAGGTCGGCGGGATCGAGGCGGGCGAGGAGATCGCCGCGATCATGCGCACCTACGTCGCAAGTGCGCTCGACGGCCCGGTCGGGATCGCGATCGGGCGCCGCCTCGCGGAGCGGATCGATGCCCGCACGCCTGCCGAGGAGCGCCTCGCCCATGGCCTCGCGACCCGTCGCCTCTTCGCCGAGACGATCGCCGCCGAGGAGTGCGCCCTGGAGGGCGACCTCCTGCACGAGGCACCGGGACCCGGCCTCGGCATCGTGATCGACGAGGATTCACTCCGACACCACCGCTTATG
>JAFDWG010000226.1 GCA_018268605.1 Actinomycetota bacterium | reverse complement strand
CCACACCTCGGCCGATGAATTGACGAAGACGTCGGGAACTCCACTCTTCCTCGCGCCTTCTGTCTGATTCCGTGGCCATCCATGACGGTTCCGTCGGACCCCGATCGCCGCTCGGTGAGTTAGGCCCGCCATAGGCGGCTCAACTCACCGAGCGTCGCCGCGGTGTTGTGCGACACGCACGGAAGCCAGGACTTCTCACGCTCTCACCCGCGGAAGCGTGGACTTCGTGGCATCTCCCGCACGTCTCCCGGGACGGCGTCGCACCTACTCCTCACCTTTCATACCCCGGCCGTCTCGGCCACGGCCACAGCCTGCCCGGGCCGTGGACGAGACGGCCGGGCTCGCCGCAAGCCCTTGCGTCCCTTGCGCCGGGTTCCGACTCCCCCGGTGCCGCAGTCGCTACCCAGCGAGTTCGTCCAGCGCCTTCAACACGAGGGCGTCGTGTTTTTTCGGCTGGACTTTCGGGAAGACCCGGGCGATCTTGCCTTTCGGATCGATGATGAAGGTCGAGCGGAGCATGCCCATGTACTTCTTGCCGTACATCGACTTCTCGCCCCAGGCTCCGTATTTCTCCGCCACCTTGTGATCGACGTCGCCGACCAGGGTGAAGCCGAGGTCGTACTTGTCGTCGAACTTCTTGATCGCCTCCGGCTCGTCGGGTGAGACCCCGATCACCTTGACGGCGTACTTCGCGTACTCGTCGCTCCGGTCCCGGATCCCGCAGGCCTGGGTCGTACAGCCCGGCGTATCGGCACGCGGGTAGAAGTAGAGGACGACGGTCTGCCCTTTGAAGTCCGAGAGCTTGACCTTGTTTCCGTCCTGATCCGGCAGCGTGAAGGCGGGAGCTTTGTCCCCTTGCTCGAGCATGGCTCGCACGATATCTCGGCTCCGCACCCCGGGTCAGGTGGTCTTGATCAGGCCGCCGTCGATCACGTAGTTGGCCCCGGTGACATTGGCGCTTCGCTCCGAGGCGAGGAAGGCGACGAGGTTGGCGACCTCCGCGGGCTCGGTGAAGCGGCCGGTGGCGATCCCGGCGGTCACCTGCTCGCGCGCGGTCGCCGCGTCGGTGCCGGTCGCCGCCGCGACGGTCTCAGCGACCCCGTGCTCGCCGAGCCAGAGGTCGGTCGCGACCGGGCCGGGGGAGATCGAGTTGATCCGGATCCCCCGCGGGCCGAACTCCTGCGAGAGCGACTTCGCCAGGTTGATCAGGGCGGCCTTGGCGGCGCCGTAGTCGATCGTCCCGGCGTCGGGCTGGAAGAACGCGTTGACCGAGGCGATGTTGACGATCGACCCCGAGCCCGCCTCGACCATCGACACGAGCGCCGCCCGCGTGGCCCGCAGGGCGATGAAGAAGTTCATCTGCATCGCCCATTCGAACTCCTCGTCGCTGGTCCCGAAGAATCCCTCGGTGCGGATCTTCACCGCACCGACGTTGTTGACCAGGACGTCGACGCGGCCGAAATCCTCGACCGCGCGTCCAACCAGCTCGGCCACGCCGCCCGGCGCCGCCAGATCGACGGCGACGGGCGTCACCCGCTCCAGCCCTTCGAGCGACCCGGTCGAACGCGAGCCGGCGACGACCAGCGCGCCCTCGCCGGCCAGCGCCTTGGTCACGGCCAGGCCGATCCCCTTGCCGGCACCGGTGACGACCGCGACGTTGCCTTCGAGGCCGAGGTCCATCAGACGTAGCGCTGGACGAACTTCAGGGCGATATCGCAGACCGGGCGCCAGCCGCTGTCGATCGTCAGGCCGTGGCTTGCGCCCTCGATCTCGACGATCTCGGTCACCCCATCGTTCTTCTCCTGTTTCTTGAAGATCGCCTCGCTGATCGCCTTCGGCGAGACGTGGTCCTCGCTGCCATAGGCGATCAGCAGCGGCCCGCGGTCGGGATTTTTGTGGTCGACCTTCGCCTCCGACCACGGGTTGAAGTTGGCGGCCGCTGCCTGGAACAGTGGCACGCCCGCCCCCGGTACCGAGAATTCGTTGTAGAGCTGCATCGCCTCCTCCTCGCTGACGGTATTGGCGAAGGAGTAGCGGAACTGGTCGTAGGTGAGCGGGATCGCGCGGCCGCGGTTGGCTGGATTGCCCAGCACCGGCTTGCCCGATTTCAGCGTCGAGATCGGCAGCGGCAGGATGCCGCGGAAGGGCGCCGAGTCGAAGGCGACCGAGGCGGCGGAGAGGCCGCGGCCGGCAAGGATCTGGGTCAGCAGGCCGCCGAAGGAATGGCCGATGATCGCCGGCTTCTTGTCGAGGCCCTGGATCACCTCGTCGAAGTGGTCGGCGATCTGGCCGATCGACTTCTTGGCGAACACCTCGGGGTGCTCTTTGGCCTCGGCGACGGTCTCCGGGTCATCCGGCCAGCCGGGGGTGAGAGTGACGTAGCCGGCGCGTTTGAAGACGGCCGCCCAACGGTCCCAGCTGCTCGGCAGGAGCCACAACCCGTGGACGAAGACGACGGGCTGCTTACCGGTCGCGTTCGCTTTCTGAACCTGCTCGGCCTCGTGCTCGGTGATCGTGGTCGCGGCCATCGTGTCCCTTCGTCGGTTCGGATCGGAATTTCGAGGCAACCTAGCGCGCGCCCGCGCGCTTGTGGGTTCGACGATGTGACCTCGGCGGGGTCAGTCTTCGAGGGCGCCGCCGTCGGCGTCCTCGCGACCGGGGTCCTGGCCGTCCTCGTCCTCGTCGAGCTCCTCGTCGCCCTGTTCGAGCGCTGTCGCCGAGACGGACCCGGTGGAGCCGGGATGGTAGGAGGTCTGAAAGGCCTCCAGGGCGCGGTCCCGCCCGTCTTCGTCGACCGGGACGTCGTCGGAGATGCGGACCCACTCGGCGCCCTCGTAGGCCTCCATGTTGAAGACCTCCTGGTCGATCGAGGCGGAGTCGTCGACGATCACGACGACCTCGGTCTGCGGGTTGAAGTAGGTCCCGGGCTGGTTCAGCAGCTCCTCGACCTCGTAGAGGTTCTCCTCTGGATCGGCGGCCATCGGCGCCGGATCTTAGCCGCCCAGGTCGGCCATCTGTCGCTCGGTCTCGGCCTCCACGTCGAGGGGCGGGA
>JAFDWG010000225.1 GCA_018268605.1 Actinomycetota bacterium | reverse complement strand
CCTCGGTCCTGGGCCGCCCGCTCACTCCCGCCAGCGCCAGGATCAGCGTCCCGCTGGTGTTGACGAGGGGCTTGCCGGTGCCGGCGAGCGCGTCGCCGAAGGCCCGGGTCGCGGCCAGGTCGGCGGCGATCGCGGCCTCCATCTTCCCGGTCGCCATCAGATCGTGCTTGAAGGCGAGGTGGATGACCCCGTCGGCCTCGCTCGCCGCGGCCGCCAGTCCGTCGAGGTCGTCGAGATCGCCGCGGCGCACGCTCGCGCCGGCCGCATCGATCTTGGCTGCCGAGGCGTCGGAGCGGGCGAGACCGACGACCTGGTGGCCGGCGCCGATCAGCTCTTCGGTGACGGGCAGGCCGATGTGACCGGACGCGCCGGTGACGAATACACGCATGAGGGACCTCCAAGTGGTTCGGATCGAATCAGCATCGACGACGGTGTGGCCGCGATGTCACTACGTGTCATCACAGCTTAGCACCTGATGTCATGGCGTGACATCACCTAGAATGTGGGCGTGGCCAGATGGAAGCCAGGAGCCCTGGGTCGTCTGACGGAGGCGGCGATGGAGCTTTTCGAGGAGCGCGGCTTCGAGGGGACCACGGTCGCCGACATCGCCGAGCGCGCGGGCCTCACCAAACGCACCTTCTTCCGCTACTTCGGCGACAAGCGGGAGGTGCTCTTCTCCGGGACGGAACTCTTGGAGGCCGGCTTCGTCGAAGCGATCGCCGCCGCCCCCGCCGATGCCTCCCCTCTCGACGCGGTCGCCGCCGGCCTCGACGCGATGGCCGACCGCCTCCAGGACGTCGGCGACGCCGGCGCGCGCAAGCGCCAGGCGATCATCGCCGCCAACCCCGACCTCCAGGAGCGTGAGCTGATCAAGATGAACGGCTTCGCCACGGCCGCCGCCGCCGCCCTGCGCGACCGCGGCGTCACCGAACCCGCCGCGAGCCTGGCCGCCGAGGCCGGCATCGCCGTCCTGCGCATCGCCTTCGCTCGCTGGATCGAAGGCCCCCCGGGCCAGGACATCCACGAGCTCCTCCATGAGTCCCTGGTCGAGTTGAAGGCGGTCGCCGCATGAGGGTCGGCACGCCCTTCGGTGAGTATCCCTTCGAGTACCGCCGGGTCGAGCGCCGCGCCGACGGCGTCGCGATCGTCGGGACGGTGGCGGGCATCGAGTCGACCGTCGTCCTCGACCGCGACGACGCGAAGCGCGCCGCGAAGGCGCTCGCGCTCCCGGTGGCCGCGGCGGCGCTCCTGCTCCTCGCACGCAGGCGGATCGCCTAGCCCTCCCGCCGTGCCGACGCTCACCACTCCCACCGGAATCGAACTCGCCTACGAGACCATCGGCTCACCCGCCGACCGGCCGCTGCTGCTCGTCACCGGCTATGGCACCCAGCTGATCGCCTGGCCCCGTGCGTTCTCCGGGATGCTCGCGGCGGGCGGGCGGTACGTGATCGAGTACGACAACCGGGACTCGGGACTGTCGACGAAGCTGGACGGGGTCGAGGTCGACATGGGGGCGCTGGTCGCGGCGGCGGAAGCGGGCGATGAGGCACGCGTCGCCGAGATCGCCGCCTACACGTTGAGCGACCTCGCGGCCGACGCGGCGGCGCTCCTCGACGGGCTGGGTATCGACCGCGCCCACGTCCTCGGGGCCTCGATGGGCGGCATGATCGCCCAGCAGCTGGCGATCGAGCGGCCCGAGCGCCTGCTCTCGCTGACCTCGATGATGTCGACGACCGGCGAGCCCGAGTACGGCGGGCCGACGCCCGAGGCGCTGCAGGCTCTACTCACCCCGTCGCCGACCGAGCGCTCTCCATATATGGAGGCCTCGGCGACCAAGGGCCTGATCTGGGCGTCGAAGCGCTACGGCGACCGCGACCGCCTCGAAGCCCTTGCCGGGGAACAGTTCGACCGCTGCTTCTACCCCGAGGGAGTAAGCCGCCAGCTCGCCGCGATCCTGGCGACCGGCCCGCGCGCCGACGGCCTGCGCGCCCTCGACCTCCCGACCCTGGTGATCCACGGTCGCGATGACACCCTGATCGGGCCCGACGGCGGCGAACGCACCGCGGAGCTCGTGCCGGGCGCCCGGCTGCTGATGGTCGACGACATGGGACACGACCGGCCGGAGCCGCTCTGGCCCCTCCTCACCGAGGCGATCCTCGAGCACACCGGGGCCCGCGAGGTCGACTCCGTATCGTGAGCGCATCGCAACGACGCCACAAAAGGAGCGCGCCCGCAACCGGCCCCTTCTGACCGGGCGGGTCGAGTCGGTCGAGGAGCTGACGCCGACGCTGACCCGGATCGTCTTCGGCGGCGACGGCCTCGCCGGCTTCGAGCTCGGCGCCTTCACCGACCACTACGTCAAGCTGCAATTCCCGCGCGAGGCCGCGCCCGAGGACGAGCGGCCGAAGGTCCGCACCTACACCGTGCGCGACTGGGACGCCGAGCGGGGCCTCCTGACGATCGACTTCGTCGTCCACGGCGACGAGGGCATCGCCGGCCCCTGGGCCGCTGCCGCCGCTCCCGGGGACACCCTGCAGATGAGAGGTCCCGGAGGGGGCTACGCCCCCGATCCCGCCGCTGACTGGCACCTCCTGGCCGGCGACCTCAGCTGCATCCCGGCGATCTCCGTCTCGCTCGGCCGCATCCCGGCCGGGCGCCCGGTCCACGTCTTCCTCCAGGTCCACGGCCCCGAGGAGCACGTCGAGTTGACCAGTCCCGGCGACCTCGAGGTCCACTGGCTCCACGACGATCGCGACGAGACCCTCGCTGAGGCCCTCGCCACCCTCGCCTTCCCGCCTGGTTCCGTCCACGCCTACGTCCACGGCGAGGCCACCTCGGTCCGCCTGGCCCACCGCCACCTCGTCGTCGACCGCGCCATCCCCACCGAGCGCCTCCACGCCTCCGGTTACTGGAAGCGGACCCTGACCGACGAAGGCTGGCGCGAAGCCAAAGCCGACTGGAACGCCCAGGTGGAGGCGGAAACGGCGTAGGGGAGAGGCGAGGGGCCGAGGGTTCGGGCGTCGGAAAGCCGGCGCCCGAGGCAAGGGAGGCAAGGCGTTGCGGCGAGCACGGCCGTCCCGTCCACGGCCCGGGCAGGCTGTGGC
>JAFDWG010000224.1 GCA_018268605.1 Actinomycetota bacterium | reverse complement strand
TCCCGGCGCTCGCGAGCGCCCGGCCGCACTTCAAGGTGCCGAAGCCCGCGGTCCTCACCTTCACGATGGCGAAGGTCGGCAAGCCGGGCAACGCCCCGGTCGGGATCATCCCCTTCACTCCCGGGCTCTACAAGAGCTGCGCGGAAACGCCGGCGGAACCGACGCTCCCCGGGACCAAACTGCCCGACCCCTGCCAGGAAGTCGGCAGCGTCCCCTACGAATACGGGATCGGCGAGGTCGAAGTGACGGTCGAACAGTACGTCGCCTTCCTCAACACGGTCGACCCCTTCGGCCGCAACCAGATGGACCTCTACTCACCGGACGAGAGCGGCGCCGCCTGGCCGCGCTTCGGACAGATCGACTACTCGGCGGTGGCGGGCCCCGGCAGGCACTACACCGCCGCGGCGCCGGAATGGAACGACAAGCCCTATGGCTTCGCCGACTTCCTTCGCGCCGCCCGCTTCGACAACTCCGTCGCCAACGGCAAGGTACTGTCGAAGTCGGAATCGACCGTCGGGTCCGGCAACACCGAATTCAGGTACGTCACCTACAAGGTGCGGCTGTCGCGGAAGACCGGGACGGGCATGTACGACATGCACAAACGCGCCCCGGTGCGGACCAGCGGCACGGGCTTCGTCATCCCGAGCCAGAACGAGTGGATCAAGGCCGCCTACTACAACCGGGAAGGCTTCGGCACCAACTCCTACTGGTGGTACCCGACCGGCCCCAGCATCCCCAGCGAAAACCCCGAAGAAACCGCGCCCAACCCGGTGACGCTCGATCCGGCCACCGGCGACGTCACCAACGCGAGCGTCCAGCCGCTGGCCAACTTCCACGCCGAAGGCAAGCCCGCCGCGTACTGGTGCCCGTCGAACCAGACCGAAGAAGCGTGCAGGCAGGTCAACCCGCTCCACATGCCGGCGAAGGCATACGAAAAGGCCTATCAGGGCAGCCTCAACACGGTCGGCCAGGCCGGGACCTTCGGTCCGTGGGGCACGCTCGAACAGGGCGGCAACGCGGTCGAGTGGACCGACACGATCACCAAACCGCCGTTCGGGGTCAAAGGCCACCGGGTCTGGCGGCGCCTCCACGGCGGCGTCCCCAACGCGCCCGTCTACCAGCTGTGGCTCTCGGCGATCGGGCCGCAACCGCAGAAGAACACCTTCTTCCGCGAAACGTACCCCTGGCTCGGCTTCCGGATCGGTGTGATCGGCGAAGGGTCCGGCGGTAAGTGAAGAATCTCGCTCCGATGAGCCGATCCCGCCTCTACATCCCGATCCTGGGGTTGATCGCGCTCCTAGCGGTCGCCCTCTCGGCGAGCGCCTCGGCGGCGCCGGGCAAACCCTCGAAAGGCGGTAAAGGGGGCACCGAACACGTCCAGCCGCCGGTCGAAACCAGCGAAGGCAGCCTCGAACAGCTGCCGGGCCGGCTCGGCTGCCTGGCCGAAGGCAAAGCCTCGAAGAAGCTCTGCGGCAAGGCGCGGGCGCTGAAAGGCGCCGGCCCGGGCGTCGGCTCGCACGCGATCGCGATCAGCCCCGACGGTCGCAACGTCTACGTCGCCGCCTCGGGCGCCGACGCGATCGCGGTCTTCGACCGCAGCCGGGCGACCGGCGCGCTCAGCCAGCCGAAGGGCAAAGCGGGCTGCGTCGCCTCGGTGCTCGGCAAGGTGAAAGGGGCGCAGGGCTGCGGCCTCGCGATCGGCCTCGACGCGCCGAACTCGGTGGCGGTCAGCCCCGACGGCAAGAACGTCTACGCCACCACCCGCGACGGCGCATCTGTCATCGCCTTCCACCGCAACCGGGTGACCGGGCAGCTACGCCAGCTGCCGCCCGCCGCGTCCGGCTGCATCTCCGGGCTGCCGATCCCCGGCTGCACCGCCGGCCGGGCGCTGAAGTGGCCCGACGTGGTCGTCGTCTCCCCCGACGGCAAGAACGTCTACGTCGGCGACTTCGCCGGCTCGGGCGTCATCTCGTTCTCCCGCGCCGGCGCGGCCGGGGCGTTGACCCAACTCTCCGGCACCGCCGGGTGCATCACCGAAGCGGGCGCCGAAGGCTGCGCCAAGGGCACCCAGCTGAACCACGTCGAGGGCCTCGCGATCAACCCGAGCGGCACCGGGGTCTACCCCGAGGCCGCCTTCTCCAGCGCGATCGGCTTCCTCGCCCGCGACGCCTCGACCGGGGCCCTCACCCAGGCCGGCTGCGTGACGAACGTGAAGGTCGAAGGTTGCGCGCTCGGCTACGAGTTCGCCGGCGTCAACGCGATGGCGTTCTCGCCCGACGGCTCCGACGCCTACGCCACCTCGCTCACCAGCAACAGCCTGACGACCTTCCAGAAGGTCACGGGAAGCGTCACCCTGAGCCAGCCGCCCGGGCCCTCCCGCCAGGTGTCCAAAGAAAAAGGCCCGGGCAAGGAAACGGTCCCCGCCGCGGAAGGCACGCCGAGCCCGAACGGGTGCACCGTATTCATGCGCTCGCCCGGCTGCGGCTTCGGCCGCGCGATGCAGGCGCCGGAGGGCATCGATGTCTCCCCCGACGGGACCAGCGTCTACGTCGCCGCCTTCCAGACCGGGGCGATCGACGTCTTCGACCGCGATCCGGAAACGGGCGTGGTCACGCAGAAGTCCGGCGAACGCGGCTGCCTCGCCTCGGCGAAGGTCCACGGCTGCTCCCCCGGGCGCGCGCTCGGCGGAGCGGGCTCGATCGTCGTCAGCCCCGATGGCAGAAACGTCTACTCGACCTCGCAGTTCTCAAGCGCGGTCGACGTCTTCAGGAGGATCAAATGACCGAGGAGCGCCGCGATGGCGGTCTGACCCGTAAACAGCTGCTCGGCACCGGGGCGGGGGCCGCCGCGGCGGCGATGCTGTCCCCGGCCCTGGGCCTGGACAAGGCGCTCGGGGCGCCGAAAGGTGGCGCGAAGGGTCTCGGCGGCAAGAACGTGATCCTCTTCCTCACCGACCAGGAGCGGCTGATCCAGCACTTCCCGCCGAACTGGATGCGGGAGAACCTGCCGGGGATGCGCCGGCTGACGCGCCACGGCCTCTCCTTCGAATCGGCCTGCACCGCGGCCTGCATGTGCTCGCCGTCGCGCTCCAGCCTGATGACCGGCTACTTCCCCGCCCAGCACGG
>JAFDWG010000223.1 GCA_018268605.1 Actinomycetota bacterium | reverse complement strand
AACGCGCCGGACATCCGCCAGGAGGAGCTCGACGCCTGGGACGAGGGCTACCAGCAGGTCAACTCCGACATCGCCGCGGCGGTGGTCAAGCAGATCGAGGGGCAGGAGGCGCCGCTGGTGATGCTGCACGACTACCACCTCTACACGGCGCCGGGGAAGATCCGCTCCGAGCGCCCGGATGCCTTCCTCCACTTCTTCGTCCACATCCCCTGGTCCCAGCCCGACAGCTGGCGGGTGCTGCCGAAGCGGATCCGCGAAGCGATCTACGAGGGGATGCTGGCCAACGACATCATCGGCTTCCACACCCACGCCTACACGATCAACTTCATGCGCTGCTGCGACGAACTGCTCGAAGGGGCGGAGGTCGATTACGTGGCCGGGGAGGTCGTCTATAAAGGCCACAAGACCCTCACGCGGGCGTATCCGCTGGGGATCGACGCCGAGCGCCTGCGACGCGCTGCCGCGTCCAAGGAGGTGGCCGAAGCCGAGCGCGAGGTGCTGGAGCGGCGGCGGCGCTACCTGATCATCCGGGTCGACCGGGCCGACCTCTCGAAGAACGTGCTGCGCGGATTCACCGCCTTCGACACCTTCCTTACCGAGCACCCGGAGTTTCGCGAACAGGTGACCTTCGTCGCCCACCTGCAGCCGTCCCGCCAGGACGTGCCGGAGTACGCCGAGTACCGCGAGCGGATCGAAGCTTTGGTCGCCGTCGTCAACCACCGCCACGGCACCACCGACTGGATGCCGATCGACCTGCGGATCTACGAGAATTTCGCCGATGCCGTCGCCCGCTACAAGCACTACGACCTGCTGATGGTCAACGCGATCTTCGACGGCATGAACCTGGTCGCCAAGGAGGCGCCGGCGGTCAATACCCGTGACGGCGTGCTGATGCTCTCCGAGAACACGGGCTCCCACCAGGAGCTCGAGGACTGGGTGATCACGGTGAACCCGTTCGACATCCAGGAGCAGTCCGACGCGATCTACCGCGCGCTGACGATGGAGCCGGAGCGCAAGGCCGAGCTGGCCCAGGGCCTGCGCGACATCATCTTCGCCCGCGATCCCGGGGACTGGGTCGACGACCAGCTCGCCGACATCGAAAAAGCCCGCGCCGCGCGGGCTTCCTCATAGGCTTTCCGGGACGACGGGGGAGAGATCCGGTCCGCCGGGCCCTTGAGGGGCTGTGGCGGGCGTGCGGATCAGATGGCGCGGGGTCGCGCGGGTGGCGGCGATCGCGGTCGTGGGACTGGTCGCGTTGCGGTTGGTCCCCGCGCTGCTTCATGCGCCTGAGCCGCCGCCGATCCCGGCGAACGTCGGCCTGCCGAGGGCGAAGCCGGCGGCCCGCGAGCCGGAGCCGCCTCTCCGCGTACCGAAGCCGCCCGTCCGGCCCAAGCCGACGAAACCACATCGCCATCCCGTCCCCGACGAGCCCGCCGCCAGGGCGAAGATCGGCACCCGGACGCGCCAACACCGCCGCCACCGGACTCGCGATCGGAGCGAGCCTCGCACCGCGCGCCATCACCGCCTGACGCCGCCGAAACCGGTCGACTCCAGCCCGAACCCGGTCGAACCGGCACCGCCACCGGCCCCCGAATACGTCCCGCCGCCGGCTGCCGAACCCGAGCCCGAAGCGGTCCCGACGCCCCTCCCGGAAGCCCCGCCGGCACCCCGATCCGTGCCTGGCGACGGTAGTCAGGAGTTCGCGCCGCACTGACTTGGCTATAGTGCGCCGTCGCTTATGGCCGCACCCCGCGAATACGAGCTGGTCCTGATGCTGGACCCGCAACAAGATGCCCCCGCCAGGGACGCCCTGGCCCAGCAGGCCCGTGGCCAGATCGAGTCGGCCGGCAGCCTCAAACAGGAGAACACCTGGGGCCTTCGCAAGATGGCCTACGAAATCAACCGCCGCACCGAGGCTGATTACCGCTGGTTCCGCTTCAAGGCGACGAACGACCTGCTCGAGTCGCTCGACCACGAACTGAAGATCGCCGACGGCGTGTTGCGCTTCCGCATCTTCAAAGTCGACGCGAACACGCCGACGCTGGTGCCGCCCGCCGTCGCCGCCCCCGGCCCGCGTGAGCGCACCGATGGCCCGCGCGACCGCGGTGACCGCGGCCCTCGTGGCGAAGGCCCGCGCGACGAAGCTCCGGTCGAGTCCGAGCCTGAGCCCGCAGCCGCCGCTGAGCCGGCCGGCGAGTAGCACCTCCTCTCCGGCACCGTTCCGCCCGCTCTTTCCGTCATTCCCCTTTCCCGAGGGGGGAGAGTCGCGCCGTGCCCAGGCCTAGACTGAAGGTCAACTAACGAATTCAAGGGAGTGAAGAGTCTTGGCAGCTTCGAACGTGAACGTGGTGGTCATCACCGGGAACCTCACCAAGGATCCGGAGCTCCGCAGCACCAACGGAGGGATGTCCGTCTGCGAGATGCGGGTGGCGGTCAACAGCCGGCGTAAAGACCAGAGCGGCCAGTGGGTCGACAAGCCCAACTACTTCGACGTGGTCGTCTTCGGTGCCCAGGGCGAGAACTGCGCCAACTACCTGTCGCGCGGTCGGCCGCTGGCGGTCGAAGGTCGCCTTGACTGGCGTGAGTGGGAGGCCAAAGACGGCAGCAAACGCCAGGCGGTCCAGATCATCGCCAACTCGGTCCAGTTCCTCGGCTCCCGCGACGGCGGTGGCGGTGCCCCGAACGGCAACGGTGGCGGCCAGCAGTACCAGCAGCAGCAGCCGCAGCAGTCCTACAGCCCGCCGCAGAGCGACGTCCCGGCCGACGAATCGGACTTCGGTCCGGTCTCGACGGGTGGCCAAGAAGACGACATTCCCTTCTGAGCCGAACGTCGCGAAACCCGTAGCAAGTCGACCGGTCGGCGCGAAGGCGCCGACCGTCGCATTTCTGTAGGCTTCGCCGTCGCCTATGCCTAGAGCACGTGAGACTTCATCGACCGGAGGCGCCCGTCGGGGCCGCCGTGGCGCCGACCGCGCCCGTCCCCGCAAATACACGCGGGTCAACTCCGAAGTAGTCGACTACAAGGACCTTAACCTTCTGCGCCGCTTCCTCTCCGACAAGGGGAAGACGCGCGGCCGTCGAGTCACCGGCCTTTCCCGCGCCCACCAGCGTCAGCTGTCGGTGGCCGTGAAACGGGCGCGCGAGATCGCGCTGCT
>JAFDWG010000222.1 GCA_018268605.1 Actinomycetota bacterium | reverse complement strand
GGCGGGCGGCGCGAGGGCCGCTTCACGGCTCAGCCGGTTTCGCCCCCGACCTGGGTCGTGACCTTCGCCGCCCCACCGGAGACCTTCGCGCCCTTCACCGCGAACTGCAGGGTGCCTGGCCGCAGGTGGGAAATCTTCAACACCGTGAAGGTGCTGCTCTTCGCCGCCACGGTCACCTTCAGCTTCTTCGGCTTGGCGACTTTCTGCGGACGGGCCAAAGCCACGACTTTGCCGTGGGACTTGATCCGCAGGCCGGTCAGCTTGAAGCTGTCCCCCGGCTGCGCCCAGGTGAGCGTGACGCGTAGGACTTTGGTCTTCGGCCCGATCGTGACGGTGTGGGTCTTCGATTCGCCCTGGGCCAGTTCGTCGGTGAACTTGCGTGGTGCGGTCTTGCAGGTGAGTTCGGCGCCGATGTCGTTGACGACCGCCTGTACTTCGCTCGCGTCTTCGAGCTCGTAGACCTTGCCGCCGGTGTCGGCGGCGATCTTCTTCAGCCGGGCTTTGTCTTCGGTCGAGTAGAGCCCGGTGCCGATCACGTAGGTCGGAACGTTGTGGGCAAGGTGCGCTTCGTTGTAGGTGCCCTCGTCATGGCCGCCGTCGGTGAGGAAGATCCGCACCTGGGAGCCGGGGTTGTCGGCGTCGGCCTTGGCGAACGCGCTGTTGTAGTCGGTCGCCCCATCGTCGGCGTTGATGTTGGCTTTCAGCGCCGCTTCCATCGCCGCCGAGTTGGGCTGGATCGCCTCCGGCGGGAACAGCGTGTAGGCGGCGGGAGTTCCTTCGTAGACGCCCGGGACGCCTTCGATCCCCGAGCCGAACTCGACCGCGCCCAGCGTCGTCGACGGCGGCAGCGTCTGGATCAGCAGGTTCATCGCCTGCACGCGCAGGCGGTTCGGGTCGGTGATCGCCATCGAGCCGGAGTCGTCGACGATCGCCTCGATGTCGGTCTTCGGCGTGCAGGCGGCCGAGCCGGCGGCTGCGGGGGAAGCAGCCGAGGCAGAGGCGGCGGCGAGCGCCAGAAGGAGGGCAGATAAGAGGACTGAGACGAGAGCTTTTCGCATAGCGCGAGCCTATCCGCGCAGCGGCGCCTTACGGACGTTTTTTCGAGCGTCATCGCGTCTGCGCTATAGTTCACCAGATGGTTAACAGTCCATTCAAAGCGCTGTCTCATCCGATCCGTCGCCAGATCGTCGAACGGCTCGCCGTCGGCCCCGCCACGGTGGGCGAAGTGACGAGCGACTTCGGCGTCTCCAAGCCCGCGATCTCCAAGCACCTGAAGGTGCTCGAGGAGAGCGGGGTCCTCAGCCGCGTCGTCGACGGCCGCAACCACGTGCTGTCGCTGCGGACCGAGACGCTCGACGAGGCGACCGACTGGATGGTCCGCCAGCGCGAGATCTGGACCCGCCTGTTCGATGTAGTCGAAGATCACCTGAAGGAGGAGCAGCGATGAACCTGCCGCCAGTCGTCTCGCCCGAGGAGTGGGCCGCCGCCCGCGAGGAGCTCCTGGTCAAGGAGAAGGAACTGACGCGAGCGCGTGACGCGCTTGCCGCCGAACGCCGGCGGATGCCGCGCGAAGCGGTGACGAAGGAGTACCTGTTCGAGGGGCCCGACGGCGAGGTCTCCCTGCTCGATCTGTTCGAGGGGCGCCGCCAGCTGATCGTCTACCGCTTCTTCTTCGACCCCGACGTCGACGGCTGGCCTGAGCGCGGCTGCCGCGGGTGCTCCTTCGGCGCCGACCAGGTCGCCCACCTAGCCCATCTGAACGAGCGCGACACGACCCTCGCCTACGCCTCGCGCGCGCCGCAGGCGGAGATCGCCCGGCTGCGCGAGGAAATGGGATGGGAAGTGCCCTGGTACACGATCACCGATGACTGGGACCTCGACTTCGGGGTCGACGAATGGCACGGCCACAACGTCTTCGTCCGCGAGGGGGACGCGGTCTTCCGCACGTACTTCGTCGACAAGCGCGGCGACGAAGCGCTCGGCAGCACCTGGAGCTACCTCGACATCACGCCGCTCGGCCGCCAGGAGAAGTGGGAGGACTCGCCCGAGGGATATCCGCAGACTCAGGCATATGTGTGGTGGAACTACCACGACGCATATGAGGGAGGCGAACCGTTCACGCACGCCCTCTCCGACGCCACCGCGGACCAGCGGGGAGCGAACAGTGCCTGACGCGACCTCCTCGGAGGCATTGGTCATCGAGCGCACCTTCCAGGCGCCGGCGACCGCCGTCTTCGACGCCTTCACCCACGAGGACGTGCTGCGCCGCTGGTGGCACGCGCGACCCGCCTGGTCGACGCCCGAGGCGAGCGTCGACCTGCGGGTCGGCGGCGCCGTCCGCGTCGTCATGCGCGACACCGATGGCGACTTGCACGGCGGCGGCGGCCACTACACCGAGGTGGAACGGCCGCACCGTCTCGCTTTCACCTGGACCTGGGACCGCTCCGAGGAAGCGCGGGAGACGCTGATCGAGGTCGCGTTCGTCGAGTCCGGCGGCGCCACGACCGTCACCTTCACCCACTCGAACCTGGCCGACGAGGCCACCGCGCGCGATCACGAAGACGGCTGGAACGGCTGCTTCGACAACCTCGAGCGGGTGCTTGCCGAGCCGGAGGGGAGCGCGGGCTGATGCTCCCCATCGGGCACATCGCGGGCATCCCGGTCGAGGAGACGGCGCTCAGCTTCGGCCCCGTCCTGCTGGCGGGCGGCGGCGTTCTCGGGTTCAAGTTGCGCGACCGCTGGGCGCGCATCCGCGGCCGCCGGCGCGATGATTGACCGATCGGGCGCGGGGCCATAGGCTCGCGCCGTGGTCCGCCGCCTCGCCAGCGTCTTCGTCGCCCTCGCCCTCTTGGCGATCGCGGTGACCGGCGCCGCGGCGGCGATCGCCGCCCCGCCGACCAAGGTCTATGTCGAGACCGATGTCGTCAGCCAGGCACTCGCCTACCGGCCGCACGCGATCGGTCTTGCCGCCGACGGCACCTTCGCGATGACCGGGATCAAGTACGCGAGCTACGGCGGGCCGACCGCCACGGCGACGTCGCGCGCCTACGTGCGCGGCTGCACCCCGAACTGCGCCCAGGGCAAGGTCTATCGGCCCGCCGCGACCCTGCGCTTCGAATCCCAGGAGCGCTGCGGCGCCAAGACGATCTACTCGAAGCTGCG
>JAFDWG010000221.1 GCA_018268605.1 Actinomycetota bacterium | reverse complement strand
GACCTGGGCGAACTCCGCGAGGTCCTGCAGTGGCGCGACGCGCGGAACGCGGGCTGATCCACGCGCTCAGATCCCTGATGACGGCGGCGGGAGCGCCCGCGACCGCGGTCGATTGGGTGCCGCTTAGGAAGACCGCACCCCGGGGGGCCTGCTCCGCTCGGGCCCGCGGGATCGATATCTACCCGCGGAACGTCTGCCGGGAGCAGCGCGGGTGGCAGCCGGTCACCGTCTGCACTCGGTAGTGGTCGCCCCAGACCACCTTGCCGCCTTCGAGGAGGTAGAAGACGGTGACGGTCCCCCAGTAGTACCTGCCGCCCCGCGCCCAGGACACCGAGCACTTCTGCTTCGGGCTCGAGGCGGCGGTACAGGTGACCCGGTAGTCGACCCGACCGCCGAAGCGCCAACCGAGTCCCGCCTGGAGGGCGCGGGTGGCGAAGGTCACCGCCTGTCCGCGTCGCATGATCGGCAGCGTCGGGGCGGGCGTCGCGGGAGCCGGTGGGGCGGTCGAAGGCGAAGGCGTCGACGTGACGGGTGGCGCGGGAGGAGGAGCCCATTCGCCCACCTTCAGCGCGACCCACGGAGCGATGGCGTCGGCGCGGGTGTAGTACTGGGGCTGGGTCGGCGAGCAGGTTTCGCTCACCCCGTAGGACGCGACTCCGATCTGCAGCGGTTCCCCGGCGGGAAAGACGAGCAGCGGCCCACCGCTGTCACCGTGGCAGATCGAGTACCGGGAGCTGGGGTAGTCGAGGACGCAGACCGACCAGGGGGCTTCGAAGTGGCTCGACTTCGATTTGCAGTATTCGGGCGACTGGACCGCCGCTTCGCCGAAGCGGAGCGTTTCCACGGGGCCGCCCCCGGACGTGGCTTCGCCCCAGCCGACCAAGGTCGCGGCCGTCCCGGTGCTCCACACCTGCGAGGTCGCGATCCGGACCGGCGGTTGGGTGATCGGGGCGGAGAGTTGCAGCAAGGCATCGTCGCCGCGGACCGGGAAATAGGACGGGAAGGTGGCGTAGGCGAAGTTCGGATCGACCGCGACCCGGGAGACGGTCGAGACGGTCCGCGGCGACGAGGCCCAGTCGACGTTCCCGGTCACCACCCGAAAGCCCGCCGGTTCTTTGATCGAGCTGAACGTTTCGTCGAGCACGCAATGCGCGGCCGTCAGGATCACGTTGCTGCTCACCACGGTCCCCGAGCAGAGGCTCGCCGATTCTCCTTCGAAATCGACGACGAACGCCATGTAAGGATAGCTCCCGGCCGGAGCTTCCTGCCCGTTTATCACCGCGGTACTGCCACCGGTCTGCGCCGCCCCGGCGCCCGAGGCCACGGCAAACAGGGCGACGATGGTCGCAATCACACAAACCAGCGCTCGAGACGACATCTGCCCAAGGTACCGCCGGTACCAAGTGCGAAATCCGCACTGGCCGAACGTGCGACCCGCGATCCGGGGACTCTCAGCCGGCGCGCTGCAACATCTCGGTGGTCATTTGCCGAACGTCAGCCGCGAAATCACCCGCAATCCCTCGGGCGGTCCCGGCCAGAGCTTCGCCAACAGCCCCGGGTCTCCCCCGCGCAGCGTGTGGCGGAGGACGACGGCGGCAAGGATCGCGTCGTCCAGCTGACCGGCGACCGGGATGAAATCCGGCACCAGGTCGATCGGCAGGGCCAGGTAGGCGAGCAGCGGAAGCAAGAGGAGCTTGCGCCGTCGAGGGACGCTCGGATCCTTCAGAAGCCGCCCGAACAGGACGATGCAATCGGGGATGAACGTCGCCAGCACTCGGCGATCGCCCCGCTTCCCAGCTGCGACCAGGGCCAGAACCGCGAGCCCGTAGAGGACCAGGCTCGCGACGATGCCGACGATCAAGGCGGTGCCCAGAGACACCGATCAAGCGTAGTGGCGAGAATGGGCGGTACTGGGCTCGAACCAGTGACCCCTTCCTTGTAAGGGAAGTGCTCTCCCAACTGAGCTAACCGCCCGGGGGCGCGATGCGCCTGCCGCAATCGTAGGGCGTCTGCGAGAGTTTCGGGCTCGCATGCCGCCTGAAGAGAAGCCGATCGTGTCGCTGCCCCGGAATCAGTTCATCGCGCTGGTGGTCGGCGTGTGCGTGCTCGCGGCGGCGATCGGGTCGGGGTTGGCGCTGCTCGCGCAGACCGGGCCGAAGGGGCCGGCGGGGGAGCGGGGGCCGCGCGGACACGTCGGCAAGCCCGGGCCGGAAGGGCCGGCGGGCGAATCGGCCGGCGAAGAACTGGGGGCGCTCGAAGGCGAGATGGAAGAACTGCGCGGCGAAATCGAAGGGGTCCGCGAAGAAGCCGAATCGGGCGGCGAAGAATCGGCCCAGGTCGGCGAACTGGAAGAACGGATCGAAGGCCTGGAAGCCGAAGTCGAAAGCTTCGGCGTGCTCGCCGAAGAACTCTGCGGCGAAGGCAGCCTCATCTGCTGAGTCGCCCGCCGGGTGGGGGCCGGTAGCCTCCGACCCGATGGACACCTCACTCCTCTGGCGCTCGGCGCTCGTGCAGCTGGTCTCGGTCGGCGTCCTCTTCGCCATCCTCGCGCTCACCCTCCCCCACAGCTTCTTCGACGACTGGGGCTGGCTGACCGGGCCGATCGCCTGGATGCTCTGCGCCGCGCTCACCGCCCGGGTCCTGAGCCTGCCGCTTGGCGCCACCCTCCTCGGCGCCGTCCTCGCAGGCGTCCCCGACGCGATCTGCGTCCTGATCGGCCTCCACGCCCTCGGCGGCGTGATCGCGATCGTCCTCTTCGCCATCTGGTGCGCGCGCCTGCCGCGCCAGAAGGCCATCGCCGCCTGAAGCAGCGCGTCGCTCAGTCGGCGAGCCTCTTCTTCTGGACCTTGCCGAGCTCGTTGCGCGGCAGCGAGTCGACGAAATGGAAGGTGCGGGGGCGCTTGTGGGAGCTGATCAGCGAGCAGACGTGGTCGGTCAACTCCTCCGGCGTCGGCTCGGTGCCTGCGGCGGGGACGATCCAGGCGACAACGGCCTCCCCCAGGTCCTCGTCCGGCCTGCCGGTCACGGCGACCTCGGCGACGGTCGGGTGCTCGAGCAGGGCGGCCTCGACCTCGCCGGCGCCGATCTTGAACCCGCCGCTCTTGATCAGGTCGGTGGCGCGGCGGCCGACGATCGCGATCCGGCCGTCGGGGTCGCGCGTCGCCA
>JAFDWG010000220.1 GCA_018268605.1 Actinomycetota bacterium | reverse complement strand
CCTTCGGTCGGCAGCTTCTTTTCCTTGCCCTTCGGGGTGACGATCGTGCGGCTGCCGCGAACCAGCTTGCCGAGGTCGGCGTAGGTGTAGCGGTTGCCGAAGCTGTCTTCGAGGACGATGAAGTTGCCGAGCTTGGCGGAGTGGCCCATCTTGCGGATCACCCCGTCGTTGACGGCGACGACCGGCGAATCCTTCTTGGCGTAGATGTTGATCCCACGCGGGGTGGCGGAGGAGGAGATGACTTCCGCGGCGTTGCTGGAGATCTTCGCGTCGGCGGCGGAGCCTTCGAGCGCGGCACGGGCGGCGATTTCGTCCGAGTAGCGGGAGTTGGCGGCGACCGGGAAATGGGCGCCCTCGGTGAGGCCGGTGAGCGAGCCGACCAGGGTGGAGGGGATGCGGCCGTAGGCGCGGGCGTAGGTGAGCACCTCCTGCGCGTACCAGTCGGCGTGGTTGTAGGCGAGGATCGCGCCGTAGAGGTCTTTCTGGCCGCCGGCGACCTTGAGGTAGTGGGCGGCGGCGCAGATCGCGTCGACCGGGTTGTAGGGGTCTTTGCGGCCGTCTCCGTTCGCGTCCAGACCGTAGGCTTCCCAGCTCGACGGGAGGAACTGCATCCAGCCCACGGCACCGGCGCTGGAGACGTTCAGATTCGTCCCGAACCCGGTCTCGATTTTGTTGATCGCCGCGAGGACCTCCCAGGGGATCCCGTATTCGGTTCCGCACGCCTGGTAGATCGGCAGCAGGAAGGGCGGGATCTCGAAGGAGTTGATGACGAAGTTCGGGACGCCGATCGGCGCCGGGCCGAAGGGGGCGATCGTCGTCGTCGGGTTGGCCAGGGTGGGAGCGCCTCCGGGTTCGAACTGGGCGCCGCCGTCGCCTTCGCCGTTCAGCGGCTGATCGCCACCGCCGGTCGCGTCGGGGGCCTTGACGCCGCCGTCGTGATGGGTTCCCCCACTCGAATCGCCGAGGCTTTCGTTGTGGGTGACCCCTCCGCGGACTTCTTCCCGCGGTTCTTCTTCGAGCGATTCGCCGCGGCCGAATTCCTTATGGGGCTTCTTGTCCTTTTCGGCCGGGACCTCTTCGCTGTCTGACCCTGAAGTAGAGGTTGAGCCTGAGCCATCGCCGGCGGTCGTCGGCGATTTGGAGTTGCCTTCGGGCGACTCGTTGGTGTCGGACGGGGAGGAGCAGTCGGGGTCTTCCATGTCGATCAGGCCGTCGCCGTCGTTGTCGATCCCGTCGGAGCACTGGGTGCCGCCCGCGGGCGGCGTGGTCGCAGGCGGAGGCGTGCTTCTGGTCGTCGTCGTGGTGGTCGACGGCGTGGTGGTCGTCGTGGTCGAGCCCGTCGAGCCGGACTCCGAGGGCGAAGTGCTCGCTCCCTGTGAGCCGCCGAGACCGGGGAGGAGGGTTTCCGTGACCGTGGTCAGGGGCGAGGCGGCGGTCGCGCTGCCGACTGCCGCCAGGCCGAGGAAAACGGCCAGCGCCAGGATCAGTGCGAGCTTGCTCTTCATGCGCCTCATATAACGCTGCTACGGACGGGTCGTATTCACGACCTGGTCCCCTCCCAGCAGGTTGGTCGTCACGCTACCGACGCCGTCGGTCGTGGGCAACGGAAAGTCGCGCCCCCAATATGGCCTTAACGATCGTCCACTTCATGCCGCGACCGGCCAGATTGCCATGCCTCTCGGATGCGGTCGTTAACCTGGCGTCAACGGCCCGAGAAGATTGGATTTGGCGTGACCCCTGATGATTACGCAGACGGAGACGGCATGAGCGGCGACGGCGAGAGTCTGCGCGCCCGGTCCGAGCAGGCGATCGGGGAGATCGCTCAAGCGTTGATCGACAGCCCGACCCTCCACAACGCCCTACAGGCGGCCTTCGGAGCCCGCGAGAAGGCCCTCGAGGCCCAGCAGGCGGCCCTCAGTGCCCTCAACTTGCCGTCCGCGGGTGAGGTCGAGCGCCTCGAGCGCCGCCTCCGCTCGTTTTCGCAGCGCCTGGAGGACGTCGAGGAGCAGCTGGACGACCTGACTCGCGAGATCGGCGTCCTCCGCAGGAAAATGGCCGCAAAAGCCGCGAAAGCGGCGGACAGCGCGGACGCTGCCTAACCTTCGACCTGAGGGTTAGACCATCGCCTTCAAGGCGGCTTGGGAAGCCAAAATCGCCCTCTCGGCCATCGCTTCGTCCTCAAGCTCGTCGAAACCTGCCGCCTCGGTGACGACCAGGACGGCTGCAAGGGCGACGCCGAGGTGTCGTGCCGCCGCCAGGAGCGCGGCGGTCTGCATGTCGGCTACGTGACCCTCAGGGGTCGGATGCCCGGGCGTCGGGTGGATGACGTCGAGGCTGGCGACCCGCCCGACCCGCGCCTCGTCGCCGAGGGCGGCCAGCAGCCGGGCGGTCAAGGCCTCGTCCGGGACCGTGGGCGGACCCGCGCGGCCGTCCCCCCGCCAGGCGCGCGCCTCGCTCGCCACGACGAGGTTCCCGGGTCGCAGGTCCGGCGCCAGCGCCGCTCCGGTCCCGATCCGCACCGCCCGGCGGACCGCGAGATCGGCGAGATCGCCCAGCACCACCGCCGCGCTCGGCCCGCCCATGCCGGTCGCCTGCACGGTCAGCCCGCACCCCCCGCCGGTCATCCCCGAGTAGCCCCACAGCCCGCGAGCGTGGTTGCACATCTTCGGCCCCTCGATCACCACCTGCGCCAACGCCATCGCCCGCCCCGGATCCCCGACGAGGATCGCGTCCTCATATATGTCCGCGGTCGGCCGCAGTCGTCTAGGCACGGCCGCGACCCTAACGGGGAGCCGAGGCTCAGGGGCAATGGACGCGAGGCAATGCTGGCGAGCACGACCGTCTCGGCCACGGCCCGGGGCAGGCTGTGGCCG
Source organism: Actinomycetota bacterium (assembly GCA_018268605.1). Taxonomy (GTDB): domain Bacteria; phylum Actinomycetota; class Thermoleophilia; order Solirubrobacterales; family 70-9; genus VAYN01. Next base: position 364 of record JAFDWG010000220.1, on the reverse strand, counting down.
CGTCCGAGACGGCCGGCCCTCGGCGTCCCATGGAGGTCACAGCCTGCCAGGACCTCCATGAGACGCCCAAGGACACCGGCCTCACCGAATGGGAGTAACGCCCTCCCCGGATTTTCGACGGCCGGATAAACACGGCCCGTCGGGGCGGCCATACGGTGCTTGGCAGGCGGAACTCGTCCTCCGTCTCGTCTCCAAGCAGTGTCTAACGTCCAACCGCGGCAGCGGTTCGCTTGCCCGCGGCAGAGAAAGGGAGAACGATGTCGTCCCTGACCCAAACGGTCGCTGAAAAAGCCTCGGAGCTGAACATGGTCTGGGTAGCCGTCGCCTGCGTCCTGGTGTTCCTGATGCAGGCCGGCTTCATGTT
>JAFDWG010000021.1 GCA_018268605.1 Actinomycetota bacterium | reverse complement strand
CGGGGTCCGTAACCGCAGGCTGGGACCGATAGGAGCCTCCGCGTCGTCGGCCCGATGGCGCGAGTGTGCCACCCGGTCACGGAGTCTTCGGATGCCCCAGTCGCGAACGGAACCGCGCGACATCCAGGTGGATTTGATACGCCGCCGGGGGACGACCAAGACTCCGAACGGTGGTAGACGGCTCGACGGCCGGCTCCAGGGGCCTTAGCTCTCTGACCAGTTGGTCGACGAACCACCGGACCAGGTCGTCCTGTATCTCGTTCACTGCGCCGGAGACATGAAAGGGACCAAGTGTGGAGCCGGGGCGACGGGCGCGGAAGCGGCAACCGGGCCGAAGTCCAGGCCATAGGCCGAGACGATCCAATCGAGAAGCCCCAGAAGTCGACCGGCGAGGGGCTCGGTGACGGCGGAGATCGCCTCATGCTCGGGGAACCCGTCGGGGTCGGGTCCTGACCTCCCTGCGAGGTCCGAGAATTTGCGACCTCATCTCCTCGAGTTGTTGACGGAGCTGGATGGCCTCGCGAGGGGTGTCGACCATGCGTTGCACCCCTGCCATGACCGCAGCTCCTCGGGCGCCTCGTCTGATGCGATCGGAAGCGGCTCCGCCGCCGCCAGCTCCCGGATCAGCGCCAGGGGATCCCGCCCGAAGGCCGCGCCCTCCTCCTCCAGCCGTGCCAGCTCGACTGCCCTCGCCTCCAGGGCTGAATTCTCTTGTCGACCGGATACCCGAAGGTCGCGGCTCGAGGGTCGACGAGATTCAAGGCGGCGCCAAATTCCTTCTGGCCGCGGTCGAGGTCATCGCACCGCGGCGAGACGCCGCGTCAGAACAAGCCTCAGCGCATCGGTCCCACGGGACGTCGATGTTGTGGCCGGTGCCCCGACTCTACACAGCAAGGCGGTGATTCGACCAGCCCTCAGGTCAGCGAAAGATGCAGGCAATACCCACCATTAGGGCCGGTACGGAGAGCGTGGCAGAAAAGAACGCCACCGCCCGAATCCTGACAGCATCGACCATCGGCTCAGGCGGAGTCATATCTATCGATTCGCGACCAACAGTGACAGCGACCATGATGCACCATCCGGAGACGTACATGCCGGCGAGGATGCAACCAAGCGGCGCGCGTGCCACGACGATGCCGTGAACACATGAGGCGATCAGCGTAGTCATCGCCAGCACCGACCGTTGCCTCGACAACAACGTTCGCTCAGCAGCAAGGCCGTCTCCACGGGCCGAACCCGTCACAACAATCGCTCAACGATCGCGGCGACAACGGCGAATGTTCCAAGAAAGGCCAGCGCCCCAGTAACGTATGCCGGAGCGTGCGATTGCGGCAAAGGTTGCCCCGCACGCATCGCCACCTCATTGTCCCGCCAACGCGAATAGCTGCCAAGCGCAATTCCCCCCCCGATCACGATCAAGGCGACGGTGAGGAGCACCTGCACAAGGCGGCCTGCCACATCGACAAACTGTGCCACCGCCAGGCCCGCGGCCATGAACGCCAAGGCCGTTCGGTTCCAGGCCAGAAACGTTCTCTCGTTGGCGAAGGTGAAGCGGGGATCCGGCTCGGACCCCCGATTGAAAGCCTGCTTGTCATGAATACGCAGCTTCAACACGCGCTCGAGCCGTTTCACGCAGGGTCGCGGGCGCGCCCGCAGCCAGCGGCTTGACTGTCTACCTGCCATCCCCTGCGGACAGTTTCCATCCCACCTTGGAAACCACCGCAAGGTGGACATCCCCCCCTGACATCTCAGAGCGGCCGGAATGGTCTTGGCACGTTCATTGCTTCGCGAGGGTCGACCTCATTTCGCCTGCCCCGTCACGGGTTCGGTCAGAGCCGATCCCAATCTCGATCCGCTCCAGGGTGCCCTCGAAGCGGAAGGGTGACGTGTAGTCCTGGGCCACAGGTGTCAAACGGTCTTCGCCTATGTCGATCCCCTCTACGGAGAGCGTGTATGGGAGAGTCTCCGGAAGCTCTCCACAGCCGATCAGCTCGTCGTCTGCAAAGAGCTTCACACGTCCCGAGAGCGCACCTGTCTTGACAAACTCCATACGGATCGAGGAGAGGCCGAGCGGCAGTATCTTCTCGGCCTCGATTCGATGGTAGGTGCCTGCGCAATTGTAGACGTATACCAATCTGGCCGACTTCACAAAGAGTGAATATCCGCCACTGTGACCGCCGTGAGCGACCAGCACACCATCGTCTCCCTCACTCCGAAAGATATCTGCCTTGATCGTGTGCGAGACGTTTTTCAGATCGGGGGCAGCATCAGGACCGACGTGAGAAATTCCGCGGTAGAGAACGAATGAATCCCGCGCCTTGACGGATCCCGGCGCTGGCGGTAGCAGCCAACGCTCAACGACTCGGTCATCGAGAGGTAGGACTTGGTAACGGTCGGCCTCCTCCCACCACAGCGCAATCATAGCCCGAAGTTTCTCAGGCTCCGTGGCTGCCAAGTCTTCCGACTCGGAGAAGTCCTCGCTCAGGTGATAGAGCTCCCAGGTGTCGTCATCGAAGCTCGTCCCAGCCTCATGCCGCGTCACTGCCTTCCATCCGTCGGCATAGATGCCCCGATGACCAAGCATCTCAAAGTACTGGACGTCCTTGCGAGTCGCCTCATGTGGGGCCTCAAACGTATAACCCATGCCGACACCCTCGACCGGGATCTGCTCAACCCCATCATGGCAACTGGGAGCTTCGATCTCGATTGCCTCAAGCAAGGTCGGCATGATGTCCGTCGCATGATGGAACTGTGTACGGATGCCGCCCCGGGCGCGGATCCCGATCGGCCAGCTGATGATGAGGGGGTCGCGGATGCCGCCCCCGTGAGTATTTTGCTTGTACCACTTGCATGGAGTATTCCCAGCCATCGCCCAGCCGAGCGGATAGTTGTTGTAAACCTCTGCCCGCCCGATCAGATCGATCTGCCTGAGGTTATCCTCGAGGTTGTCGGCGAGTCCGTTGTGGTACCGCATCGTGTTCATCGTTCCGACCGCCGAGCCTTCCTGGCTGGCGCCATTGTCGGAGACCACAACGAGGATGGTGTTGTCCCGTTGTCCACTAGAGACGAGGAACTCGAACAACCGGCCCAGATGGTGATCGGCGTGCTCAAGCATGCCCGCAAATGCCTGCTGGAGCCGAGCGAACAAACGTCGTTCCTCTCGGCCGAGGTCCGACCATGCCTGGACCCCCGGATTCCGGGGCGGGAGGACGGTGTCGTCCGGCACAAGTCCCAAGTCGATCTGCCTGGACAACACTTCGTCTCGGCATTGGTCCCAACCGTCGTCGAAGACACCTTTATATGAGTCGATAAACGATTGTGGTGCGTGATGCGGCTCATGACACGCTCCAAGCGCAAGATAGAGAAAGAACGGTTTGTCAGGCGCCCACGACACCTGATTTCGCAGAAACTCGATCGAATGATCCACGAGATCCTCCGTGAGATGGTAATCAGGCGACTCAGGAGTCTCGATACGGTGATTGTCGACGGTTAGCTCAGGGCGCCACTGGCTCGTGTAGGCGTCCAAGAATCCGTAATAGCGCTCGAACCCTCGCTGGAGCGGCCACTGATCAAATGGGCCTGCAGGCGTCTGCTCGTCCCCTGGTGTCAGGTGCCACTTGCCCACTGCCATCGTGTTGTAGCCCTTGCTTCGAAGGATCTCGCTCAGGGTCGCCGCACGATGCGTGACGGCACCCCGGCTGCCTGGAAACCCAAGGTTCCAATTCGCCACGCTGCTCATCCCGACCGAGTGATGATTGCGACCAGTAAGAAGGCACGCCCGCGTTGGCGAACAAAGTGCAGTGGTGTGAAAGTTGGTGTAGCGAAGGCCCTCCGCGGCGATACGATCGATGTGCGGAGTCCGGATCCTCGATCCGTAGCAGCCTAAATGGGCGAAGCCGACGTCGTCCAACACCACCATGACCACATTCGGACTTCCGGCCTTCGGCGCCGTTGGCTGCGGCCACCACGGCTCGGAATCGGCCATGGTCTGACCGATTGAGCCATCGAAGGGCTCCCTGATCATGACGAGTCCTTGCGGAATAGCGTTCGCACCGAACTTCGCAAGTCAACAAACCGCTGGTCGAACACCAGCGTCTCGTCTCGCGGCCGCTCGAAGTCGACTGAGATGTCGGCACGGATGCTGCCGGGCCTGTGTCCCATGACCAGAATGCGATCTGAAAGCAGGAGCCCCTCCTCGATATCGTGCGTCACAAATAGGACCGTGCATCGATGTCGCTGCCAAACCTCCAACAGCAGAGCCTGCATCTCTTCACGCGTCTGTGCGTCAAGTGCTGCAAATGGCTCGTCCATCAGCAGCAGTTCGGGTCGATTGACCAAAGTTCTTGCCAAGGCAACACGATGCTGCATACCGCCAGATAACTCGTACGGACGGTGGCGCTCGAAGCCCTCCAACCCCACTTCGGCGATCAGATCTCGAGCAAGATCGCGGGACTCCCGCTCGCGGCCCAATGCCCGTGGCCCAAACATGACATTGTCATAGACCTCGCACCACGGGTAAAGATGCGGCTTTTGAAACACAACGCCCCGGGCCGCATCGGGCGCGGTTACTCGCTCGCCATGCCAGCGGACGTCCCCTTGCTCTGGGGACAGGAAGCCGGCGACCATGCCCAGAACCGTGGACTTGCCACATCCCGACGGCCCCATCAGTGAGACGAACTCCCTCGCGCCGACCTCGAAGCTCACGCCGGCCAACACGTCCGTAGCCCGCCCACGACCATCCGAGAACGAATGACTTATCCCTTGGAGCCGAAGACCAGTGTCGGCTGCCTTGGCGAGTTTGCTCTCATTCATCGTGGGCGAGCATCCCGGAGCCGCGGATCCGGCCTCCAGACAGGGTTCAGGAACATTTGCCGGCGGTCACGGCTTCCGCGAACTGCAGATCAATCATTTCATTCACCTCGGAAATGGTGGGTGCCTGAGGTATGGCGCCTTCTTCGGCGAGAATTTCACCAGTCGCCACAACCTGCTGGGCAAAAGCTCCGTTCGGCCCTAGATATTTCGGGCTGCCCATCTGGGCCACGGGAACGATGGTGTCCTTGGGCATCAGTTCCGGGAGTTCGCTCTCGGGCAGTTTGAGCTTTTCCGCGAGTGCGGCCCAGACCGAGTTCGGGGTCTTCAGCGCAGTTTCTTGAATTTGCGCCATGTCGCAGACGAAGGCCTGGACGACGTCTGGGTGTTGGTCGATGAATTCCTGGGAAAAGATCGTGACCTGAGAGCCCGGTTGGGTCGTCAGTTCATGCCCACCCGCATGCAGTAGCGCCAACGATTGTGGGACCCAGATGAAGGCACCGTCAATGGCACCGCTCGAATAGGCGGGCACGATGTCCGGACCACCAAGGTCCACGTATTCGATTTCATTCCAGGCGACATTGTTTTCGGCCAGGTACTCTTTGAGAAAGATTTCGCCGGTAGAGCCGCCCGGAGCGGCAATCTTCTTCCCGGCCAGGTCGGCTGCCGACTTTATGTCCTTGTTCACCACGAGGGTCACTGGCGTGACGTTCCCCGACCACACGACCTTCAACGGGATATTGCGGGCGAACCCGATCGCGATGGGTGGCTCGCCTACGTCCGCAACCCCTGCCAACTGTCCGCTCTGCATCAGCGGCAAGGCGGCGGGGCCGGTTTCGACATCGACCGTGCTCATAGAGATGTTCGAGAACGAATCCAACTGTTGCCCGGCCAGGATCAGAGTCGGGGCGACAAATCTGCCCATAGTGAAGTCGGTTTCTTTCGCATCCGATAGACCTGCGCCTTCGCCGGCAGCTTCTTTCGAGCCGCCGCCATTACTCGCTTGACCCGCAGATGAACTCTGACTACTACTACTGCTACTGGAACCACTGGAGCCGCAGCCAGTCACACTGAGGACTACGACGACTAGCAGGACAGCTATCAGGCACAGCCTACTTCGGACTCGGAAAATACGTGACGACATATCTGCTTCTCCTTTGGGCCAGTACGACTAACTGGCGCCTTTTCCTCTCCATGGCACCAACCAGGCTTCTGCTACTCGCAGCACACGATCGGTAATGAATGCCAGCAGACCGATCGTGATGATTCCGACAAATATCGTCGGCGTGTCGAGAAATCTCCCCGCCTGGAGAATCATCCATCCTAGGCCTGAGGTCGACGCGATGATCTCGGCGGCGACCAGTGAGGACCAAGACAAACCATTAGCAAGGCGAATTGACACCAAGATGCCGGGCAATGCGGCTGGAATCGTCACCCGGCGTAACACATAGAGGCGTCCTGCTCCCAGGGACTGGGCGGCCAGAATCCAATTCCGATCGACTCCCTTGACGGCGGCGACCGTTGAAATCGCAACGATGGGAAAGGTGGTGAACCCCAAAATCATGTACTTCGGTAGCTCGCCGATGCCAAACCAGATCACTAATAGGGGGGCAAACGCGAGCGGGGGGATTGGCCGACCGAGCTCTATGAGCGGGTCAAGCAGCCCGAGTATCCAGCGATTCGACACCATCGCAATACCTACGGCCACGCCCGCGATAACGCCACCGCCCCAGCCGATCAGAATTCGGATGAGGCTGACCTGCGCGTTGTGAACTAGTCCGAGGTCGCCGCCGTTCGTCAGCAGTTCGTCGGCACGATCTGCGACTTCTTCCGGCGATGGCAGCACATTTGGATCATTGAATGCAATCGCAGCAATCCACCACAAGGCGACAACGAGTGCCAATGCCGTAATAAGTGATGCGGTAGTGGCAATGAAATCCCCCCACCTTCCGGTAGGCAGAAGACGCCTCTTCCTCGACAGTCTGTGCCCTCTCACCAACTCACTGTCTACCTGCTCGAGAGCAGCGTCCGGCGTGGCCGAGGGCAGGTCAGTCATTGCGAAGCGCCTTGACGCATCTGTCTGTGAGGAGATACACGCACACGATGAACCGAGGGCGAACATAGGCAGCGGCGCCACAGAGTGTCAAGGTCGGAGCCGCCCGATTCGCAGATTGAGACAGTCGAGGCAAGGGGTGACGCTTGGATCACGCTGCGCTGCTTGCGATGCAGGACAGCGTTTCGCAGCTGAGTTGGCTCCCGGTCTGACCCCCACGGCGGTGTGGAGTCATCGGAGCGGCTTTGGGCTGCCAGCGCCGCTGGTCGAGCAAGCCAGAGGGCGCGTCCGGTAGCCAATCTGCCGACAGGAAGGGTTACCGATCGGACTTTGTACGAGTCCGTCGGAGGTTGTCTACCGGCTAGGGTCGTCGGCCAGTCCGACCGGTGTTTCGGTTGAGCACCCCGTGCCTATCGGAGTGCCTGAAGCGCGACCAGACTTATCTAGAGGGACCTTGCGAGTAGTACAGCGAGGGCTCCAGACTGAACCCGGCACCAGAGAAGGTATTGATCTTTCTGTAGAGAGTTGAGCGGTCGATTTTCAGGAGTTCGGCAGCGCATTTGCGGTTCCCTCCAGATTCGATGAGAGCCGTTCGTAATAGCTGCAATTCTCCCTCCTCAAGGGGAGAGAGCGGATTTCGAGCGAGTCTCTGACGGTGAAGGTTTCCGACATGCTCGAGCCCTAGTTCCCCCGTAGTGCAACGTTTGGCAGCACGGCCGATGAACTCTTTCAACTGCCCGATGTTGCCGGGCCAATCGGTTCCGATCAGCGCTGTCATCAGGTCGGACGTCACACCGTCGATACCGTAGTTACCTTCTGCGAGGAACCGGGAGACCAGTTCGGGTATGTCCGCCCGCCGGCTCCGCAGTGGGGGCATGGCCAGTTCAACCGGGGTGGGCAGAATGCTAAGACCTAACCGACTACCTCGTTCGTCGCTCGCAGAGGTCAGAAAGATGGACTTGGACTCATGCGCGGCGAAACGCTCTCCGAGCTCTGCGCGAAGATCGGGGGACGCTAACTCCACGTGGGTAACCACGACTGCCCCATTACGCTCCAGGGCAGATGAGATCGATTCCAGCAGTTCGTAGGCATCCCCGTCGTAGTCATACCTAGCGCAATCGAGCCGAATTACGTTTGAAGTAAGACTTGCCGCCATGGTTTCGGCGAGCATGGTCTTCCCCGTTCCTCGCTCGCCGGTGATAGACGCCGGGATTCTTCGGCCTAGGACGGTGTGGGCAACACTCAACGTCCGCGTCAGGGCGAGGCTCTTGCCAGCGAAGGCATCAAAGAGATCGCGTCGGTTCGATCGGGCTCTCCGCGGTTTGGGGCTCGCCGCTCGTTTAGGCGATCGTGGCCGAATTACGCTCCCGATGGCGTCCCCCGCTTCCAGTATTGGCCGCGCCCGCATCCTGAACGTGGTCCCGGCTCCCATCGTGATATCGCGTTCGACGGGACGCCCTAGCCGCTCGCACTCCCGTGCTAACTCGGAAAGTTGGGGATAATCGCTCTGCTCGAGTATGTGGGTAGCTCCTTTACTGGCAATCGTCGTCCTGTCGTCCATGACAACGACCTCCTTTGCGCCACGCTTGCGCATCTCTCTGAGGTAAGCGCTGAGCAGGGCCTGCTCACGAATCGCAATGTCATCGGCAAGCAGGCGGGCAATCTCAACGGTCGCGCCACGGACAATCGAAACAACCGATCGTGGGTCCACATGACTAGCCGCGCTCCATGGAAGGGTCAGGCTGAGGAGCGCTTTCACCGAAAGCCCTGTCGGGTCCCAAATCGGGGCAGTGGCGCAGCAGCAGTCATGCAGCTGTTGAGCGAAGTGCTCGGGACCCCAGATCTGAACCTCTCGGTCCTCCTCCAACGCCGTGCCGTCGCTATTTGTACCGATTGCCCTCTCGGACATCACGCATCCTGGGATGGCAAATGTTCGCTCGGCCCAGCGACGCACGTCAGCGTCGCCACGAAACGCGCCCAGCGTTCCATTTGCGTCGACCATGCTGATGGCCATCCCTGTGTCCTCGCAAAGGCGCTCTAGATCGGTGAGCACCGGATCGGCGTAGCGCAGAATCCGTTCGTCCAGTTCAACTTTGGACATCGCATCGAATTGCCGGAGCTCCGGGTCTACTCCGTAAGCCACACTTCGCATCCAAGAGCGTGCGACGACCGGGCGCAGCGGCGAGAGATCGGTCCCGCTCGGATCACTGAGGAAGAGCTCGTGCAGGTCGCGGATCTGGGTCGACGTCAAGGGCGACGGAGGATCCGGGTCTTGGACAACGACCCTGCGTGGAGCCATCTCGCTCATCGTTCAGCCAGTAGCTGGGCGCTACACCACGCGATGGTTGACCTCCGTCATCAAACCCACAGACCGTAGGCCTAGTCTACCGCGCCGGACACCGCGAAAGGGTGCGACCGAGGCCGAGGTCTGGGCGGCGATGGAGCGCGAGATGATCGTCAGCGCGGCGAACCGAGCAACTCAACATGCTCTCCTCCGGACCGGCGAAGGACCCGAGGGCTGGATGGCGGCCCTGCTCCACGGCTACGAGGTCCCGTTCACCGGGACGATTCGCAAGCTCGCCGAGGGAAGACAGGGATCGAAGTGCCTCGGAACCGGCTTGGAGCACCTCACCACTGGTGAAATTGTTGCTCCCGCGCGCAGAGGGCCCCCCGTGGCGCGGTCCGAGGATCGGGAGAGGAGGCGGAGTCCCAGACCTCCCGATCCTCTGCGCTGAGCGACGTCAGGGTTTCCAGGCCGCATCGTTGCTCAGGGCCTCGGTGCAGGCGGTGAGGCCGGCGAGCAGTTGCGATCGCTGCCGGGCCGACAGCACGGCGATCATCTGCGCCTCGATGTCGGCGACGAGCGCATCGGCACGCCTGGCCAGCCTTCGTCCCGCGGGGGTCAGCTCGGCAGGAAGGCTGCGGGCCTGCGGGGCGGTGCTGGGCCGGTGGACCAGCTCGCGCTCCTGCAGTCCGCGCAGGACGACGTTCAGCGACTGGCGCGAGACGAACATGCCGCGCGCCAGCTCCGAACCGGAGACGCCCGGCCGCTCGCCGATCAGCTGCAGGCAGGCGTACTGGGCGACGGTGAGCCCGAGGGGGCGGAGTGCGTCGTCCATCGCCGCGCGCAGGGCGGCCTGCGCCCGTTTGAGCGCGTAGCCGACCCGCGCCTCGACCGGAGGGTGCGGAGGACTCATGTCAATATTTTGACATGGACTGCTAATGTCAATGTCCTGACATCAACGAAAGGCGTCTTCGATGGCTGTGACAGGACCCGACTTCGTGGCGTTGCAGGTTCGCGACCTTGACCGAGCCGCGCGCTTCTACGAGGCCCGCCTCGGATTGCGCCGGGCGGCCGGGGTCACGATTCCGCAACCGCCGAGCGACGGACCGTTCGGTCGCATGTTCAGCTTCGTCGGCCCCGACGGCTACCTGCTCACCATCCACGGGCGCTGATCGATGATGCGATCGCACCAGCTGACCCTCGAGGTCGCCGCCCGTGATCGATCGAGACCAGCATCGCGTTTTGGGAGAACTTCGCTGGCGCCGGGCGGCGGTCGCAGCAGCGTCCTGAGCAGCACGTTCCTGGTCGAGAAGGACTGGCGGCAGGAGGAGACCGAAGTGGTCCAAGGGGACGCGACGGCGCGGATCGTCGTCCGCGACGATGGCGAGCTCGAGGCGGCGGCGCGACAGGTTTGCCGCTTCCTCTCGCTCGACGTCGATGCTCGCGGCTGGTCTGAGGTCGCGCGGCGCGACCCGGTGATCGCCTCGGCGAGAGTCGCGAGACCGACGGCGGGAAATCGGTGGCGGCGACCTATCTGGCGACTCTAAGCCGATCTTCCCGTTACTAAGCGTCTGGTTCGGCGGAAACGTCGCGCTCCTCAGCGAGTACCTTCTGGGCCATCCCGAAGGCGGCGTTTGCGCGCGGCAGCCCGGCGTAGAGCGCGGTGTGGAGGATCACCTCTTTGATCTCGTCCTCGGAGAGCCCGTTGCGGAGCGCGGCGCGGACGTGCATCGCGATCTCGCTCTCGGCGCCTAGCGTCACCAGCGTCGCGAGGGTGGCGATGCTGCGCGAGCGACGGTCGAGTCCCGGTCGGTCCCAGATCTCGCCCCAGGCATAGCGGGTGATGAAGTCCTGGAAGTCCTCCGTGAACGCGTCCTTCCCCGCCTCCGCCCGATCCACGTGCGCGTCCCCCAGCACTTCCCGCCGCACCCCCATCCCCCGCTCGTGTTGATGGTTGCGATCGGTCATGAGGGCTCCTTGCCGAGGTGGGAGCGGATCAGGTCGGTGACGACCTCGGGGCGCTCGAGGTTGCCGAGATGGGCGACGCCCTCGACGCAGGCGAACTCGGCACCCGGGATGCCGGCGGCGAGGGTCAGTCCGACCTCGGGCGGGCAAGCGGGATCCTCGCTGCCGGAGATGACCAGGGTCGGCGCGGTGATCTTGCCGAGGTCGTCACGGAGGTCGAGGTGGGCGACGACCTCGGTCGCCGCCGCGTAGCCCGCGGGCGGGGTGGCGACGATCATATCCCGCATCTGAGCGCGCAGGTCGGGGTCGACGGCCGCGGTGAACCAGCGGTCGAGGACGCTGTCGGCGACTGCCTCGACGCCGTCGGCGCGCACGATCGCGGCGCGCTCGAGCCAGCGGTCGGGCGGACCGAAGTATGGAGAGGTGAAGCAGGCGAGGAGGCGCTCGACCCGCTCCGGCGCGTGGGCGGCGAGCCAGACCGCGGTCGCCCCGCCGAGCGAGACGCCGGCGAAGCTCGCCGTCGCGATCCCGAGCCAGTCGAGCAGCGCGAGCACGTCGCCGCCGAGATCGGCGAGCGTCCAGGGGCCGTCGGGGACCGGCGAGCCGCCGTGGCCGCGGGTGTCGAGGCGGACCAGCCGGTACTCGTCCTGGAGCGCCGCCGCCTGCGGCTCCCACATCCGCAGATCGGTGCCGAGCGAGTTCAGCAGGACGAGGACCGGCGCCTCGGCCGGCCCTTCGACTCGATGGTTGAGGGCGACGGTCAAGCGATTCCTCCGGTGCGGGCGCGGTGGGCGGCGAGGGCGCGGTCGATCAACTCGTCGTTGGCGCCAAGGTCGCCCGACGCCTCGACGTTCGCCCGCATCCGGTCGGGGAAGACTTCGAGGCCCTCCAACGACCGGCGCGCCGCGGCGACCGCGACGCCGGTGAGGCGCAGCAGCTCCGCGAGCGTCTCGGCCTCGGCCTGCCAGGCGCCGGCCGCGCGCTCCTGCTCACCGGGCATCGCAGCGAACATTGTCGCCACCAACCCCGGCGTCCGCCGCGCGGCCGCGGCCGCGGTCACCGCGGCGGTCGGATTGCGCTTGTGCGGCATCGCCGACGAGGCGCCCGGCTGGCCCTCGGCGACCTCTGCGACCTCGGTCTGGGCGAGGAGGACGACGTCGGTGCCGACCTTCCCCGCCGCCCCGGCCGCCTGCCCGAGCGCGGCAGCAAGCTCGACCGGCCGCGAGCGGTTGGAGTGCCAAGGGACGGCCGGCGCCGCCAGATCGAGCCGCCGGGCCAGAGCGTCGGCGACGGCAAGTCCGCGGTCCCCGAGCGGCGGTGAGGTCTCAGCAGTCGAGTCCGCAGCGCCGGCGCCCGACGTGCCGGTCACACCACCGAGGGCGGCCAGATTGCCGGCGGCGCCGCCGAGCTGGACGGCGAGGCGCTCGTCGCGGACGGCGGCCAGGAGGACGGCGGCGTCGTCGAAGCCGGAGAGCCAGTTCGCGGCTCGGAGGCCGAAGGTGATCGGGGCCGCTTGCTGGAGAAGGGTACGGCCGGCAGCCAGGTCTGCTCGGTGGCGCTCGGCGAGTGCCGCGGCAGCTTCGGCTGCGGCGTCGAGGTCGGCGAGGAGCGGCACAAGCGCCCGCTTCGCGACCAGCATCGCCGCGGTGTCGACGACGTCCTGGCTGGTCGCGCCGCGGTGGAGGATGGCCTTGGCGTCGTCAGAGAGGTGAGTCCGCAGCTGCGCCAGCAGTGCCGGGACCGGGGTACCGTCACGCGCCGTCCCGGCGCCGAGCGCATCGATGTCCCAGTCGTGCCCCACCCCGGCGGACTCCATGTCGCCGACTGCGCACCTCACCATGATCTCCTCCGCCGTGACGGCGGCGGCCAGACCCACGTCGGCCAAAGCGCCGGCGAAGGCAGCCTCGAAGTCGAGCATCGCTCGCAGCCAGGCGGCGTCGCCCGTCTGCGCGCCCACCTCAGATGGCGAAGAAAACAGTCTCATCGGGGCCCTGGAGGTGGATGTCGAGACGGTATCCGCCCTCCACCGCCACCGCGATCAGGGTGCGCCGCTCGGCCTCGCCGCCGCGCAGGCTCGACAGGACGGGGTCGGCGGCGTTCGCCTCCTCCTCGTCGCCGAAGTAGATCCGCGTCGCCAGCCGGGTGAGGACGCCGCGGGCGAGGACGCTGACCGCCACGTGCGGGGCCTGGATCGACCCGCGCGGGCCGGGCACCGGGCCCGGCTTCAGGGTGAGGATCGACCAGTGGCCGTCGTCATCCACCGGCACGCGGGCGAAGCCGCGGAAGCTGTCCCACTCGACCGCGCCACGGGGATCGTCGGGATGGGCGAAGCGGCCGTCGGGATCGGCCTGCCAGGTCTCGATCAGGGCGTCTTTCACCGGATGGCCGAGGCCGTCGAAGAGGCGACCTTCGAGGCGGATCGCGCCAGGGGTCCCCTCGGGCACCGCGAACGGGCCGTCGTCCCATTCCAGCCCGAAGCTGAAGTAGGGGCCGACCGTCTGCGACGGGGTCGGCGGCAGCGCGCCCTCCGGGGTGACGCCGCTCACGAGTCCTGCTCCTCGAACGGGGTCGATTCGCGGCCGCGCAGGACGATGTCGAAGCGGTAGCCGAGCGCCCATTCCGGCGTCGTCGCCTCCCAGTCGAAATTGGCGATCAGGCGCGCCCGGTCGGCGGCCTCGCGGACCGAGTTGAAGATCGGGTCGTGGTCGAACATCGGGTCGCCGGGGAAGTACATCTGGGTGACCAGGCGCTGGGTGAAGGCGCGACCGAAGAGGGAGAAGTGGATGTGGGCGGGGCGCCAGGCGTTGAAGTGGTTTCCCCAGGGATAGGAGCCGGGCCGGATCGTGATGAAGCGGTAGCGTCCCTGGTCGTCGGTCATGCAGCGGCCGACGCCCTCGAAGTGCGGGTCGAGCGGCGCCGGGTGGTTGTCCCAGGCGTGCCAGTAGCGGCCTGCCGCGTTCGCCTGCCAGATCTCCACGAGGGTGTTACGGATCGGCCGGCCGTCGCCGTCGAGGACGCGCCCGTGGAGGAGCATCTTCTGCCCCTGCGCTTCGCCGCCGGCGGCGTCCACGGTCAAATCGTGATCGGACTCCCCCACCCGGTCCTCGCCGAGGAGCGGCCCGGTGACCTCGGTGAGCATGTCGGGGATCGGCACCAGCGGGCGCTTCGGATGACGGGAGATGGTGCCGCGGTAGGCGGGGAAGTCACCAGGCGGATCGACCTTCTCATGGTCGCGCCGGTAGCCGGGGACGATCAGGCCCTCCCCCGGCCCGGCCCAGAGCGGCGAGACCGCGCCGGGCTCGGCCCTGCGCTCGACCGCGTGGCGGTGCTCGCGCGTGCCGCCCTCACCTTTGTCGTCGACCTCGTTGTTGCCGTGCGTCGCCATGGTCGATGCGCCTCGTCAGCCCTGTGCCTCTACCACCATCGCGAGGCCTTGGCCGACGCCGATGCAGAGGCTCGCCAGGCCGTAGCGGCCACCGCGCGCCCGCAACTCTTCGACGACGCGGCCGACGACGCGGGCACCGGAGGCGCCGAGCGGGTGGCCGATCGCGATCGCCCCGCCGCTCATGTTCACCTTCTCCGGGTCGAGGTCGGGCCAGCCCGCGAGGCAGGCGAGCGACTGCGAGGCGAAGGCCTCGTTCAGCTCGACCGCGTCGATCTCGTCCCAGGAGATGCCCGCGCGGGCGAGGGCCTGGTTCGCCGCCTCGACCGGGGCGATGCCGAACACGTCCGGATCGACCCCGTGCACGCCGCGGGAAACGACCCGGGCCAGCGGCGCGGCGCCGATCTTCTCGCCGGCGGTCTCGGAGCCGAGCAGGAGCATCGAGGCGCCGTCGTTCAAGGGCGAGGAGTTGCCGGCCGTGACCGTGCCGTCCTTGACGAAAGCGGGCTTCAGCTTCGCCAGCTTCTCCAGGGAGGTGTCGGCGCGGATCCCCTCGTCGCGCTCCAGCTCGGAGCCGGGGACCGGCACGACCTCGCCGAAGCGGCCCTGGTTCCACGCCCGGTCGGCGAGGGTGTGGCTGCGGAGGGCGAACTCGTCCTGGGCCTCGCGCGAGATCTCGTAGATGTCGGCCAGCTTCTCCGCCGATTCGCCGAGGCTGATCGTCCACCGGTCCGGCATCGCCGGGTTCACCATGCGCCAGCCGAGCGTCGTCGACCAGAGCTGCTCGTGGCCGGCCGGGAAGGCACGCTCGGGCTTCAGCATCACCCAGGGGGCGCGGCTCATCGACTCGACCCCACCGGCGACGGCGATCTCGGCGTCGCCGGTCTCGATCGCCCGGGCGGCCTGGATCGACGCCTCCAGACTGGACCCGCAGAGCCGGTTGACGGTGGCACCGGGGACGGTGGTCGGCAGGCCGGCGAGCAGCACCGCCATCCGGGCGACGTCGCGGTTGTCCTCGCCCGCGGCGTTGGCGTCGCCGAGGATCACGTCGTCGATCGCCGCCGGGTCGAGGTCGGGCGCACGGTCGAGGAGCGCGCGCAGCGCGTGCGCGGCGAGGTCGTCGGGCCGCACCTTCGCGAGCGCCCCGCCGTAGCGCCCGAACGGCGTGCGGACCACCCCATATATGTAGGCGGCGCCGTTCATCGGGCGATCAGCTCCCGCAGGGCGGCTAGCTCCTCGGCGCTCGGGTCCTCGGTGGTCGTCACGGCATCGGCGACGGCGAGGTCCCAGCCGGTCGCCTCACGCACGGTGCCCACTTCGACGCCGGGATGGAGTCGGGTCAAGGTCATCTCCTTGGTCTCAGGATCGGGCTCGAGCACGCCGAGGTCGGTGATCACCGCGCTCGGGGCGGCGACCGTGGTCAGGAAGTCGAGGCGCTCGACGAAGGTGCGGGCGTCGTGTGGCGCGATCACGATCACCTCCGGGCAGCCGAGCGCGATCTCGGGTGCCCCGCCCGCCCCGGGCAGTCGCGTCTTCGGATGCTCGTAGTCGCCGATCACGGTGGAGTTGAGGTTGCCGAGGCGGTCGACCTGGGCGGCGCCGAGGAAGGCGACCTGGATCCGCCCTGGCCCGATCCAGTAGTTGAACATCTCCGGCACCGAGACGACGGCTTCGGCGGTCTCGGCGAGTTCCCCGTCGCCGATCGAGAGCGGGATGCGGCGCGGCTTCGCGCCGATCGTCCCCGACTCGTAGACGAGCACCAAGTCGGGGTTATAGAGCTCACGGGCGAGGATCGCCGCGGTCGAGGGCCGGCCGACGCCGATGAAGACCGAGCGCGCCGCGCGCAGGAGGCGCGCGGCGACGACCGTCTGGATCTCGGCGGCCGTGGCGGCCGCCGGAGCCTCGGTCGCCATCAGGCCGGCGCCCCTTCGATCACGTGCTCGTCCATCCAGGCACGGAACTCGTCGCGGTCGCGGCTGAGCTTGTCCCAGGCCCTGTAGAAGTCGTTGTCGCGCTCGGTGATCCCGAGGCTGTAGGAGGGCAGCGAGCCGGCCGGCGCCTCGACCACAGCGTCGACCGCCCAGCCGGGGATGACGACGGCGCCCGGCCGCGGCTCCAGCCGCTCGACGATCCGCTCCACCGTCACCAGCGAGCGCCGCGCCCCCAGCACCGCCTCCTTCTGCACCCCGGGGATGCCCCAGAGCTGCACGTTGCCCTCGCGATCGGCCTCCTGGGCGTGCACGATCGCCACGTCGAGGTCGAGCGCCGGCACCGCGACCAGCTTCTCGCCGGTGAAGGGGCACTCGATCTCCTCGACCTGGGTGTGGGCCATCAGGTCGGTGCCGACGTAGCCGCGCATCACCGCCATCGGCAGCCCCGCCGCGCTCGCCGCATAGCGGTTCGCCATCCCGGCGTGCGAGTGCTCTTCGACCTCCAGCGCGCTCGGCCAGCCGTTCTCGATCGCATCGCGGAAGCGGTGCAGCGAGCCAACACCTGGGTTTCCCCCGTAGGAGAACACCAGCCCGCTCGCGCAGCCCATCCCGATCATCTGGTCGTAGAGGAGGTCCGGCGTCATCCGCACCAGCGTCAGTTCGATGTGGCCCTGGCGAATCACCTCATGGCCCGCCGCGAACGGGATCAGGTGGGTGAAGCCCTCGAGAGCGAGGGTGTCGCCGTCGTGGACAAGCTCTTCGACCGCCTCAGACAGGGTCGTGATGTCGCTCATCCGCCCTCACATCCCGCTCGCCATGTTGTACGTATAGTGAACAATCGATCACTATGCGTACGATATCCGAGATGGCCCCAGGCGACAAATCGAGCTCGCAGACCTACGTCCAGTCGCTCGAGCGTGGGCTGGCGGTGATCCGCGCCTTCGATGCCGAGCACCGTGAGCTGCGCCTGACCGAGGTCGCCGAGCGCACCGGCCTCACCCGCGCCGCCGCCCGCCGCTTCCTCCTCACCCTGGTCGAGCTGGGCTACGTCCGCCAGGACCGCGACCGCTTCTCGCTGCGCCCGCGCGTCCTCGATCTCGGCTACTCCTACCTCTCCGCCCTCAGCTTCCAGGAGATCGCCCAGCCCCATATGGATCGGCTCGTCCGCGAGGTCAACGAGTCCTCCTCGATCTCGGTCCTCGACGACATCGAGGTCGTCTACGTGGTCCGCGTGCCGACCCGGCGGATCATGTCGATCACGCTCAGCGTCGGCACCCGCCTGCCCGCCTACGCGACCTCGATGGGCCGGGTCCTGCTCGCCGCGCTCCCGACCGAGGAGCTGGAGGCCCGCCTGCGGCGGATCCACCTGGAGAAGCTGACCGCGCACACCCTGACGACGAAGACGACGCTGCGCGAGGAGATCGCGCGGGTCCGCGAGCAAGGCTTCGCGTTGGTCGACCAGGAGCTCGAGGAGGGCCTCCGCTCCGCCGCCGTGCCGCTGGTCGATTCGAACGGCGAAACCGCGGCGCTCAACGTCTCCGCCCATGCCAGCCGGGCGTGCATGGAGGAGTTGCACGACCGCTTCCTGCCGCGGTTGCAGGCGACCGCGCGGGCGATCGAAGCCGACGCGGGCCGGGCCGGCTGACGCTGCCACCCTAGAAGTCGTCCTCGGCCGGCAGGCCGACGTAGTTTTCGGCGAGGTTGCGCCGCGCCGCCTCCGAGCGGCGCAGCTGCTCGAGCCGCGAG
This sequence comes from Actinomycetota bacterium, assembly GCA_018268605.1. Taxonomy (GTDB): domain Bacteria; phylum Actinomycetota; class Thermoleophilia; order Solirubrobacterales; family 70-9; genus VAYN01. The sequence continues at coordinate 1,629 of JAFDWG010000021.1, read as the reverse complement.
AGCTGCAATCGCGCCCCGAAAGGCTCGCCGTCGTCGAGCCGGTGCAGCAACTGGGTCATGAAGTTGGAGAAGTCCTGGGCGCGCCAGACCCGACGCAGGGCGCTCTCGCTGTAGCGATCGAGCAGCGAGTCGTCGCCGTCGGCGAAGTGGGCGGCCATCGCGGCGGCCAACAGGCGCACGTCGTTGACGGCCAGATTGAGTCCCTTGGCGCCGGTCGGGGGGACGATGTGGGCGGCGTCACCGGCGAGGAAGAGCCTGCCGAACTGCATCGGCTCGCAGACGAAGCTGCGCATCGGCGTGACGCCCTTGTCGAAGATCTCGCCTTCGCCGACCCGCCAGTCCTCGACCCCGAGGCGCGCCTGGAGCTCCTCCCAGATCCGCTCGTCTGGCCACTCGGCGACGTCCTCGTCGGCCGGCACCTGAAGGTAGAGGCGACTGATCTCCGGCGAGCGCATCGAGTAGAGGGAGAAGCCGCGCTCGTGCCAGGCGTAGATCAGCTCGTCGGTGGTCGGAGCCGCGGCGGCCAGAATCCCCAGCCAGCCGAAAGGGTAGGTGTACTCGTATTCGTTCAGCACACCGGCGGGGATCGAGGGACGACAGACGCCGTGGAACCCGTCGCAGCCGGCGATCAGCTCGCAGTCGAGGCGCTCCTCGCCCTCCTCGCCGGCGAAGGTGATGAATGGGCTCTCCCCGTCGAGCCCGTGGACGGCGACGTCCTCGACCTCGAACCGCACCTCCACCCCCCGCTCGCCGCAGGCATCGATCAGGTCGCCGACCACCTGCTGCTGTCCGTAGACCGTGATGCTGCGCCCGGTCAGCTCGGTCATCGGGATATGAAGCGTCTGTCCTTGCCAGCGCAGGTAGACGCCGTCGTGCGCGAGGCCATGCTCTTCAAGCCGCCCAGCGACGTCGAGCTCTCGCATCAGGTCGACCGTGTTCTGCTCGAGCAGGCCGGCCCGTACGCGCCCTTCGACGTAAGGGCGGTCACGGCGCTCGAGCACGACCGAGCCGATACCGCAGCGCTCCAACAGCAGCGCCAGGGTGAGGCCGGCAGGGCCGGCGCCGACGATGCCGACCTGGGTGCGTGAAACGGACAAGGAGTGCATGTTTGGCGGATAATCTACACGCAGAATTTTGTTCTGCATACAGAACTACCCGCCCCGGCACGTGCCGGGGCGGGGTTGTTGCACGCGGCGTTCGGTCAGCCGCCGACGGCGATCACCTTCGAGCTGCCCAGGACGCGATTCTTTTCGCCGATCGCGACCACCTGCATGTAGCGGGCAGTCGGGCTCTTGGCACCGAACCTGGTGATCAGTCCCCGCCAGGACCGCACCTTCAGGGTGGTCAATTCATTCCGCTGAGACCCGGTCAGGAGCTTCCAGGCGACGACGCCGGCGGCGCCGTTCCAGGCGGCGGAAAGTGACCAGCGACCGCCGCCGGTCGAGGTCACCGACAACATAGGCCGTAGGCCGCCCCTTCGGTTCACCTTCCCATGCCTCCTTGAACACCCGATAGGTCTGCCAGTTGTTCGGCACCGCCTGACCGTTGGGAAGTGTGATCGTCGCCGTTGCCGCCGGCAGGGTGCCCTCCATCAGCAGGTTCCCGGCCCCGTTGTATTCCGCAAACGTG
>JAFDWG010000219.1 GCA_018268605.1 Actinomycetota bacterium | reverse complement strand
GGTCCTGGCAGGCTGTGACCTCCATGAGACGCACAGGACGGGAGGGAGTGCGGTGTTCCTCCGGGGGTTCGTGCGTGATCTGCCACACCCGGCCGGGATCGCTGACGAAGACGTCGGGAACTCCACACCTCCGCGCGCCTTCTGTCGGGATGCGTGGACTTCCGTGACAGTTCCACAACGCCCAGAACACGCTGCGTGACTTTGGGCCCCTATGGGGGCCTCAACTCACGCAGCGCTGAATTCGGTGTTGTGCAACACGCACCGAACTCAGCGCTTCTCACGTTCTCTGTGACGTCGGGACACATCGGTGACGGATCCGTGTCCCTCTCGTGCGCCTCGCGTGACCCGGAGGCGACGATCCTTCATCCCTCCTGAAGACCCGGCCGTCTCGGCCACGGCCACAGCCTGCCCGGGCCGTGGACGAGACGGCCGTGTTTGCCGCAAGCCCTTGCGTCCCTGGCAATCGGACCCCCAACCTCAGGCCGCCAACGGCAGCCGCGGCCCGTCGGACACCATCCGGTGCAAGCCCGCAAGGGTCAACGACCCCACCAGGCCCCGGTAGGGCTCATACGGCGCGTAGAACTCTTCGACCTCGGGGACGGTCGCGCGGCGGCCAAGGTTCGCGAGGTGGCCGACCAGCTTGATGTAGCCGAGATCGCCGGCGGGGAGGGAGTCCATGTCGCCACGGCCGAAGAGGGCGAGGCACCGGATCGTCCAGGGGCCGATTTCGGAAATCGCGAGGAGGCGGGCGTCGGAGTCGGGCGAGGCGATGTCGCAGCGGCCGGCGGCGGCGAGGACGGCGAGCTTGCGCAGCGCCACCGAGCGCCCGCCGGAGAGGTCCATCGACTGGAGTTCCGCCGGCGCGCGACCGGCGATCAGGGCGGCGGGCGGGGTGTCGAGGAGCGCCCCCCTCCCCTCGCCGAGCCGGGCTCCCCAGCGACCGACGATGCGGCGCTCGATCGTCGCCGCCCGGCTCGCCTCGATCAGCTGCCCGCAGACCGCCTGGGCGAGCGCCTCCCAGGGCCACGGCCGACGGAGGGGACGGAAGTCGGGACGGCGACGGATGATCGGGCCGACCAGAGGGTCGCGGCGGAAGCGCTGATGGAAGGCCGACATGTCCTCGTCGACGCCCGTGGCGAAGCGCATGCGCTCGATCGCCGTCGCCAGCTCCTCGCGCCCTGCCCGGCGCGTCTCCTCGCAGGGCACCGGGATGGTGAGCCGCCCCGGGTCGATCGCGTCGGCACGAAAGGCGACCAGTCCCGGCCCTCGCATCCAGGCGCGCGCCAACACGGGCGCGCAGTCGACGGTCAGCAGGCGCGTCGCGATCCCGCCCTGGACGCGCAGGGTCCGATCGGCGCTCCCCCGTCCCAGGCGGAACGGCGAAGGCGGCCGGACCTCGACCTCGAGGTGCGCGGGCACCCCCACCGTCTATCGGTCCAGCAGGTGGACGTCGACCAGGAAGGAGCGGCTGGCGATCACCTTGCCGGGACGGCGGCGACGGGCCAGGCGTCGGGTGACGCTCCCCCGCGAGCCGGCCGACGAGACGGCACGGACGGCGGCGACGGTCGCGGCCCCCGCCAGCACCCCACCGGCAGCGGCGAGCGCGGCGCTTCTCACCTCTCCGCGCAGCACCAGCGAGCCCGATTCGGGCTCGACGCTGGGAAGCCTGCGGACCGGGTCGACGGCATCCTCGGCGGACGCGTCTTCCTCGGCGACGATCTCCCCGTCAAGGTGGTGGTCACTCACCGATCCCAAGATAACGAGGGCACAGGTCGACTCCCCTCCGCCCTCCCCGGAACCGCGCAAACTGCGGGTTTGCCCACTTTCCATCCTCGCCCTACCTAGACTCTTGGCCATGAGCGAGACCGCCAAGGCGCCGGTCGATGTCTTCGCCAAGGCGCGCGAACACGACCGGCTCGAGCAGCTTGAAGCTGCCAAAGAGCACGACCTCCTCCCCTACTTCCGCCTGCTCACCTCGCAGGCCGGCCCGGTGGTCGAGATGGAAGGCAGGGAGACGATCATGCTCGGCTCCAACAACTACCTGGGGCTGACCGGGGATCCGCGGGTCAAGGAGGCGGCCCGCGAAGCGCTCGATACCTACGGCACCGGCGTGACCGGCTCGCGCCTCCTCAACGGCACCACGCCGTTGCACCTCGAACTCGAGCAGGAGTTGGCCGAGTGGATGGGGACCGACGACGCGATCGTCTTCACCACCGGCTACCAGGCGAACGTCGGCGCGATCGGGACGATCCTCGGTCCGGCCGACACGGTGATCTGCGACTCGGGCGACCACGCCTCGATCCTCGACGGCGTCCGCATCTCCGGCGCGAAACTGCGTCCCTTCCGTCACAACAAGATGGACAAACTGGAGAAGATGCTGGGACGGGCGACGGAGGACGGCGGCGGCGTCCTCGTCATCGTCGACGGCGTCTTCTCGATGGAGGGAGACGTCTGCGACCTGCCCGCGGTCGTCGATCTCTGCCGGGCCTACGGCGCCCGTCTGATGGTCGACGAGGCCCACGGGGCCGGCGTCCTCGGCGCCCGCGGTGCCGGCGCCTCGGAGCTTTTCGGGCTCGAGGACCAGGTCGACCTGCGGATGGGGACGTTCTCCAAGAGCCTCGCCTCCTGCGGCGGCTTCATCGCCGGCCCGGCCGACGTGATCGAGTACCTGCGGGTCTCCTCGCGGGCCTTCATCTTCAGCGCCTCCGCGGTGCCCGCCGCGGTCGGCGCGGCGCTGGCCGCACTGCGCGTGATCCGGTCCGAGGGCCCCGAGATGTTCGAGCGCCTGCTCGGCAACGCCGAGTACCTGCGCGAAGGCCTGCGGTCGCTCGGCCTGCAGGTGATCGAGCCGGGGACGCTCCCCGACGGGCGCGTCGCCACCACCCCGGTGGTGCCGGTCGTGGTCGGCGAGGACTGGCAGGCGGTGATGCTCTGGAAGGCGCTCTTCGACGCCGGCGTCTACACCAACGTCGCGATCCATCCGGCGGTGCCGCCGAGCGGCGCGCTGCTCCGCACGAGCCTGATGGCGACCCACACGCGCGCGAACCTCGACTCCGCGTTGGGGACCATCGAGCGGGTCATCAAAGACTTCCCAGACCTGCCGAGGTTGTAACGACTGGTTAACCGCCAGGTCACATCCCCCAGCGGGGGTAAGTTCAGACTTGTGCGGATAGGGACCTTCGCGGGGCTCGCGCGAAATTGTTGCTCTTAGCGACCGGACCGGACGTCATTCCGCCGACCGCG
>JAFDWG010000218.1 GCA_018268605.1 Actinomycetota bacterium | reverse complement strand
GTTCGAATCGCTCTTTTCCACGCCCGAGTTCCTCTCGCAGGGCGGCGAGCTCGTCCTTGAGGCGTGCGAGGTCCTCGAGGTCGAGCATGCCGATGTCCGAGCCCGGCATCCAACCGTCGCCGAGACGCGCGGCACGGCGGAGCGCTCGCCGACTGGATCCGCCGATGTACAGGGGCACGCTCGACTCAACCGGGCGCGGCATGAACATCAGTCCGGCATCGACCGACAGCTCGGCGCCCGCATACCCGGACGTCTCGCCGCGCCAACAGTCCTGAAGAATCTGCAGCGCGTCGTCCAGGCGGCGCCCCCGCGTCGCCGCGGCGTAGCCCAAGGCCTGGATCTCCTCCTTGAACCAACCCGCCCCGACCCCGAGGCGCAGCCGCCCACCGCTGATCTGGTCGAGCGTGGCAGTGACCTTGGCGACCTCCAGGGGACTGCGCTGGGAAAGGACGAGCACGGCCGTGCCGATCGTCACCCGGTGGGTGGTCGCGGCGATCGCAGCCAACGCGGTGAGGCAGTCGAGCCACGGCGTGTCGGCAGGGAAGGGGAACTCGCCGTCGGTCGAGTAGGGATACGGAGTCGAATGCTCCTTCGGCACGCACAGATGGTCGGGCACCCAGACGCCGTCGGCACCGGCGTCCTCGGCCATCTTGGCCAAGGCGGCGACACCCGGGGACGTGCTCAGCTCGCCGAAGCTGGGAATGGCGACGCCGACCCGCATCGACACAGGCTCCCGAGTCGCTCAGGCGCTGCGGATCAGCTTCTTGTTGACGAACTCGTCGATGCCGACGCGGCCGAGCTCGCGGCCGAAGCCGGAGCGCTTGACCCCCCCGAAGGGCAGCTCCACCCCGGTGGCCCCGACCAGGTTGACGAACACCATGCCGGCTTCGATCCGATCGGCGACGCGCTCGCCCTGTTCCTTGTCGGTGGTCATCACATATGAGCCGAGGCCGAAGGCGGTGTCGTTGGCAAGGTCGACCGCCTCCTCCTCGGAGGCGACCTTGTAGACCTGGGCGACCGGGCCGAAGAACTCTTCCTGGGAAGCCTCCTCCCCGGGCTTGATCCCGGTCAGGATGGTGGGTTCGAAGAAGGCTCCGTCGCGCTTGCCGCCGACCACCAGCTCGGCACCGGCCTCGATCGCGCGGTTGACCTGGTCCTCCAGTTCCGCGGCGGCCGACTCGGAGGACATCGGTCCCACGGCGGTGTCGGCCGAGGTTGGGTCGCCGGGCTCGAGGGCTTCAAAGCGCTGCTTGTACTTGGCGAGGAAGTCGTCGTAGAGGTCGTCGGCGACGATCAGGCGCTTGGCCGCGGTGCAGGACTGGCCCGCGTTGTCGAGGCGCGCCGACGCGGCCGCCTGCACGGCTTCGTCGAGGTCGTCCGTGGAGAGCAGGACGAAGGGATCGGAGCCGCCGAGCTCGAGCACGACCTTCTTCAGATTGCGCCCGGCGGCTTCGGCGACGGCGGCGCCGGCCCGCTCGGAGCCGGTGACCGAGACGCCCCGCACGCGCGGGTCGGCGATCACCCACTCGAGCTGTTCGCTGGTCGCGTAGACGTTCTCATAGGCACCGTCGGGGAACCCGGCGTCATCGAAGATCTTCTGCATCGCCTCGGCCGATTCCGGGCACTGCCGCGCGTGCTTCAGCAGGATCGGATTGCCTACCACGAGATTGGGGGCGGCGAAGCGCGCCACCTGGTAATAGGGAAAGTTCCACGGCATGATCCCGAGCAGGACCCCGTAAGCACTGCGCCGCACCACCGCGGTCCCCTCGCCGCCGAGCAGCTCGATCGGCTCATCAGCCATGAACGCCTCGCCGTTCTCGGCGTAATAGCGATAGATGCTGCCGGAGAAATCGACCTCGCCGAGTGCCTGGGTGATCGGCTTGCCGACCTCGCGACTGATGATCTCGGCGAGCTCCTGCCGGCGCTCCTCGAACAGGTCGGCGACCTTGACCACCAGCGCCGCGCGCTCGGCGACGGTGGAGGAAGCGGACCACGACCGGTAGACCGCGTCGGCGCGATCCACGGCCGCACGCAACCCGTCGTCGCTGATCGTCGGGTACTCCTTGACCGTCTCCAGGGTGGCCGGGTTGACCACGGCGTAGTAGCTCATGGCGGGCGAGGCTAGGTACCCGGGCCCCGACGCGGGTGTGCCAGTCTGGGACGGCCGGCTCAGGCGGCTACGAGGCGCCGCCGCTCCGCGGCGGTGGCCTCCTCGTCGAGGACGCCGTCGGTCGCGACGACGCCATAGAGCTCGCGTGCGGCGGTCGCCGAGATCCGACCCTCGAGCAGGTCCTCGAGGACCGCCTCCGCCGGACGCTCGAGAGGGTCGCCGTAGCCACCGCCGCCCGCGGCGAGAGAGACGATCCGCTTGCCGGCCTGGAGCTCGAGGCTCGCGATCGGCGGTGCGTCCTCCTTCTCACCGGTCACCACGTCCTCGATCCAGGCCTGCGCAGCGGCGCCGTCGGCTCCGCCCCGCACCCCGTGCGGAGGGTTGAGGCGCGCCTCGAGGGCGTAGGTGAAGGTGACCGCCTGGTCCCGGGGCTCGAGCACGATCCGGGTGGCCTGGCCGCCGCGCAGGCGACCAGCGCCGCCCGAGTCAGGGATCAGGCTCCGATCGGTGATCAGGATCGGGTAGCGCTGCTCGTCGATCTCGACGCTGTCGTGGTAGAGGAGCGCGCCGGCCACGGGGCGCTGATAGGTGGGCCAGCCGTCGACGAACGGGGTCGCCGGGCCACCGGTGCCGCCGACGATGATCTGGTTGACGAACCGCCGGCCGTTGCGCTGGTCGAGCCCGGAGATCACCGACTTGCCCGGAGCCTGTCCGACCGAGCCCTCGGCGAGGCCGAAGCCGTCGTCGACCTGGGCGAAGGCGGCCTGCACCAGTCCGACCACCCGGTCGGCGAGATTGGTGGTCGCCGAGGAGCAGGAGTGCGGGAACGCGGGAATGCCGACGACGCAGCCCTCGCGCAGGAGGACATCGAAGCGGCGGAACGTGCCGGCGTTCGTGGGGACGTTTTCCGGGAATGCCCCGAGCGCGCCGGCAAGCGCGGCAGCGGTCGCCGTCGCCTTAGTCAGATTGAGCCCGTTCGGCTGGTTGTCGGGGTTGTCGCGAAGGTCGATCACGATCTTGCCCTCGTCGGGCTCGACCGTCACCGCGGCCTGCAGCGGCAGACCGCCCTCGTCGGTGCCCGGGAACGGGTCGTGGACCGTCTGGCCGGTGATCGTGCCCGCCGGCAACTCCGAGATCGTGCTCGCGACGAGCCGCTCCGAATAGGCGAACCACTCGGCGA
>JAFDWG010000217.1 GCA_018268605.1 Actinomycetota bacterium | reverse complement strand
TCCTCTGGGCGGTCCTGCCGTTCGCGGTGCTGCTGGGCGCCTATTCGCCGCGGGCGATCTCCTTCACCGCAGGCCAGGCAGGTTTCACGATCGTCATCGTCGTCCTCTTCAACCTGCTGAACCCGGTCGGCTGGTCGGTCGGGCTGGTGCGGATCGAGGATGTCGCGATCGGCTGCGCGATCTCCCTCGTCACCGGCTTCCTCTTCTGGCCTCGCGGGGCGGCCGACGTGCTGCGCGAGTCGATCGGCGGGGCTTACGAGACGGCGGCGCGGTACCTCGACACGACGATCGCGACGATGCTCGGCGCGGAGCGGGCGACCCCGATCGAGCCGGTCGCGGTGGAAGCTTCGGAAGCGGCCCTGCGCCTCGACGAGACGGTGCGCGAGTACCTCGCCGAGAACGGCTCGGCTCGGCGTGACCTCGACGCCCTGGCGCGGCTGAGCGGCGGGGCGACGCGGCTGCGGCGCGCAGCCCGCCTGATGCACAGCGCCACCGGCATCGCGCCATTGGCGCCGCTCGACCGTCACGCCGCGTGGGTCGCCGCCGCCTGCGGTCCCTTCGACGAGGCGTGGCGGGCACGGACCACCTGGTTCGAAGGCTTCGGCAACGCGATCGCCGCGGGGAAGGAGCCGCCCGCGCCGGAGCCCGGGGCGCCGGAGCGCACCGCGGGCCCCACCAGCCGCCTGAACCGTGAGCTGGGCCCGATGGTCGTGCTCGACGGCGCGGACGACGGCGAAGTCCCCCCCGGCCTCGCGATCGCCTGGGCCGAGCGCCACCTCGAAGGCCTCCTCGCCTTGGAGCCCCCGCTGAGCGAGGCCGCCCACGCCGTCCTCGACGACTTTGCCCCGAGCGTCCTGCGCGAAGCCCGAACGGCCACCGCCGCCCCGGCGACCGGCTGAACCCGCGGGTAGGCTCGCGTCCCCATGATTCCGATCTTCGACGGGCATAACGACGCCCTGACGCGGGCCGACCACGCGCGGCTCGCGAGCGGGCGCGACGGCGGGCACCTTGACCTACCGCGAATGCGGGAGGGAGGCATGAAGGGTGGGATCTTCGCCCTCTTCACCTCCTCTCCCGGGGAAGAGGAGCACGAAGGGCAGGTCTTCGGCGGCAACCCGTTCTCCGAGCCCCTCGCCGAGCCGGTCGCCCACGAGGTCGCCGCCGCCGAGACGACCGCCGCCGCGGGGCGCCTCTTCGCGCTCGAGCGCGCCGGAGAGCTGACCGTCGCCCGGCGGATCGAGGACGTCGACGCGGCGCTCGCCGAGGGCGCGCCGCCGGTCGCCGTCCTCCACCACGAGGGCGCCGAGGCGATCGACGCCGGCCTGGAAGCGCTGCCCGCCTGGTACGCGATGGGCCTGCGCTCGCTCGGCCCGGTCTGGAGCCGCGCCAACGCCTTCGCCACCGGGGTCCAGTTCGCGATGCCCTCCTCGCCCGATATCGGCCCGGGCCTCACCGACGCGGGCGTCGCCCTGGTCAAGACGTGCGCCGAGCTCGGCATCATGGTCGACCTCAGCCACCTCAACGAAAAGGGTTTCTGGGACGTGGCCAGGCTCGAGGCCGGCCCGCTCGTCGCCAGCCACTCCGGCGCCCACGCCGTCGCCGAAGCCTCCCGCAACCTGACCGACGCGCAGCTCGACGCGATCGGCGAGAGCGGCGGCCTGGTCGGCATCGTCTACGCGACCGCCTTCATCCGTCCCGACTTCGCCGACGACCCCGAGACGCCGCTGTCGGTGATCGCCGACCACGCCCGCTACGTTGCCGACCGCATCGGTGTCGCGCACGTCGCCCTCGGCTCGGACTTCGACGGCGCCACGATCCCGACACCGCTCGCCGACGTCGCCGGCCTTCCGAAGGTCCTCGACGCCCTCCGCGCCGCCGGCTTCACCGAGCCCGAGCTCGAGGCCGTCGCCTGGCACAACTGGCGCCGCGTCCTCGACGCCTGGTGGCGCTGACGATGTTGACGGGCCGAAAACCTGCCTATATGTCTAGTTTTCGGCCCGTCAACGCCTAGCTAGGTGACCTGCCTCACCACGTTCCGAACGCCATGAATTAGATCCGGGCCCGCCGAGAGGCTTGTGGTGTCGAAGCCCAAGACCTCAAGGAGGACCCGGAATGCAGCACCGTAACGCCCCGCTCACCCCGCTCGGAAGACGACGCCTGGTGGCGCTCGTCGAGGAGGACGGCCTCACGTTCGAGGCGGCCGCGGCCGCCTCGAACGTGTCGAGGTCGACCGCCCATTGCTGGGTCTGGCGATGGCGCCGGGCCGACCCGCAGGAGCGGCGGAGCCTGGCCTGCCTCGAGGGCCGCTCCTCGGCAGCGCACCGACGACCCTCGCTGACGGGCGAGGAGGTCCACGACCGCGTCTGCGAGGAACGACGACGGACGGGCTGGGGCCCGCGGCTGATCGCCTCCGAGACCGGCGTCCCCCACGCGACCGTCTCGCGCTGTCTCGTCCGTCGCGGTCTCTCACGTCGGCCCGCGGCGCCGAAGGAGGAGGTGCGGCGCTTCGAGTGGCCCTGCCCGGGAGACCTGCTGCAGATGGACACCAAGCGCTTCGCCCGCTTCACCAGGCCCGGTCATGCGGTGACCGGTGACCGCGCCACCACGGGCGCCCGGATGCGCGAGCGGGTCGGGTATGAGATCGCCCACTCGGTGGTCGACGACCACTCCCGCCTCGCCTACACCGAGCTGCACCGCGACGAGCGGGCCGCCACGGTGGCCGGCTTCGTGGGGCGGGCGCTCGCCTTCTTCTGCGGCCACGGGATCGAGCCCCGCCGGTTGCAGACCGACAACGCCTGGACCTACACGAAGAACCGGGACCTGGCGGACCTCCTCGCCCGCGAGGGCATCGCCCACCGCACCATCCCGCCGCGCACCCCGAAGCGAAACGGCAAGGTTGAGAGGTACCAGCAGACCCTCAAACGGGAGTGGGGCCTCGGGCAGCGCTACCGCTCATCCGCTCATCGGGCCGAGGCGCTGCCACACTGGCTCCACCACTACAACCACACCCGACGCCACAGCTCGATCGGTGACCGTCCGCCCATCACCCGCGTTCGGGACGTCCTGAGGCAGGACAGCTAGGGGGCGGCGCGGGGGAGGAGGTTGAGGAGGAGGCGCTCGACCTCGGCGGCGGTCAGACTGGCGCCTGGCTGGACCGGGCCCGAACAGACCCTGCGCGGCGGGGTCAAGTACTACCGCAAGATGATCGAGGTCTTCGAGGAGATCCGCGAGGAGGAGCAGGACCGCTAGCCGCGCCGCCGAAGACCGAGGGTGATGCGCTTCGACCTCTCGGATCTGGATCGCCTCACCGGCTTCGCC
>JAFDWG010000216.1 GCA_018268605.1 Actinomycetota bacterium | reverse complement strand
CCGAGGGCGAGGCGGCGCCGAGCGCTTAGGATCCGGCCCGATGCCGGATCCCGTAACCGTCGCCGTCGAGGTCGCTCGTCCCCGGGCGGAGGTCTTCGACGTGGTCGACGTTGCCGCCAACCACGAGAGGTGGATGGATCACCTCTTCAAAGACTGGCGCTTCGAGGGGCCGAAACGGGGGGTGGGGGCGATCACGAAGGCGCAGGTGAACGCGCCGAGCGCGCGGGAGAAGGTGACGATCGAGGTGGTCGAGTCGGTCGCGCCAGAGCGGATCGTCGAGGAAGGCGAGAACGCCCACGGCAAGCGCAAGACTCGCGGCACCTACCGCTTCGTCGAGCTGGAGGGCGGCGGGACGCGGATCGAATTCGAGCTCGAGTGGCTGAAGACCCCACGCGCCGAACGGCTCGTGCCCTTCCTCTCCCGCGCCTTTATGCGCCGCGCCAACGGCAAAGGCATGAAGCGGCTCGCGGACCTGCTCGAAAAGGGCTGATGGCGGCGGGCGAGGGGGCCGGGGAGGAGGGTGCCGTGCGTCCCGACCTCGCCGAGTTGCGGGCGCGGCGGGCGCTGACCGAGGACGCGGCGCGGCCCGAGGCGGTCGAGCGGCGCCACGCGGCGGGTGGCCGCACGGCGCGGGAGAACCTCGCCGACCTGGTCGACGTGGGTAGCTTCGTCGAGTACGGGCGCTTCGCGATCGCCGCCCAGCGGGGACGGCGTGAGCTCGACGACCTGATCGCGCGGACCCCCGCCGACGGCTTCATCGGCGGTACCGCGACGGTCAACGGCGAGCTCTTCGGCGACGCTGCCGCCTGCGCCGTCCTCTCCTACGACTACACGGTGCTGGCCGGGACGCAGGGGGCGCTCGGACACCGCAAGAAGGATCGGCTGTTCGAGCTGATCGAGCGGATGCGCCTGCCCGCGGTGCTCTTCGCCGAGGGCGGCGGCGGGCGCCCGGGGGACACCGACTATCCGGTGGTGTCGGCGCTCGACACGCGGGCCTTCGCGCTCTGGGCGCGGCTCTCCGGACTGGTACCGCGGATCGCGATCGTCGCCGGCCGCTGCTTCGCCGGCAACGCGGTGCTGGCGGGCTGCTCGGACCTGATCGTCGCCACCGAGGGGTCCTCGCTCGGCATGGGCGGCCCGGCGATGATCGAGGGCGGCGGCCTCGGCCGGGTCGATCCCGACGACGTTGGGCCGTTGGAGACGCAGGCCCGCGGCGGGGTCGTCGACGCGGTCGCCGCCGATGAGGCCGAGGCGACGGAAATCGCCAAGCGGCTGCTCGGCTACTTCCAAGGCGCGACGTCGCCCGGCGAGGCGTCCGACCAGACGGCGCTGCGCGAGATCGTCCCGGAGCGGGCGCGGCGCGCCTTCGGCGTCGGGCCGGTGATCGAGACGCTCGCCGACATCGGGTCGGTCACCTTCCTGCGCGAGCGCTTCGCGCCGGAGCTGGTCACGGCGCTGGCGCGGATCGAGGGCCGGCCGCTGGGCTTCGTCGCCAACGACTCGCGCCATATGGCGGGCGCGCTGACCAGCGAGGCCTCCGACAAGGCGGCCCGCTTCCTCTCTCTCTGCGACGCCTTCGGCCTCCCCGTCGTCTCGCTGCTCGACACGCCGGGCTACATGGTCGGCCCGGACGCCGAGGCGACGGGGCTGGTGCGCCACGCGTCGCGGTTGCTGGTGGCCGGAGCGGCGCTACGGGTGCCGCTGATCGCGGTGGTGCTGCGCCGCGGCTACGGGTTGGGCGCGCAGGCGATGGCGGGCGGCAGCCTTCACGAGCCACTTCTGACGATCGCATGGCCCGGCGCCCACCTCGGCCCGATGGGGCTCGAAGGCGCGGTGCGGCTGGCGCTGCGCAAGGAGCTGGAAGAGATCGGCGACCCCGACGAGCGCGAGCGCCGGGTGCGCGAGCTCACCGTCGCGGCCGAAGAGAACGCGAAGGCGCTGAACGCCGCGAGCTTGTTCGAGATCGACGACGTGGTCGACCCGGCGGAGACTCGCGACGTGATCGCTCGGACGTTGCGGGCGGCCGGGCCCTTCGCGCCGGTCGCGCGTCCCAGGCCGGTCGACACCTGGTGACGCTCACCAGAGGGCGTCGTGGGACTCCATGACGCCGCGGCCCTCGCCGAGCTCGATCCCGTCGAGCCGGCCGGTGAAGGTGCCGAAGCGGTGACGGTAGGTGGACCGGACGAGGAGGAAGTTGTCGTCGCGGGCGCGCTCGGCGCCGGCCTCGAAGTCGAGCCGGGAGCCCTCGGCGAAGCGGACGCCGTCGAGGCCGGCGAACCTCACCGGGGCCGGCTCCCGGGGGATGCCTTCGACCCAGATCGCCCGCTCGCTGCGTTCGAGTGGGTCGTTGATCCCCTCGACCAGGTTCCAGGCGACGGCGCGGCCGTCGGCGGCCGTGCCGACCCCGGCGGACCAGTGCCAGCTCGTGTGGCGTGCCTGGTAGCCGGCCGACTCGTCGTCGACGCCGAATCCGGCGACCGGCGCTCGTAGCCCGGGCGTTTCGACGACGCCCTCGATCGGCACGCCCGCGCGCTTTCTCGTCCAGCCCCAGCCGGCACCCTCGCCGCTCGGGCAGATCGATTCGATCGCCTCGGCCTCGCCGAGTCGCAGGTCGGCGTGCAGGCCGGGGGCGTCGATCACCAGCCGCGACCCGTCGAGGACCACCTCGCGGCTGCCCGGTCGCAGGGAGGTGCGGTCGAGCTCGGTGGCGCGCCCGCGGTCCCAGAGCGCCCAGAAGCATTGGCCGGTCGGCCCGACCTCGGCGTGCGCCGCGCACAACATCAACCTCTCGCCGTAGAAGCCGACGTAGCGCCAGCGCTTGCGCATGGCGCCGTCGCGCCACACCGGCATCGGGCCGGGCGGCAGGGGCAGGGCCGGCCGATCGGCGCCGGGCCCGCGCCAGGGGAGTCCCTCGTTCGCCATGCGCCCAACCTAACCGGCCGGCACGGCGACACCCCGGCGCTCTACTCTCGGCGGATGGCCCAGGTCATCCAGATCATCGGTGCGCTGATCATCCTTGGCGCCTTCGCGGGCAGCCAGCTCGGCAACATGCCGACCGACTCCCGTCGCTACCTCACCCTGAACGTCGCCGGCGCGGCGATCCTCACCGTCCTCGCGGTGATCGAAGGCCAGATCGGCTTCGTCCTCCTCGAGGGCGTCTGGACCCTGGTCTCCGTCTGGAGCCTCTTCGTCTTGCTGGGCGAAGAAGCGGAAGCGGCGGAAGAAGCGGGCCCGCCACCGCCGGAGGCTTAGACGGCCGGGGTATGAGGGGTGAGGAGAGATTCCGACGCCGTCGAGGGAGACGTGCGAGAGACGTCACGAACTTCACGCTTCCGCGCGT
>JAFDWG010000215.1 GCA_018268605.1 Actinomycetota bacterium | reverse complement strand
ACAGCCTGCCAGGACCTCCATGAGACGCCCAGGGCACCGCAGCTCGGACGGCCGCTACCCCCCGATCGGCAACCTCGGGTTCGCGCCCCAGAAGACCAAGGTGCCGACCATGCCGATGATGTGGACGGCGACGATGTTGAAGGCCATCGACTTCGCGGTCGCGGTGCCGACGCCGACCGGGCCGCCTTTGGCGTTGTAGCCGTAGTAGCAGCCCACGAAGACGATCACGGTCGCCATCGTCATGCCCTTGACGATCGAGTAGAGGACGTCGGTGGGGTCCTGGAACATCCAGAAGACCGGGGAGTAGCCGCCGGCGGAGACATCGCCGATCTGCTTCACCACGGCGAGATAGCTGGCCAGGTACATAATCCCGATGCCGACGAGGTAGATGAACGGGAGGGCGATCCAGGCGCCGAGGAGGCGGGAGCCACAGAGGAAGGTGACCGGCGGGACGCCCATCACTTCGAGCGCGTCGATCTCCTCGTTGATCCGCATCGCGCCGAGCTCGGCGACGATCCCGGTCCCGACCTTCGCCGAAAGGATGTAGCCGAAGGCGTATGGAAGTGCCTCACGGAGGTCGCAGAAGGCCGCAAAAAGCCCGGCGTACGCCGGCGCTCCGTTGGCGCGGAAGAAGTAAGCGCCCTGGATCCCGCACTGCAGCCCGTAAATGAAGACGACGCCCCAGATGACGAGGGCGGAGCCGAAGATGAGGATCCCCGCCTGCCTGATCGCCTCGCCGAAGAACCGCAGCGCCCGGCCACTCCACACCAGCCCCGCCACCCGCGCACCGAAGCGGGAGATCTCGCCGAAGGAGTCCAGCCAGCCGATCGCGGGGAGCGGGTTCATCGGATCGTCTGCAGCTCAGGATGGGTCGCCAGCAGCACCGCGGTGAAGACGTAGTTGAACGACGACACCGCGATCAGCGAGATCACCACCGCCTGGTTGACCGCCCGACCGACCCCGGCCGCGCCGCCCGACGCGGTCATCCCCTTGTAGCAGCAGACGACGGCGATGATCGCGCCGAAGATCGAGCACATGAGCACCGATCCCCAGACATCGGTGGTGGCGGCGTTGGCGAAGAGCGTGGAGAAGAAGCCGCCGAGACTCTGGCCGTAGATCAGCTCGGCGAGGATGCCGGCGGCGAGGCCGAAGAGGATCGCGAAGGCGTCGAAGAGCGCCGTCACCATCACCAGCGCGAGGAAGCGCGGGACGACCAGGTTCTTCACCGGGTCGACGCCGAGAGCCTGGAGCGCGTCGAGCTCCTCGCGGATCTTGCGAGCGCCGAGGTCGGCGGTGATCGCGGTCCCGGCCACCCCGGCGACGACGATCGCGGTGACCAGCGGGCCGATCCAGCGGATCGCGGTGAGGACGAAGAAGCCGCCGAGGCGGTCGAGCGAGCCGAAGACGTGGAGCGGCCCCGCCGCCTGTAGCCCCGGCGCGCCGAGATTGAGGGCGAAGGTCGACGCGAGGAGGGGCAGCCAGCAGAGGCGGATCGCGAAGACGATCTGCTCGACCAGCTCCTCGCCGTAGGGATAGGGGGCGCGGACGGCCGAGCGCAGGGTGCGCGCGGTGAGGAGGACCATGCTCCCCACCTCCTCGAAGAGCGGCGCGACCCGCCCGATCCCACGGCCTAACGCTTCTGCCGCCACCAGCCCATCGCCCGGGCCAGCGGCCCGGCCTCCCCCGCCTCGGCATCGGTCCCCTCGCCCGCGCGTCGCCGTGCCTCCTCCCCCGCGCGGCGCTCGGCAGCGCCGAACGCCTCCGAGAGCTGGGCGACCAGCGTGTCCCGCGTCCGCTCCAGCTCCTCGACCCCGGCCACGTGCGCCGAGGTGACCCGCGGCGCGGTCGGCATGTCGGCGGGGATGAAGCGGGCGAAGTCGGCGAGCTCCCGCTCGAGCACGCCGATCTGGCGGCGGAGCTCCTGCCGGACGCCGATCGCTTCGGCCTCGGCGGCGTCGATCCCGGCCGCGGCCCCGGATGCTCCCGATCCGCCGAGCGCGTCGCATCCGATCGCCGCGCACGCGAACGCCACCTCCGCCAGCTCCCGCGCCGAGAGGCCGGCGGCGAGCGCTTTACGGATCGCCTCGCCCGCGATCTCCTCCAGCTCCGGCGCTGTCCGCACTCCATCGGCGACGAAGGTGCCGCGGCCGTGCCGGCCGGCGACGAGCCCCTCGTCCTCGAGCCCCGCGTAGACGGCGCGGACCGTGTTCGGGTTGACGCCCGCCCACTCGGCGAGGCGGCGCACGCTCGGCAGCTGCTCTCCCGCAGGGAGCCGGCCGGTCGCGATCAACGCCCGCAGGCGCAGCGTCAGCTGCAGGCCGACCGGCAGCTCGTCCTCGGGGTCGACGGCGAAGGGATTCGGCGCTGCGGCAGGTTCAGAGGACTGTGCCACCACAGCAGCACAGTATCACCTAGGTGTGTGTCCTCTCAAACAGTCCTGCTATTCGCAGGTCGGGCGCTTGCCTTCCGGGAGTTCGTGGACCTTCCCCTGGGTGTCTACCGAGAGCCCCATCGGGCTCGACGTTTCCGGGGTCTTCAGCCGTTTGCCGTCGACCAGGACGTGGACCGCGCCGTTGCCGAAGGCCGCGGTGAAGGAGCGCGAGGTGAACGGGCCGACGCTTTCCCCCGCGGCGAGGGTGGCACCGTCGACCAGCGCCTTGCCCTTTGCGTCGACGACGCAGGTCCAGACTTCCGCGGTCGGTTCGATCTCCAGCTTCACCGTCTTCGGCTTCGCCTTCGATTGATGCTGCGCCGGCGGATTGCCCTTCTGGCCCTTCTTCTTCTGGGACGCGTTCGGCGAGTTGCCCGTCGCCCCTTTCGACTGCTTCGCGCCGCCGCCTTCATCGCTGCCCGAGGACAGCAGGACGACGGCGACCACGATCGCCGCGAGCAGGACGACGGCGCCGACCCAGGTATAGACGCCCTGGCGTTTGCGTCGGCGACGTAGCGCCTCGGCCCGTCGCGAGCCGGTCCGCGCGAAGGGCGAGGTCGGCCCCCCGGTGCCGCTGGGCCCGCTGCCGGTCTGGCGTTTGTACTCGTCCACCAACGGATCCGGGTCCACTCCCAGGAACTGCGCGTACTTGCGGATGAAGGCACGCGCGTAGAACTCCTCCGGGAGCGCGTCCCAATCTTCCTGCTCGATCGCTTCCAGGTAGCGCGGGCGGATGCCCGTCGCGGCGTGGACCTTCTCGAGGTCCACCGCCCGCCTGGTCCGCGCCTCGGACAGGGTGTCGCCGATTACACCCACGTTTCCATTGTGCAAGGTCTGCGTCTAAGGGTGGTCGATCCCTCGCGCCGAGGGCCGATCGGGGAAAAGTCGTGCAGGATCGAGCGGGCCATGGACGGTCAGGGGA
>JAFDWG010000214.1 GCA_018268605.1 Actinomycetota bacterium | reverse complement strand
TTGGCCGACTTGCTGAAACCGTGCGCGTGGACCGTCAATTTGGTCGAGATCTCGCCGCGGGCGAGGATCTTGACCGGGTCCGTGCGCGACGCGAGGCCCTTGGCCTTCAGCGTCTCAGGGGTGACCTCGTCCCCGGCCTCGAAGCGCTGCTCGAGGTCGGCCAGGTTCACCGGCTGAGTCTTGGTGCGGAAGTTCTCGAAGGGCATCGACTTCTTCATGTGCGGGCCGCGAAGCTTTCGCATCCGCATGTGGATCGGGTTCTGCCCGCCCTCGTAGCCCGGCTTTTCCTTCGCGCCCGAGCGTGAGCCCGCGCCCTTGTGGCCGCGACCGGAGGTCTTGCCGTTGCCCGAGCCCTCGCCGCGGCCGACGCGCTTGCGGCGGTGCGTCGAGCCCGGCTTCGGCTTCAGATTGTGAAGGCCGATCTCTTCGGAGCGCTCTTTGTTATCAGCCATCACTCGCTCACCTCGACAAGATGCGAGACGACGCGGAGCTGACCCTGAAGCTGGGGAGAGTCGTTGCGCTCCACGGATTTACCGATACGCCCGAGGCCGAGCGCCTTGAGGGTCGCTTTCTGCTTCGGGTTCGTCCCGTTCGGGGATTTGGTCTGGGAGATCTTCACGAGGTCGTCTCCTCGACCGCAGGCGTCTCCGCCTCGAGATGCTCGCCGTCGCCGGTGCCCTTCTCGCCGGTCAGGCCGAGAACCTGGGTGATCGTCAGGCCGCGCAGCTCGGCGACCTCCTCGGGACGGCGCAGACGGATGAGGCCGTCCATGGTCGCCTTCACGAGGTTGATCGGGTTCTGCGTGCCGATCGACTTGGTGAGCACGTCGCGCACACCGCCGAGCTCGAGCACCGCGCGGACGCCACCGCCGGCGATGACGCCGGTACCGGGGCTGGCCGGGCGCAGGACGACGTGCCCCGCTCCGTACCGGCCGATGATCCGATGGGTGATCGTCTGGCCGTATTTGGGCACGCGGATCAAGTTCTTGCGAGCGTCCTCGACGCCCTTCTGGATCGCCAGCGGAACCTCGCGCGCCTTGCCGTAACCGATCCCCACGACACCCTCTTCGTCGCCGACGGCGACCAGAGCGGTGAAGGAGAAACGGCGACCGCCCTTGACCACCTTGGCGACGCGATTGATCTCGATCACGCGCTCCTGGAGGTCGAGGCCACGCGGGCTGACCGTCTCGACGTTGTTCATGTCCATGCCCTTCATCAGCGGGCCACCGTAGCGGAAGTGGGCTTCGAGTGGGTCATCAGAACTTCAGCCCCCCCTCGCGAGCGCCTTCGGCAAGGGCCTTGACGCGGCCGTGGTACTGGTAGCCGCCGCGGTCGAAGACGCACGTCTCGACCCCGGCCGCCTTCGCCCGCTCGGCCAGCAGTTCGCCGGCCTTCTGCGCCTGGGCGGAAGCGGTGAGGCTTTTCAGATCGGGCTCGATCCAGTTGACCGCGGCCAGGGTGTGGCCTTTGCGGTCGTCGATGAGCTGGGCGAATATGCCCTTGTTCGAGCGGTACACCGAGAGGCGCGGGCGCTCGGCCGTGCCGGTGACACGGGCGCGGACGCGACGCCGCCGGCGCAGTCGCCGCTGCTGCGGAGTCTGGACGGTCAATGTCCACTCCTTTCTGGGCAGTGCGACTCAGCCGAGCGAAAACCAAGTCGGTCAAGGACACAGGGCGCAGCCTTTGGTGGAGCCAAAGGCAAGCCCGAGGACGCAGATCCGGCGCAGGTTTGCAGCCGGGTGCGGCGTGCTGGCTGGGAAGGAGTGGACATTAGGCGCGCTTACCAACCTTTCGAAGGACCTGCTCGTCGCGGTAACGGATGCCCTTGCCCTTGTAAGGCTCCGGCGGGCGGCGCTTGCGGATGTCCGCCGCGACCTGGCCGACGAGCTGCTTGTCGATGCCACGGACGATGATCTCGGTCGGCTGCGGGACCTCGAATTCGATCCCCTCCGGGGCCTCGATCGAGACCGGGTGGGAGAAGCCGAGCGCCAGCTCGAGGTTCTTGCCTTTCAGCGCGGCGCGGTAACCGACGCCCTGGATCTCGAGGCGCTTCTCGAAGCCGTCGGTGACGCCCTCGACCATGTTCGCGATCAAGCTGCGCGTCAGCCCGTGCAGGGCTCGGTGCTCGCCGCGATCGGTGGGCCGGGCGACGAGGATCGTGTTCTCCTCCTGGGAGACGGTCATCTCCTGGGAGTAGGTCTGCGCCAGCTCGCCTTTCGGGCCCTTGACGACGATGTTTCCAGGGGCGATCGTCACCGTCACGGCGTCGGGCACGTTCACTGGTTTCCTACCGATTCGACTCATCTCAGATCACCACACGTAGGCGACAACCTCGCCGCCGACACCTTGCTGACGCGCTTCGTGACCGGTCATCACCCCATGCGAGGTGCTGACGATCGCGGTACCGGTCCCACCCTGGACCCGCGGCACACTTTTGTGATCGACGTAGCGGCGGCGTCCGGGACGGGAGACCCGTTCGATCCCGAGGATGACAGGCTTACGGTCCTCGGTGTACTTCAGGGTCACCTCGATCGTCTCGCCGACGCGGGCGGGCTTCTTGTGGAAGTCGGTGATGTAGCCCTGCTCCTTGAGGATGCGGGAGAGCTCCATCTTCTGGGTCGAGGCCGGGATCTCCACGTCGTCGTGGCCGGCGCGGATCGCGTTGCGGATCCGGGTCAGGTAATCGGCGATCGGGTCGGTATGCATCGCTCTACCAGCTCGACTTGGTCATGCCGGGGACGTAGCCCTCATGGGCGGCCTCGCGCAGGCAGATCCGGCAGAGGCCGAACTTGCGGTAGTACGCGCGGGGACGACCGCAGCGACGGCAGCGGTTGTATTCCCGGCTTTTGAACTTTGCTTTGCGGCCCTGGCGGACCTTCTGGGAAGTCTTGGCCATGCTTCTTAGCTCTCCTCGGCGGCGCTCTCGCCGCCCTCGCTCGCGCCCTCGGTGCCCTCGTCCTCGGTCTCGGGCTTGGCGTACGCCTCGGGGTTCTCCTCTTTCAGTTCTTCGAGGGCGGCCTGCTCGGTTTCAGCCTTGAGCCGGGCCTCCTCTTTTTCGCGCTCTTCCTCGGCGGCTTTTTCCTCCGCTTCGCGCTCGGCCTGGCCGGGACGGCCCTCCTGCGCGAACGGCATGCCCAGCCCGAGCAACAGCTCGAACGCCTCGAGGTCGGTCTTCGCGGTGGTCGTCATCGTCACGTCGAGACCGCGGACGATGTCGACCGAGTCGTAGTCGATTTCGGGGAAGATCAGCTGCTCTTTGACGCCCATCGAGTAGTTGCCACGGCCGTCGAAGCTGCGCGGGTTGAGGCCGCGGAAGTCACGGATGCGCGGCACCGCGATCGAGGTGAGGCGATCGAGGAACTCCCACATGCGGGCGCGGCGCAGCGTCACCGAGACGCCGACCGGCATGCCCTCGCGGACTTTGAAGGACGCGATCGACTT
>JAFDWG010000213.1 GCA_018268605.1 Actinomycetota bacterium | reverse complement strand
TCGTAGGCCATGTTGGCCTTGTCGGTCTCGATCTCGACCAGCTCCTCGCCGACCGCGACCTCCTCGCCGACCTGCTTCATCCACTTGAGGATCACGCCCTCCTCCATCGAGTCGGAGAGGCGTGGCATGACGATCTCGGGCATGGCTACGCCGCCAGTTCGAGGACCTGCAGGGCGGCCCGCTCGATCCGGTCTTCGGTCGGCATCGCGGCGAGCTCGAGCTCCTTCGCGTAGGGCAGCGGCACCTCCGCCATCCCGATCCGCTCGACCGGTGCGTCGAGGTCGTCGAAGCAGGCGTACTGGATACGGGCGGCGATCTCGGCGGTGACGCCATAGCTCGGCCAGCCCTCCTCGACGCAGAGCACGCGATTGGTCTTCGCGACCGACTTGGCGACGGTCTCGACATCGAGGGGCCGGAGGCTGCGCAGGTCGACGACCTCGAGCGAGACGCCCCTCTCGGCGGCAAGCTTCTCGGCCACTTTCAGCGCCCGCACCGTCGCGAAGGAGTGCGCGACCACGGTCAGGTCGCCCCCCTCCCGCGCCACCGCGGCGCGGCCGATCGGCGTCAGCAGCTCCGCGTCGACGTCAACGTAGCCCTTCTCTTTGTAGATCGGCAGGTTCTCGATCACCAGCACCGGGTCGTCGTCGCGGATCGCGGCCTTCAGAAGGCCCTTGGCGTCGGCCGGGTTGGCCGGGGCGACGACCTTCAGCCCCGGCGTGCCGGCGAACCAGCCATCGAAGCTCTGCGAGTGCTGCGCGGTCAGCTGGTTGCCGGCGCCGTTGGGCGTGCGGATCACCAGCGGGCAGCGGACCTCGCCGCCGAACATCGCGCCGATCTTCGCCGCGTGGTTCACCACCTGGTCCATTGCGACGAGCAGGAAGTTCAGGGTCATGATCTCGACGATCGGCCGCTCGCCCAGCATCGCCGCGCCGACGCCGGCCCCGACGAAGCCCTCCTCGGAGATCGGCGTGTCGCGCACCCGGTCAGGCCCGAATTCGTCCATCAGCCCGGCGGTCACCTTGTAGGAGCCATCGAAGAGCCCGACCTCCTCGCCCATCACGAAGACGCGCTCGTCGCGCTCCATCTCCTGGCGCATCGCGAGGCGGAGCGCCTCGCGGTAGGTCATCGTCTCGACGCCCGTCGACGCGGTGGGCGTGGTGGCGACGCCGGAGGCGCTCACCGTCCCAGCCCTCCGGCGAAGACCAGCTCCTCCTCGCCGGCGGGGCTGCCAGGACGCATGCGCTCGAACTGCTCCTCGGAGCCTTCGGCGTACATGCCCGCGGCCAGGCGATCGACCGACGGCGCCTCGTCGGCATCGGCGAAGGCGATCGACGCCTCGACCTCTACTTCGACTTCGGCCTCCAGCGCCTCGATGCCCTCGAGGGGGACGCCGCGGGTGACGAGCGAGGCGCGCGTCCGCGTCAACGGGTCCTGCTCGCGACGCTCCTCGATCTCCTCCTTGGTGCGGTAGGCGAGCCCGGCATCGGCGACCGAGTGGCCGCGGAAGCGGTAGGTCATCGCCTCGAGTACGGCGGGCTTGCGTTCCTCACGCGCGGCCCGGAGGAGCCGCGTCGTCGTCCACTCGACCTCCTCGAGGTCGTCACCGTCGACCCGCTCGCCCTCGACCCGATAGGCGGCGGCGCGCTTGAAGACGTCGGGCTCGGCCGAGGCGCGCTCGACGCTCGTCCCCATCCCGTACTTGTTGTTGACGACCATGAACACGACCGGCAGGTTCCAGACCGAGGCCAGGTTCAGGGACTCGTGCCAGGCGCCCATGTTGACGGCGCCGTCGCCGAGCTCGCAGAGCACCGCCTGCTCCTTGCCCTGGCGCACAAGCGAGAGGGCCATCCCGGTCGCGATCGGCAGCTGGCCGCCGACGATCCCCCAGCCGCCGTAGTAGCCGCGCGAGACGTCCAGCAGGTGCATCGAGCCGCCGCGCCCGTGCGCGCAGCCGTGCGCACGGCCGAAGAGCTCCGCCATCACCGCGTCGGCCGGCACCCCGCGGGCGAGCGCGAAGCCGTGGCAGCGATATCCGGTGATGAGCAGGTCGTCGGGCTCCAGCGCCGAGACCGCGCCGACCGTCGCGGCCTCCTGCCCCGAGGAGAGGTGGCAGTAGCCGCCGATCCGCGCCGCCTTGTACTGGCGCTCCGCCGCTTCCTCGAAGCGCCGGATCAGGAACATCGTGCGGTATTGGCCGAAGAGGTCGTCGACGTCAAGGTCGAGCGGGGCGTCGGTGCGGTCGATAACGGCCATCTAGGGCTCCTCGAAATAGTCGGGGTGTTCTTCACGGATACGCGGGACCTCGCGCAGGACAGCCCGCAGGTGCTCGCGCAGGGCGACCTCCGCGGCGTCGGGGTCGTGGCCGCCGACCGCGTCGGCGATCGCCCGGTGATCGCCGACCATCGTCGACAGGTAGTCGGGCATGCGCAGACTGAGCCGACGCAGACGGTTGAGATGGGACTTCGCCCGCTCGTTCACGGGCCAGACGGCCGGGTGGCCGCTGAGATCGCAGAGGTTGCGATGGAAGGTGTCGTCGAGCAGCTGCCAGGAGTCGATGTCGACCCGCTCGATCGCCCGTTCCTGGGCGCGCAGGTTTTCCTCGATCTGGGCCATCGACTCGACGTCGGCGAGTTCGGCGGCGACGCGCACCGCGGTGCACTCGAGCGCCTCGCGGATGAACTGGGCGTCTGAGACGGCCGCCGGGCTGATCCGGGCGACGAAGGTGCCGATCTGGGGACGCACTTCGACCAGGCGGTCGTCGCGCAGCCGCCCGAGCGCCTCGCGGATCGGAGTGCGGCTGACGCCGAGGCGCTCGCCCAACTCGGTCTCCGAGAGGCGTTCGCCGGGAGCCAGCTCGGCGCGGACGATCTGATCGCGCAGCGCGGCGTAGAGATATGGCCCGGCCGGGGCCCGCCCGGGCCGGCGAGCATCGCCAGAAGGCTTGCCACCGCGGATGGGAATCGGCTCGGCCATGCGAGAAATACTAGTATACAAGCGGTCGGACGGTTTCGAGTCCCGTCTGACGCCCGTGACGCCCCGCCCCGTGCGGGGCGTCTGCGTTCTCAGCCCTTCGGCGGACGCAGGGTCCAGGCGAAGCGCCTACGTCGCTGTGGCACAGGCCCGGAGAACGGCGCCGGATCCGGCAACGGCTCTCCCCTTCGCTCGGCGACGACAAAGCGCAGCAGGGCGGTCGACACGAAGGCCCGCTCCTCCTCCGGCATCGTCGAGATCTGCACCCCGATCCGGTCCTCCTTTTCCTGGTTCGGGTTGATCCGCAGTTCCTCGATCATCCCGGCGAGTTCGGCTTCGATGCGTTGCTCGTCGGCGGGGCTCAGGGGCATGAGGGCAGGCTAGTTGTTCGGGCTGTTGCGCAGGCCGCTCCGGCAGTCCTAGCTGCGGAGTCCTGGGCGTCTCATGGAGGTCCTGGCAGGCTGTGACCTCCATGAGACGCCCAG
>JAFDWG010000212.1 GCA_018268605.1 Actinomycetota bacterium | reverse complement strand
CAGCTGGCCGCCGATTCGCACGAAATCCTCGAACCGCTGACCCGCGAAAAGGAACACGTGGTCGGCTTCATCGCCCACTCCGGCGAAGCCGCGGAAGCGAGCGCCGAACACGGAGCCGAATTGGAAGCGGCGCTGCAGAAGTTCCCGACCTTCCTGGTCGAGTTCCGGGAAACGATGAAGAACCTGAAGCAGTTCTCCGACGCCGGCACGCCGCTGTTGGAAGACCTCGGCGAAGCGGCGCCGTCGCTGACCACCGCGACCCGAACGCTGACCCCGTTCTCGGAAGCGACGACGGTCGCACTGAAGAGCCTCGGCACCGCGGGCGAAGCGTCGGGCCCGGTGTTCGCCCAGTCCACCCCCGTTGTCAAGAAAGCGAGCAAGCTGGCGAAGACCGGCGTCGTGCCGACGAAGGAACTTGCCGCGCTCTTCGGCAGCCTCGAAGAAACGAAAGGTTGGCAGCGCCTCACCGAACTCATCTACAACTCGACCGGGGCGTTCAATGGCTTCGACAAGTACGGGCACTATGGGCGGGCCTTGGTAACGCTGACGAACTGCCTTCTCTACGTCAGCGCGCCGGGGGGAACCTCGGGCTGCAACGCCAACTTCCATGGCGCCACGGCCGGAGAAGGTCAGGCGTCCAGCGCGTCGATCGCCCAGCTCCTGCAGCTGCTCGAAAAGAGCGAAGGCGTTGAAAATAGCGGCGGAACGACCGCCGAAGGCGAAGGGAAGAAGGCTCCGGCCACCGGCCTTGGCACCGCGGAATCCGTCGAACCATCGGCGCCATCGGACCGGGTCCGTGGCGAACGCCAAGCAGAAGCCGGCCTCGACGAAGCTCGCCAGACCGAAGGCGGAACCGAACCGCTCCTCGACTACCTCTTGGGGCAGGGCGAATGAGGAACCGGAACGGAGGATTCGCGGTGAGCCCGGTGCTGGTCGGCGCGGTGACGGTGCTGGTGATCATCGTCGCCGTCTTCCTCGCCTACAACGCGAACAACGGCCTGCCCTTCGTCTCGACCTACGACCTGAAGGCGCGGGTGCCGAACGCCGACGCCCTCGTGAAGGCGAACGAGGTGCGGATCGGTGGCGCCCGGGTCGGCGTGGTCAAGTCGGTCGTGCCGGTTCAGCTTCGGAACGGCGGGGTGGAGGCGGAGCTGACGCTGAGCCTCGACAAGAGCGCCGAACCGATCCCGAAGGGCTCGACGCTCTTGATCCGGCCGAAATCGCCGCTCGGGTTGAAGTACCTGCAGATCACCCCGGGAACCGGGACCGAACCGCTGAAGGCCGGCGAAACGATCCCGGTTCGCTACGCGACCCCGGAACCGGGGGACATCGACAAATTCTTCGACATGTTCAACGCGCCGACCCGGAAGGCGATCCAGCGGAACCTGGCTGGCTTCGGCAACGCGCTCGCCGGGCGCGGGCCGCAGTTGAACGAAGCGATCGGCGCGCTGCGCGGGCTGGTCGAACAGGGCGAGCCCGCGGCGGCCACCCTGGCGGCGCCGAGCACCAACTTCAGTGGCTTCTTCAAGGCGCTCGAGGCCCTCTCGGCGACGGTCGCGCCGGTCGCCCAGCAGCAGGCGAGCATGTTCGTCGTCCTCGACCAGACCTTCAAGGCCTTCGCCAACGTCTCGCGTCCCTACATCCAGGAAACGATCGAGAAAAGCCCGCCGACGCTGGAAACGGTCAACGCGGGTCTGCCTAAGATCAATCCGTTCCTGCGCGACACGGCGCGCTTCTTCACCGCCCTGCGTCCGGGCGCGAAGGCACTGCAGGAAACCTCACCGATCATCGCCGAATCGCTGCAGGCGGGGATCCCGGCTCTGAACGCCTCCCCTGTACTGAACAACCAGCTGCTGCCGACCGCACAGGCACTGCTCGCCTTCCAGCAGTCGGAAGGAGTCATCACGGGTCTTGACCTGCTCACGGACCTCAATAAGAACCTCAAGGAACCACTCGAATACGTCGTCCCGACGCAGACCAAGTGCTACTACGCGACGTTGCTGTTCTCGAACCTCTCCAGCTCGAACAGCCAGGGGAATCAATACGGCAAGTGGCTCAACGCGATCGCCTTCGAGCCGGCCGAAGGCCCCAACAGCGAGGGCGGCCAGGCGTCGGCGCCGGCGAACGGACCCGGAAAAGAAAATCACCTCCACTTCAACGCCTATCCACGCACCGCCGCCCCAGGTCAGGAAGGCATCTGTGAAGCCGGTAACGCGAAGTACGCGAAGGGCGAAACGGTCGTCGGACAGAGCTCCGAACTGCTCGGCACCACGACCCGCGAACTCGTCTCCAAGAGCGAAGGGGAAGCGGAATGAGCCCCGACGCGAAACCGACCAAACCGAAAAAATCGGGCGGCGCGATGGCGAAGCGGCGACGCGGCAATCGGGTGCCGAACTGGCTGATCGCGGTGATCTTCATCCTGATCTTCACGATCGGCCCGTACCTGGCCTTCACCAAACACATCCCGTTCACCAGCTACGGCTATGAGCTGAAGGCGACCTTCACCAACTCGGCGAACATCTCGCTGAAGTCACCGGTGCGGATCGCCGGGGTGGAAGTCGGCAAAGTGATCAAGACCGAACGCGACGGGGACGCGACCACGATCACCTTCACCGTCGATGGCTCCGGTCGCCCGATCCACAAGGACGCCTTCGCCACGATCAAGCCGCGGATCTTCCTCGAGGGCAACTTCTTCGTCGACCTCGATCCCGGTAGCCCCGGCTCGCCGGAACTGGCGAGCGACGGGACGATCCCGATCAGCCACACCTCCACCGCGGTGCAGATCGACGAAGTGTTGACCGCGCTGCAGTCTCCTGTCCGCGCCGACCTCGGTCGCCTCCTGGAGAGCTACGGCAACGCGCTCACCCACAAGCCGACCGCGGCCGAAGACGAAGACCAGCTGCCTCAGGTGAAAGGCCTGAGCGGCGGCGAAGCTCTGAACAAGGCCTTCCAGTACGGCGGCGAAGCAGGCAAATACAGCGCCCAGGTGACCGAGGCCCTGACCGGGACCCAGAAGAACGATCTGGCCAAGTTGGTGTCTGGCTCGGCCCGCACGTTCGCTGCCTTCAGCTCCGACCAGGCGGCGCTCCAGGGACTGATCGACAACTTCGAAGTCTTCACCGGCGCGCTCGCCAACCAGTCGGAAAACATCCAGGCCACGATCCGCGAACTGGCGCCGACCCTGCAGACCGCGCATACGTCCTTGATCAGCCTCGACCGCTCGCTGCCCCCCCTGCGCACCTATGCCATCGAGTTGACCCCGGCGGTCGCCGAGCTGCCCGGGCTGATCAACGCCTCGAAACCGTGGCTTGCCCAGGTCCGGCCGTTGCTCTCCGGCAAGGAGGCCGGCGGCACGGTCAAGCTGCTGGCCGAATCGACTCCGGGCTTGGCCGGGGCCACCCATGCGGGGAAGACGCTGGCGCTGCCGCAGACGAACCAGCTCAGCCAGTGCACCACGAAGGT
>JAFDWG010000211.1 GCA_018268605.1 Actinomycetota bacterium | reverse complement strand
CAAAATCAGAACTACGACGACGATGATGACGATGACCATTGAGTCTCCCTCGAGGGTTCGATCAGCTTGGGGCGAACCTTAGCGCCGTTCGGCGGCGCGACGGACGGATTTCCCGCCTAGGATCAACGGATGGGTGCCAAGCAGGAAGCGCAGGAATGGGCCGAGTTGGTGCGTCGCTACGGCGAGCGCCACGAAGTCACCTACGAGGAAGTCGGCGGGATCAACCCGAAAGACGGGCCCGTGGCGCTCTGCGTCGGCGGCGTCAACCGGCTGACGGGGCAGCTTGTCGAAGGCTTCTGGGGTTCCTCCTGCGACGCCGACGAACGGGAAATGGGGAGCTTCCTGAACAAGGCGGTGCTGCCGACCGCCATCCTCGCCAAGGCCCATATGCCCGACCTCGCGCAGGTCGTCCCGGCCTTCAACGTCGAGTCGATCGAGGGGGCCGAGCACGTCACGCAGCGCTTCTCGCGCAAAGTCGAATTCGAGTCGCTCGACTTCAACAAACGCTTCTGGACCACGGTGCCGAAGGACTACGACCCGATCAACCTGCGGGAGCTCTTCAGCCCCGGGTTCCTCGCCTGGGTGACGACGATGAACGGGGAGATCTCCTTCGGCGTCAACGATCGCCAGCTTTGGTTCCTCCGGCACCTCCGCGAGCGCTCCGAGGAAGAACTGAGACTCGCGCTGAAAAACGCCGGGCAGCTCTTCCGGCGGATCCAGTCCGAGATGGACGAGAGCGGCATCCACACCTACCCGCCAGGGCCCTGGCACGCGGGGCTGGCGCCGTTCCCCGACGCGGTCAGTCCGGCCGGGGGAGCTCCTCCACCAAGTTCGTGATGTTCGTCGAGTCGGCGATGCCGGGGAGGACGACCCGGGTCTCTTCGCCCTCGCTGATCACTTCCGGGATCAAGGGCTCGACCGAGCGACCGCGGTAGGCGGCCAGCGCGTCGTTCGAGGTCGCGTGTTCGGCGAGCCAGCCGAGCTGGATGCGGGTGGGGAAGGGGAGGCCAACGCCGCCATCGTCGGCACTCGCGAGCGCCGCGGCGGGGCGGACCCAGCGCGCGTCGACGATCTCCGAGCCATCGACCTGCGGCGGCGTGTGGGCGGGGGCGAGGGCCAGGAAGAACCAGGCGTCGTAGCGGCGCGGGACCATCTCGGGGGTGATGAAGCGGCAGAAGGGGACCATCTCGTCGTCCTCGGCGAGCTCGATGCCGGCCTCCTCGCGGAGCTCACGGATCGCGCAGGCGCGGTAGGCGTCGGGGCCCTCACCGTCCTCGGGATCGCAGGCACCGCCGGGGAAGACCCAGGCGCCCGGGAAGAAGCTCGCCTCCGGATCGCGCCGCAGCAGCAGCACCTCGAGCGCCCGCTGCCCGTGTTTGCCCCCGCGCCTCATCAGGACGACCGACGCCGCCGGGCGCGGCGTCACGGGTTTGCGCTCCTCGGCTCCCATCCGGGCAGCCTACGCCTTGCGGCGGGTCAGCCGAGGGTGCGCTCGCGCAGGCGGCGGACGCGGAAGCGGTTCGCGAGCCAGAGGGCGAGGGCGATCAGCGCGATCGGGGCGAGGATCGCGAGGCCGATCAGGGCGACGCCCGCGGCGATCGTGAGGATGTGGCCGGCATCGTGGAGCGCATCGCCGACGCCCCAGCTGCCGCCCTTGCCGGCGGGCGTCACTCCCGCGCCGTGGTCGGTGACGATGCGGACCGTGACTTCGGACATCGACGCGCGACGGTCGAGGTTGTCGAGACGCGCGCGGATCGCCGCGTGCCGCCCCCGCTCTTCGCGCAGGCGCGCTTCGACCGATTCCCGCTCGGCTTCGGTTTCCGCGTCGCCGAGTTCCTTCAGCAGGCCTTCGATCGCGGCGATCGAGTCGCGCAGTTCTTCGGCGGCGCCGACCGTCGGCGCGGTGATGTCGTTGGTCGCGTCGTGGCGCTCGCGCACTTCGGCGACCTGGGAGAAGGACGAGAGCGCGTCGTCGAGCTTGGCGCTCGGGATCAAGAGATCGAAGTAGGCCCCCGTCGCCCCGGCGCTGCCGCTCTGGACTTTGGAATGGAGGACGACCCCGTTCACCGCATGCACCGCTTCGAAGACCTTCGCCGCCGCGCTCGAGACCTCGCCGGGCTTGGTGCCGAGGGTGATGTAGGCGGACCGTTCGATGTCGCGGTGGCCGGGAGCGACGGCCTTCGGCGCGGCCTTCTCGGCGGGCGCCGCTTCGGCCCCGGCGGCCCCGGCGACGGACGGGACTTCGGTTCCGAAGACTTCTTCGCTCGGGGCGGATTCTTCGGATTCCTCCTGGGCCTGGCGCGGAGTCGCCGGAGCGATCGTTGCTTCGGCCGCTTCGCCGCCTCCGGCCGCATCTTCTTCAGAGCCTCCTTCAGCCCCTTCGAATTCGCCGCCGGACGAGCTTTCGGCGCTGGTCATCGACTCATTCGAGACCCTCGGACTGCCGAGGTCCGATTGCGAGAGCCCGACGACCACGGTCGCCGCGACCAGGACCGCGAACGCGGTGGCGAGGACGGGGATGAGGCGCCGGCGGGGGGTCATCGCGCGCCGGCGCGCAGCAAGCTCCGCGAACGGGTTCGCGGACGCGCCGTCGCGGCGGGCGAAGCCCGCCGCGACGCGTTCGTCGAGCTCGGCCGTGAACTCCGGCCGCGGGGTCGGCCGGATCTCTTTCAACTCGGCGAGGAGGGTGTCGTCGTCAAATCGATCCATCGAAGGCCTCCCTCAACTTGGTCACGGCACGGTGGATGCGGGTGCCGGCGTTCGATTCGCTGATCGCCAGCACCGCGGCGATCTCGGCGTTGCCGAGTCCGGCGAAGAACTTGAGTGCGATCAGCTCGCGCTCACGGGGTTCGAGTTTGGCGAGGGCGGCACGCAGGGCGAGCCGCTGCTCGGATTGCTCGGCGCCCGCCTCGACCGAGGCGCCGTCGAGATCGGCGGGCTCGGCGGCGAGCGCGGCCTGGCGGCCGCGCCGCCGCAGCTCGTCGAGCGCGGCGTTGCGGGCGATACCGAACAGCCAGGCGCGGGGCTCGCCCCGGGTCGGGTCGAACTTGTTGCGCCTGCGGAAGGCCCGCTCGAACGCCGCCGCGGTCACTTCCTCGGCCGCCGGCCCGTCTCGGAGCAGGCCGGCGACGTAGGCGTAGACGTCGTCACGGCTCGACCGGTAGAGCCGGTCGAACGCCAGATCGGCCTCCGCCGGAGCTTCCCTCGCCTCTGCGACCGCGGTCTGACTCACGCCACTACTACGGCGGCGCCACCGATCCATCACAAGGTCATGTTCGCGGCTTTTGGGGTTCGGCGGGGTCAGGCGGTTGATCTGGCGGTCCCGATGTACGGCTAGGGACGCAGGGGCTTGCGACGAGCACGGCCGTCTCGTCGACGGCCCTGGCAGGCTGTGGCCGTGGCCGAGACGGCCGGGGTATGAAAGGTGAGGAGAAACTCCGACGCCGTTGCGAGAGACGTGCGG
>JAFDWG010000210.1 GCA_018268605.1 Actinomycetota bacterium | reverse complement strand
GGTGGTTCTTGAGGCCGCTGACTGCGGCGTACATCGCGCGCATCATGGTTTTCTGGTGTCCTTTCTCATGCGATTACCGCGGTGTCGATGTTGGTGAAGACCTGCTCCTTCATCTGTGACTGGTCGACCGCCGTGATCACGGTGCGGTTCTGCGGCGCGACCACGTAGGCGGTCGAGTCGACGAGGACGACGGCGGCGCGGGAGCCCTTTTTCGCCGCCAGTTCGACGCCCTTTTCGAGGCGCGCGGCGGTCGCCGGGTCGTTCGTCCCGAGGCCCCGTCGCTGCACCCGTTCGGCGGCGTGCTTGGAGAACTTCAGCTCGTCGGCGAAGTTGGGACCGCCGGCGGGGGCCGCCGGTTTCTGGGTGGGACGGGGTACCGGCGTGTAGCCGACCTGTCCCGCGCCGCCGATGCCGCCGACGCCGGTCATGAGACCTTGGTCACCGCCGCGGCTGGGATGCCCGATTCGCCGTCGATGGTCAGCGCGAAGCCTTCTTCGCCGAAGTCGACCGATTCGACCGTCCCTTCGGCGGGCGTTTCGTCTTCCTTCATGTAGGTGACGTGGTGGCCGACCAGCAAGAGCGACTGGCTCACCGCCAGCATGTGGCTCTGTTCTTCGTTGGCGACGGCCATGTTGGTGACCTGCTCGAGGGTCGAGAACGCCGCCATCTGGCTCATGAATTCCTGGCTGCCGACAGGCGCCATCGGGTCCTGGTTTTTCAGCTGCGCGACCAGAAGCTGGAGGAACTGGTCCTTGTTCAGCCCGTTGGCTTCCGCCTGTTCCTTCACTTTGGTCGCCTGTCCGCCGGTCGCCCCGGTGGCCCCGACCCCGCCAACTGCACCGCTCATCTCGTTCGCTCCTTTGCTCGTTCCACTCAGGCGAGGACGTCGACGAGGACGCCGCCCCCAAGGTCGATGGTCAGGGTTCTCTCCGCCGCGATCTCGGCGTCGCGCGCGGTCCCGGCCGCGGGGGCCTGCGCCGGCGCCTGGCCGTCGTTGCCACCGTGCGCGGCGCCCGCCGATTCGCCGCCGACCGAGATCTGCAGTGAGGCCAGTTCGAGCCCCTGTGCGGCGAGCCGTCGTTGCAGCTCGGTGGCGCTGCTCTGCAGCAGCTGCGCCGCGTGCGGGGTGTCGGCGACGACGGTCGCGGTCAGCCCGGCGCTGCCCTCGCGGAGGAAGACTTCGACCCCGCCGAGCTCCGCCGGGCGCAGCGTCACCCGGGCTCGCGTGAAGCCGCCCTGGCCCGCCATCCGCAGGGTCGCTTCGAGCGCCGCCGCAGGCGCCGGCGTGGGTGCGGAAGGGGAGGAGAAGGCGACGTTCGCGCTCGGGGTCGAGGGTGCCGCGGTCGCGGGGCCGGCGGCGGGCACGGTAGGTGGGACGGCGGTCGGGCGGGAGGACGTGGGAGCTTCCGGCGAGCGCTCACCTTCCGCGGAGGCTCCCTGGTCGCCCGCTTCGCGCGCACCGGTCACCGCCTGCGCGGCTTCCGTGTTCGATCGGCTCGACGGCGCCGCGCTCGGTGCCGGCGCTTCGGCGGGAGCCTCCCTCCCGGAGGTGGGAAGCGAAGCTTCGGCCGCAGGCGCGACCGTCGGCGGCGGGGTTTCCGGGTTCGCGACCGGTTCCGCCGACGCCGGCAGGGCGATCGACTTGCTCGGCAGCGGTGTGGGGGAGGCCTGCGTTTCGGACGACTCGGGCGGAGCGGCCGGGGCCGTGACCCCGGTGCCCGGGGAGGCTTCCTTCTCCGGAGCCCCGATCACCGGTTCCGTGACCGCAGGCGCCGTGCCTCCCGGCGTGGACGCGGCCGGTCCGATCGCCGTGGACGCGGGCGCCGGGCCGGCGGTGGCCGCGTCGCTCGTGGTGGGCAACTCCGGTGCGGTCGCGGGAGCGCTCGGCGCGACGGTGGCCGGCATCGCCGCGACGGCC
The DNA here is from genome assembly GCA_018268605.1 of Actinomycetota bacterium. Lineage (GTDB taxonomy): Bacteria > Actinomycetota > Thermoleophilia > Solirubrobacterales > 70-9 > VAYN01. Next base: position 1,565 of record JAFDWG010000210.1, on the reverse strand, counting down.
GCCGCTTCGCTCGCGGGCAGGGTCGCCATCGGTTCGCCCACCGTGGTTTCGCCACTCGTCCCTTCGGCGGCGGACGCTCCGCCGCCGTTTCCGGCGGCCGGCCCCCCGCTCTCCGGCGCGCGCGTCGCGGTTCCTTCGGCGGGGGCCGCGGGAGTCGCCTGCGGCCCCTTCTTCTTGTCGCCTTCCGCTGGTGCGGTCCGGGCGGTGGATTGTTCTGCCAGCAACCCCGCGAAGGGTGGTGCCGTGCCTGGTGGCCCAGGGTCGGGCGGTGGCGCCCCCGGCGGCGCCGGTGGTGGGAAGGCCGCGCTCAGCGGCAGTGGGCGTTGGTAGGTCACCTGGCTCACGCCGCTCCCCCGAAGGCGCCTGCGTAGCCCGCGGCATAGCCGAGCACCTTCTTCACATATTCCTGGGTTTCCGGATAGGGCGGGATGCCGTTGTACTGCTGCACCGCGCCGGAGCCGGCGTTGTAGGCCGCCAGGGCGAGTTCGGTGTTCCCACCGAATTCGGCGAGCTTTTCGCTCAGCAGGCGGGCGCCCGCGTCGATCGACTGGGCCGGGTCGTGGGGGTCGGTGACCCCGAGGCTCGCCGCGGTTTCCGGCATCAGCTCGGTCAGGCCCTGGGCGCCGGCGGCGCTGCCGACGGTCGGGTCGAAGTGGGACTCCTGTTCGATCAGCCCCGCGAGCAGCGCCGGGTCGATGCCGTAGCGCGCGCACGATTCTTCGATCAGGGACTGGAAGGGGACGGTGCCGCTGCCGGTGAGCGAGGTCGGTTCAGTCGCGGCCGTGGTGGCGAGCGTCGCCGTGGTGGGGGAGGGGGCGGTGACCGCGCTGGCTTCGCCGAGCGCGTCCGGCGCGGTCCCCGCCACCGCGCTCGCTTCTGCGAGGGCGCTTTCGAAGGACCCGGAGTTGGCGCCGGCGCCCGGCCCGTCTTCGACGGCCTGGATCATGCTCCGCAGCTGCGCGACCCGCGCGGCCGCCTGGCTCGCCGAAGCGATCCCGCCGGCATTCGGGCCGAGTCCCGCGGACGCACCTCCCGCGGGGGCGATCCCCGCCGAGGTCGGCGCGATCCCGTCGACGGCGTTCATCCCTGCCTCCGCCGGTGCCCGGCCAGTGCGAGCTCGTCGAGCTGGGCTCCTTCGGCACGGGCGAGCTCACGATCGTGCTCGGCCCGCCGCCGGTCTCGCAGCCGATCGAGCGCCTGGCGCTCCCGCGCCGCCGCCGCCAGGTCGCTGCGCCGGCGGCCGACCTCGTCCCGGCTCGCGTTCAGGTCCCGCACCGCGACCGCTCGACGCCCCGCCAGCCGCTCCAGGTATGCCTGGCTCGCCGCCAGGTCCATCCCCGACCGCACCTCGCCGTAGCCGGAGGCCCCGCGGACCTGCTCCCGCGCCTCGGCGATCGCCCCGTCCACCTGGCCGAGCACCGCCTCCTCGCCGGCCTGTCTGCCGAGCGCCACGGCCAACTCCTCCTGTGCCCCGCGCTCCCGCTGGCGGCGGATGTCATGCACCCGCTCGAGCCTGAACTTGAAAGACCGTTCCGTCACGCCCCGTTGATCGCCCGCAATGCCCC
>JAFDWG010000020.1 GCA_018268605.1 Actinomycetota bacterium | reverse complement strand
CGATCCGCCTACTTATCTCGGCCGAGGCCCACGCCCGACGGGCCGGTGCCGGCCTTTCCAGGCGCCCGGGGATCGGACGACTGGTGCAGACGATGCACCGGGTCATCCCGACCGTCCGCCGCGCCTGAGTAGGGTGCCTGGCGTGCGCATCGTCTATGTGATCGGCACGCGGCCGAATTTCGTCAAGACCGCACCGGTGATCGCCGCGATGCGGGCGCGTTGCCCCGACGGCCGACACGTCATCGTCCACACCGGCCAGCACTACGACCGGGCGATGTCGGAGGTCTTCTTCGAGGAGCTGGGGGTGCCGGCGCCCGACCACATGCTGGAGGTCGGCTCGGGCACCCACGCGGTGCAGACCGCCCGGACGATGGAGCGCCTGGAGCCGGTGATCATGACCGAGGAACCTGATCTGCTCGTCGTGCCCGGCGACGTCAACTCCACTCTTGCCGCGGTTCTCGTCGCCTCGAAGCTGGGCGTGCCGGTCGCCCACGTCGAGTCGGGCCTGCGCAGCTTCGACATGACGATGCCGGAGGAGATCAACCGGATCGTCGCCGACCGTTTCTCCGAGTACCTCTTCATGCACAGCGAGGAGGCGGTCGGCAACCTCCGCGCCGAAGGCATCCCCGAGGAGCGGATGCACATGGTCGGCAACACGATGATCGACACCCTGGTCGCGCTCCGCGACCGGATCGACGCGGCCGACTCGCCTGGCAAGCTCGGCGTCGCCCCGGGCGACTACACGCTCGTCACCCTGCATCGCCCCGCCCTCGTCGACGGGCCGCTGCTGGGCGAGACCGTCGCCCGTCTGGCCGCGCTGTCGGAGCAGATGCCGGTCGTCTTCCCGGTCCATCCGCGGACGCGGAAGATGATGGAGGCGGCCGGTGGCGGCGGCGAGGCACCGAACCTGCTGCTCTCCGAGCCGCTCGGCTACATCGACTTCCTCTCGCTCGTCGCGGGCGCCGGCGCCGTGCTCACCGACTCCGGCGGGATCCAGGAGGAGACGACCTTCCTCGGTATCCCCTGCTTCACCCTGCGAGACAACACCGAGCGGCCGGTGACAATCGACCTCGGCACCAACGAACTGCTCGGCCTCGACCCCGCCGCGATCGCCACCGTGCCGGAGCGTCTCGCGGCGCGGCCGTCGACCCCGCCGCAGCCGCCGCCGCTCTGGGACGGCCACGCGGCCGAGCGGGTCGCCGAGGTGCTGCTGCCGGACTACGTCGACGCCGCACGGCCGGCGATCGCCTCGGCGTAGGCCTCCTCGATCCGCGGTACCACCGCCGCCGGAGAGAAGACCTCGCCCACCCGCACGGCCGCCGCCCGGCCCATGCGCTCGCGTCCGGCGGGGTCGGCGAAGGTCTCGGCCATGGCGGCGCGGAGCGCGCCGACGTCGCCGGCCGGGAGCAGCCGGCCCGTCTCCCCGTCGACCACGACATCGCGGAGACCGCCCGCGGCCGAGGCGAGCACGGCCTTCCCCGCCGCCCCCGCCTCGAGCGCGACGATCCCGAACGGCTCCGCCCAGACCGAAGGGGCGACGGTGAAGGCGCTGCGGCGCACCGCCTCGATCGCCACCGCGTGCGGCAGCGGCCCGGGAGCGATCACGTTCGGCATCGCGTCGAGGCCCTCGACGTTGCGGCGGCCGATCATCACCATCGGCGGAGCGTCGGCGAGACCGGCGTGCGCCTCCAGCAGGACGCGCGCCCCCTTGTCCTCGCCGACGTCGCCGAAGTAGAGGGCGAACTCCCCCGCCGGCAGGAAGTCGAGCGCCTCGTCGACATCGGCCGGCGGCGCCGGCAGGGGTGGGGCGAAGTTGGGAATCACCCGGTGCCCGGGACGGTCGTCGACCCGGCAGAGCTCGGCGACCGCGGAGCTGACCGAGATCATCAGGTCGACCCGGCGCCGCACCCAAGGGTCGGCGACGGCGACGCCACCCGCGACCATCGTGCCTTTGCCGAACCCGTAGTGCTCGGCGGCGTGGCGCAGGCACTTGACCGCACCCGGGCCCGAGCAGATCGCCCCGTCGAGGAAGAGGCGCTTGGTCGGGCAGAGAAGGCCGTAGTCGTGCAGCGTCAAGACCAGCGGCGCCGCGGCGCGTCGCGCCAGCGGCAGGTAGGAGTTGACGAGCCAGTTGTGCGCGTGGACGACATCGGGTCGCACCTCACGGATCAGCTTTCGTAGGGCGGCGGTCGTCACCGGGTCGGGAAGCGGCGCGGCGTAGTTGGTGTGGGCCTGGGTCTCGACGCCGGGGATGCGGTGGACGCTGGTCTCCAGGCGGCGGACCGACACTCCGTCCGGCTGGGGCGGCGGCGCGCCGTCGGGCTGGCGCAGGGTGGCGACGACGACCTCGTGGCCGCGGGCGCCGAGCTCACGGGAGAGGTCCTCGACGTGGCGCTCCTCGCCGCCGGGCACGGGCGCATAGGTCTGGGCGAGCATCAGCACCTTCACGGGGCGACATCGTAAGCTGCGCGGCGTGCGGATCCTGATCGTCACCCCGCGCGATCCGCGCACCCAGGGGGGCGTGGAGCGCCACGTGGCCGAGGTCGCCCGACGGCACGCCGCCGCCGGGCACGAGGTGGTGGTCCTCTGCGGTGACGCCTCGGGCGAGGCGCCGCGGACGGAGCGCCTCGAGGGCTACGAGGTCCGGGTCCTCCCCGCTCATCCGCGCGATCGCGACTGGTTCCTCGTCCCGGCGCTCTGGCGGGAGATCCGCCGCGCCCGGCCCGAGATCGTCCACCTGCAGAGCTACCACACGCTGGTGCCGCCGCTGGCGATGCTGCGGGCGCTGACCCTGGGCCTTCCCTACGTCCTCACCTTTCACGGCGGCGGGCACAGCAGCGGCCTGCGTAACCGCGCCCGGACCGCGCAGCGTCTCCTCCAACGGCCGCTGCTGGCGCGCGCCGCGAAGCTCGTCGCCGTCGCCCGCTTCGAGATCGAGGAGTACGGCCGGGAGCTGCGCCTCGGGCCGGAGCACTTCGTCCTCATCCCCAACGGCACCGACCTGACCTTCGCCGCCGGCGAGCCCGACCGCACCGGGCCGCCGACCGTGGCCAGTGTCGGTCGCCTGGAGCGCTACAAGGGCCACCGTCGCGTGGTCGAGGCCTTCGCCCAGGTGGTCGGGCTGGTTCCCGACGCGCGCCTGCAGATCGTCGGCAGCGGGCCCGACGAGCCGGAGCTACGGGCGCTCGTCGACCGTCTCGGCCTTGCCGAGCGGATCGAGATCACGAGCGTCCCCGCCGACCGGCCCGAGGCGATGGCGGCGCTGCTGCAAAAGGTCTCGGTCTTCGCCCTGCTGAGCGAGTTCGAGACCCACCCGATCGCCGCGGTCGAGGCAGCGGCGTCCGGCTGCCGCCTGGTGGTCGCCGACATCGGCGGGACCGGTGAGCTGGTCGCCTCGGGCATCGCCCGCGGGGTGCCCCTGGACGCTCCGGCGGCGACCGTCGCGTCCGTCATCGCCGAGGAGCTGCGCAAACCGCCGCTGGCCGCCCGTCCCGACGTTCTCGGCTGGGACGAGTGCGCGGCGCTGCTTATCGACCTCTACCGGTCGATCCTTGAGCCGACAAGTGTCTGATCTGCACGTAGAACAAACGTCCAGAGGAGGGCTGGACGGTGTAGGCGGCGGCCCCGGAGCCGATGGCTTCGCATGGCTTCGAAAAGTCATGCGAACCGCCTTGCAAAGCCAGATTTCCGTCTTCGGACGGGGATCGCCGTCGCCTTCCTCCTCGCCCTTCTGGGCGCGGTCGCGGTGCGGCCCGTGGGAGCCGACGCGGCGGGCCGTCACGGTATCGCGGACCAGATCGCAGTGGCCGGCGGCGTGCACCGCAAGGCCCCCGCGTCGGCGGGCAAAGGCGCCGAATCGGAAACCCGCTGCGCCTCCCAGTTCCGTCGCGTCCGGGCCGGCAACCGCTGGATCCGCCGTCGCGTCGCCAGGGCCTCCCGCGTGAACTGCCTCGGTTCGACGACTCCCGCCGCGGTCGAACCGAACGTCGACCCGACCTCGCTCTACTGGGGCGCCTGGATCGGCAACCAGCTGACCGGCACCGAAGCGCCCTGGGACATGAGCGCGGTGTCCCGGTTCGAAGCGCAGACCGGCAAGCCGGTCTCGCTGATCCACTTCGCCTCCCCCTTCTCCGACTGCAGCAGCGGAAGCTGCAGCTTCTACTCCTTCCCGACCACGCCGATGAACTCGATCCGCGAACACGGCGCGATCCCCTTCTTCAGCTGGAGCTCCCAATCGACCCCGTCCAGCCTGAGCGAGCCGGACTATCAGCTCTCCGACGTGATCGAAGGCCGCTACGACTCCTACATCCGCAAGTTCGCCGAAGAAGCCAAGGCCTGGGGCCACCCGTTCTTCCTCCGCTTCAACTGGGAGATGAACGGCAACTGGTTCCCATGGGCCGAGGGCGTCAACGGCAACAACCCGGGCGAATACGTCGCCGCCTGGCGCCACGTCCACGACATCTTCACCCAGGTCGGCGCCACCAATGCGACCTGGACCTGGTGCCCCAACGTCGATCCGAAGCACGAATTCACCGACGTCGGCCAGTTCTACCCCGGCAACGAATACGTCGACTGGACCTGCCTCGACGGCTACAACTGGGGCGGCAGCCGCTGGATGAGCTTCGACGAAACGTTCTCCTCCACCTACCACCGCATCGTCGACGAAGTCGCCCCCGGCAAGCCGATGGTGATCGGAGAGGTCGGCTCGGCCGAGAACGGCGGCTCGAAGTCCGCCTGGATCGCCGAAATGCTGCGCAAGCTTCCGACCTCCTACCAGGGCATCCGCGGGGTGATCTGGTTCGACAAGAAAGAAGAAGGGGACTGGCCGATCGAATCCTCGCCGGCCGCCCAGAGTGCCTTCATGAGCGGGATCTCCTCCGCTTCCTACCTGCCGAACAGCTTCGGCAGCCTCGGCTCGGGTACCGTTCCAGTTCCTGGTTGATCCCCTTGGCCGACCGCCGCGACGGCGAGCCCGGCGGGTCGCTTCGTTACCCTCGTGCGCTCCCTTTCGATGCGCCGTCTGCCTCCCATCCTTCTCGCTGCGCTCTGCGCCTGCCTGCTCGCGCTGGTCGCCGCTCCGGCGGGATCGGCGAAGACCACGCACGCGCCGATGTACTGGGGCGCCTGGATCGGCAGTCAGATCACCGGCGAAGAACCGCCGTGGGACATGAGCGCCGTGAGCGGGCTCGAAGGCGCGGTCGACAAGAGCCTCTCGGTGGTCGAGTTCGGGGCGCCGCTGGCCCAATGCGGGGATCCGAACGTGAGCGCCAGCTGCCGCTTCTCCGCCTTCCCCACCGACGCGATGCAGACGATCCGCGACTACGGCGCCATCCCCTTCCTGAGCTGGAGCAGCGCGGCGACGCCGGAAGCCGTCGAAGAGCCGGAATTCCAGCTCTCCGACCTGCTCAGCCGCCGCTACGACCGGCACGTGAAGGCGTTCGCCAAGGCGGCCGCCAAGTGGGGCCACCCGTTCTTCCTGCGCTTCAACTGGGAGATGAACGGCAACTGGTTCCCGTGGGCCGCGGGCGTGAACGGCAACCGGCCCGGCGAATACGTGAAGGCCTGGCGCCGCGTCCACAACATCTTCAGATCGGCCGGGGCGACCAACGCGACCTGGGTCTGGTGCCCGTACGTGCGGCCAGAAGGAAAGACCGGCAGCCTCGCTCGCTACTACCCGGGAAACGCGTACGTCGACTGGACCTGCCTCGACGCCTACAACTTCGGCGCCAACTCGGCCAACCCGCGGCCCTGGCAGACCTTCGAAAAGCTTTTGCGTCCCTCCTACCAAGCGGTCACGGGGCGGATCGCGCCAGGCAAGCCGATGATCCTCGGCGAGCTCGCCTCCAACGGCCCGCCCGCGCGCAAGGCACGCTGGATCCGTCAGATGTTCAAGGCGATCGGCAACAACTTCCCGGCGGTCGACGGCCTGGTCTGGTTCGACAAGTTCGACCGCGACCTCCAGTGGCCGCTGGAGACCGACCGCGGCCCCTCGAAGGCCTTCGGCGCGGGGCTGCGGAGCCTGCCTTTCCTCGGCAACGCCTTCTCCGAACTCGACGCAAGTCCGATTCCGGCACCGCGCTGATCCTGTCCGATCCGGGTTTCGTAACCAGAATGGAGACCTGATGCGGCTCGCGTGCGCAAAATCGACCACCTTGCTTGCCCTGGCAGGCCTGCTGGCCACGGCGATCGTGTCGCTGGCGATGCTGGTCGACGTCGGCTCGGCGCCCGCCAAGGGCGCGGCCAAGCCGATCTACTGGGGCGCCCAGGTCGGGCCGCAATTCACCGGGGAGCAGCCGCCGTGGGACATGAAGGCGCTCACCGCGTTCCAGAAGCGGGCCAGGAAGGGCCTCTCCCTGCTGGCCTTCTACGAGCCGTTCTCGAACTGCGGGGTGGAATCGAAGAAGTGCGAACTGAACGGCTTCCCGGCGGTGCCGATGCAGGAGGTCCGCGAATACGGCGCGATCCCCTTCCTCAGCTGGAGCTCCGCGACCACCGACCAGGACGAGACCCATCAGCCGCAGTTCAGCCTCTCGAAGATCATCCACGGCCGCTTCGACAAGTACATCCGCGCCTGGGCCGAAGCCTCACGCGAATGGGGCCATCCCTACTTCCTGCGCTTCGACTGGGAGATGAACGGCTTCTGGTTCCCCTGGAACGAGGGCGTCAACGGCAACCGACCCGGCGAATTCGTGAAGGCCTGGCAACACGTCCATGACATCTTCACCAAGGTCGGGGCGACCAACGCCAACTGGGTGTGGTGCCCGAACATCGCCTTGATCAAGCGGCTCAAAAACTTCGGCGGCCTCTATCCGGGCAACCGCTACGTCGACTGGACCTGCCTCGACGGCTTCAATTGGGGGGACACCCAGAACTCGGCCGGCTGGCAGTCCTTCACTCACGTCTTCAGGACCACCTACAAGGAAGTGACCAAGATCGCGCCAAGCAAGCCGATGATCATCGGTGAGACCGCCTCCGACGAAAAGGGCGGATCCAAGGCCGACTGGATCCGCAACGCTTTCTCGGTCATCCCGAGGAGCTTCCCGAAGGTTCGCGGCGTCGTCTGGTTCGACGAAGACTCGCAGGGGATGAGGTGGCCGATCGAGAGCTCGAGGTCCTCCGAACGCGCCTTCCAGAAGGCGATCGCCCACAAGCTCTACAAGCCGAACGTCTACGCCCACCTCGAGGGCCCGAAGATCGCCCCGCCGGGGTAGGCGGCAGTCCGAGGGGCGGTGCGCCTACCGAGCGCTCGGCGAAGGCGTGGCGGTGAGGCGGGCCAACTCGGCATCGAGCAGCTCACCGGCGGCGCGCTGGGCGGCCAGGGGACGCAGGGTGTGATCGTTGCCGGGGAGAGTGGCGAACTCGACGTTCGGCCAGCGCGAGGCGCGCTCGCGGAGGTGATCGCGTTCGACTTCTTCACCAAGGGGCTCGTCGTCGGAGAAGGCCAGGAGGAGGTGGACGCCACGATCGCGGAGCACGTCGAGGTCGCCTTCGATCCGCGCTTTCAGCGGCCCCCCACCGCGACCGAGGAGACGCCGCACGGCGCGGCGGAGAAGTGCCAGTGAGTTGACGGCGACCGCACGCATCAACTGAGCGATCCGGGAGGGCTCGATTTCACCGTGCAGGAGCTTTCGCCACCAGCGCCCTTCGAGCGCCCGTGAGGTGCGGTGGGCCTCGCGCCGCCTGGGCAGGTCCGGCACCCAGCGGAGCGCGCCCGCGTTGACCGCCAAGGCCGCCACCACGCGCGGATCGTCGACCGCGGTGCGGAAGGACCAGTAGCCCCCGGAGCAGAGCCCGACGAGGACGAACCGCTTGCCGAGCCCCCGACGTTCCAGCTCGTCAAGGAGACCCGAGACCTGCGCGGCGTAGTGGTCGGCATAGAAGTCCCCGATCTGGAGGGCCCCGGCCGGCTCACCGTCGGCGTCGCCGATCCCCTGGAGGTCGACCCGCAGGCTCGGTACGCCCTGAGCGGCCCAGCGGCGAGCGGTCTCCGCCCACATCCGGTTCGGCCCGACCGAGCGGACCGCGCCGGCGTTGAAGAACAGGCCACAGAGATCGTCGCCGGCGCCTCCGGCGGGCTCGGTGAGGATGCCGACGGTCCGCCCCCAGGCCTCGTCCAAGGAGATGACGCTCTCGCGTCCGAAATCGAGGTTCAGGACAGCGCCACTCTCGGGCGCGGGGGCCGGCTCGACCGGAACGGTCGGCTCGCCTGCCAGCCAACGCTCGACTCGCGCGGCGGTCACCGCGGGCACCAGCGCCTGCTCGGGATGAGAGACGAAGCCCTCCCAGCCGACGCCGGGGGCGCTCTCGACCTCCACTCCCGCGCCCTCCAGCGCGGTCGCCAATTCGGGGTCGACGGGAATCCCGTCGCGATCGAGCAGAAGCGCCCGCCTGAGCGCCGATCCCGGCACGGCCTCGGCCTCGATCGCTTTGAGTTCGGCCAAGGTCTCCGGAGACAGAAGAAAACCGCCGGCCTCCATCCAGCCGTCCGGCACGCCGGGATCGAACCCGGCCTTATCCGATTCTCCGGCCTGCCATGGCTGCATCCGGGAGAAGGCCTGGGTCTCGCGGACGAAGCGTTTGCCGCGACCGGGCGTCCCCCACAGCGCGAGCGCCGCGATCGGGGCGCCGGCAACGATCGCCGCCATCGCCAGAAGACCGCCGACGCCGATCCCAAGGGCGGCGATGCCGCCCCCCGCCCCCTCCGCGTCGGCCAGCCAGGTCGCCGCCGCCAGGGTCGCCGAGACCCAACTCCCGATGATCCCGGAATCGCTCGGGCGCCCGGCGCTGTTGCCGGTCGCCGGCAGGTCGAAGCGAAGGGTCGGGAATCCCGCCGCGGCGAGCCGGTCGGCCCACTCCCGCCGCGCCCGGTAGGAGGCGACGTCGGTCCAGCCCCACGGCGGGCAGATCAGGACCGGCGGCCGCGCGGCGCTACGCGGCTCCTCCGCGGGGTGCAGAACGGCGAACGTCGCTTCGTCGCCGGTGCCGATGTAGAAGGGGACCTTCATGCCGGTGAACGCAACATCATCCCGCAGAAGCTCAGAAGATGGGGACCACGATCCCGTCGCGCATGTTCACGGCGCGCAGGGAGACGGTCCCACCCGGCTCTGCCGCCCCCGTGGGCGTGAGTCGCAGGAGGCGCTCGCGGCCCGGCTCGACCGTCACCAGCGGCTCCTCGGCGACGGTACCAGGGCACTCGGCGCGCAGGTCCCAGACCAGGCGGCGAGAACGGATGCGCACGGTCACCTCGCCACGGTCGTCGCGCCCGGCTTCCGCCTCGATGCCGAGGCGCTCGGCCGTTTCGGCGCCGCTCGGCCGACCCGCCGGGAAGTGGACGGCGCTCGCCAGCGGCGGCGCCGGAGGGCCACCCGGCGATTCGAGCGAGGCGACGATCGCGTCGGCTGCGGGCGGGCCGAAGCGATAGGACCAGGAGGCGTCGACGAAGCGGCCGAGGAGGCCCTCGAGATCGTAAGAAGCGGACCCGTGGGCCTCGAGGCGAACCTCCTCGTCGACCTCCGCCGTACCCAGTTCGAGATCGCGGTACAGGCCGACGCGCAGCCGGGCGTCGAGCGGCCGAGGACCATCGTTAGCGAGGTGGACGCCGACCCCGGCCAGCCCCTCGTCGGTCAGCCAGACCGCGGTCGGCGCGAGGGCCGAGGCCAGGCGGCGCAGCGCCTGCTTGGGCTCGCCGTCGGCGTCGACCAGCCCCCACCCCGCCCCCGGCATCAGGTCGCGCAGCCACAGCACCAGCCCGCCTCCACAGGGCGAGCCGGCCCTTCGCCACTCGCCGAACACGGCCGCCATCGCCTCGCCGCTCACCGCGCGCGAGAGCTCGAGGTAACGCTCGTGGTCGTAGCGACGAAGCTCCGAAGGGTCGACGCCGAAGATCTCCCGCAGGTAGTGGTCGCGGACGTCGTCGAAGTCCCATCCCGTCCCCGCGTCGCGCGGCACGCCCGCCTTCCACCGTGGGTGGTGTACGACGACGTTGCCGGGAGCCTCCGGCATGACCGCCTCGACCCCGCGCTCGTCGGGGACGTTGGCGAAGGCGAGGCACTCGCCGGCGAACTTCACCTCGGCGAGGCGGACGTCGCTCAAGGGGCGACGGTACCCGCCGACGCCGTAATAGTTGGCGATCCCGGCACCGGGACGGAAGGGCAGGACGCCGCCACTCGGCGAAGACGGCACGTAGATCGCGTCGGCGGAGCACTCCGCGAGGGCACGCGGGAGGATCGTCCCGAACAGGTCCCCGCGGCCGGCCTCGGGGTCGAGCCCGAGCATCCCGACCTGCTGCTCGACCTCGCTGTTGCCGCAGAAGACGACCGTGCTCGGCCGCCCGGCGAGGGCCGCCACCTGCTCGGCCGCCTCCGCCTCGACCGTCGCCCGGAACTCCTCGTCGTCGATCGGATAGTCGAAGTTGGCGAACATGAAGTCCTGCCAGACCAGGATCCCGAGCTCGTCGCAGAGGTCGTGGAAGTCGGGCGACTCGTAGGCCGCGGTGCCGGGGACGCGAACCATGTTCATCCCGGCGTCGCGGACCCGCTCGAGGGCCGCCCGCAGGCGCTCCCGGCTCGGCGCCATGCCGACGAAATCGTCTGGGGTCCAGACCGCGCCGCGGACGAAGACCGGCACGCCGTTCAGATGCAGGTCGAGGCCGTCGACGAGAACGTCGCGGTCGGCCTCGGGACCGGAGTCGAGCTCACGAAAGCCGACCGCGCCGGCGTCGATCCCGACCTCGCCCCCCGGTCCCGCCACCCGCAGCCGCACCGTGTGCAAGGCGGGCTCGCCGTGGGTATGCGGCCACCAACGAGGAGCGTCTGGGATGCGGACCTCGCCCCGCAGCTCGGCTCCGCCGCCTACGGCCGGCGCCACGTCCAGCGCCGCCTCCATCTCGGTGGCGCCGCCGATCACGACGTCGGCCGCGGAGACCTCGAAGCCGTCGATCCCCTCGACCGTCGCGACGATCCCGAGGATGCCGTCCTCCCCTTCGATCCGTGGGCGCAGCTCGATACCGGAGACGGAAAGGGTCCGTCGCCGCTCGATCCACACGGGGCGCCATGGCCCGACGGCCGCCGGCCCGGGAGCGAAGCCCGGACAGCGGCCGAGCAGCATGGTGCGGAAGAAACGGAGGCGGTTGTCGGCCAGCTTGGTGCGCCAGCGGGCCCGCGGCTTGCGCTTCGAGCCGAGCTTCTCGTTCAGGGCCAGACAGCGGATCGCGAGAGTGTTTCCGCCCTCGCGCAGGCGTCCACCGAGGTCGATCCGGGTGGCGGCGAACATCGACTCCCCGGCGCCGATCAACTCGTCGTTCAGGTACACCTCGTGGAAGGTCGCGACGCCGTCGAGGCGCAGCCAGACGGTCTCGGTCGGCTCGACCGGAGCCGCCTCGAACCGGGTGCGAAACCACCACTCCTCGGCGTCGAGGTCCCGGCCGTCGTGAAAGTCCCAGCGGCCGGCGTCGCGGAGGGCCCCGGCGGCCGTCCCGGGCACGCTGGCGGCGAGCCAGTCGAGCGCCTCCGTGTCGGCCGGCGCCTCGCATCTGCCCGGCGCGCAGGAGGCGACCCGCCAACCCGTGTCGAGATCGAGCCGCTCGTGGCCGTCTACGCGGATCGCACCGGGGGCCGGCGCGCGGCGCTCAGCCGAGGGCATCCTCGAGCCTCGCGAAGGCCTCCCCCCAGGCGCCGGCGAGGGCATCGACCCGCTCCGCGGGGTCGAACGGCCGGCGCCGTGCCAGTTTGAAGGAGAGGGCCTTGCAGCCATCGACGATCTCGCGCAACGAGGCGGCCGCCGGAGCACCGGCCTCCCCGAGGGTCCATTCGACGTGGTCGGCCCCGGCCTCGAAGGCCGACCCCACCATCCGCACGGTGGCGAAGGCATAGTCGTGATAGCGCTGCGGATCTCCCTCCAGCAACCGCGGGAGCTCACGCTCGAGCTGCTCGCCGAACCGCAGGAACGGATTGTCGGCGGGACGCCGCGCGGCCTGGGCACGCAGCATCTGCCGCGTCGCCTCACGCAACTCCTCGCCCTCCAGCCGTGGCCCGGCGTCGAGGCGCGCCAGCTCCGTGTACGGCGGCAGCACGTCGCCGGGCAGGTCCATGCCGATGTGGAAGATGCCGCGGTAGTCCTCGCCGCTCAGCTCGTGGCAGCTCATCCCGTGGAAGTAGCGCAGCAGCTCGGCATCGGGGTCGATCGCCTCTGCCACCACGGAGCTCTTCACGTGCTCACGCCGATAGGCGGTGGCGGCGGTGTCTGGCATGTAGAAGGAGTCGAGCTCGATGATCAGCGTCCGCCCCGACTCGATCTGCTCGGCGATCTGCTCGGGCAGCGGCCGGTAGGGCTGCATCTCGTGGATGTCGATGCCGTAGAGCGCCTCGACGTCCCCGGGTCGCGGCTTGAAGAAGGTCCACTGGTCCCCCTCGAAGTCGACCGGCAGGGCGCAGCCCATCATCGCCAGGGGCTCGTCGCCGCGCGCGTGGACGAACTCGATCAGGATGTCGGTGTAGCAGTTGGTTTCCGGATAGGTCCGGTCCGGGCTGTGGAGGAGGTGCGGCCGGTAGGTCGCCGGATCGATCCCGAGCAGGCCCGCGGCGGCCGTCCCGGGGGTGCTCATCGAAGCCCCAGCTCGTCGCGCACCGCGGGCGACCAGGCGTCGGGGTCAAGCCCGTGGGTGCGCAGGAGGGCCAACGTGATCCGCTCCAGGCCGAACCCGAGGCACGCTGTGTGCGCGGTCGGGTCCTCGGCGTCGACGACGATCCCGTAGGTCGCTGAGAAATGGTCCTGGTGGTAGTTGAACGAGGCCACCGCGGTCGGCTCCGGGCCGGCGATCTGGACCAGCACCTCGAACTTCAGCGCCTGCGCCTTTTGTGAGCGGGCGAGGAGCCGGCCGCTGCGCCCGAAGAAGGGGTCGGAGGCGACATCGAAGGACGCGTCGAGGCCGACCGAGCGCAGCAGCGCGACCGAGCGGTCCCGCCAGGCGTCGCGCCACTCCGCCACCGTATCTGGCTCGCCGATCCGCACGATCTCGCGCTGGTGGAACATCTGCAGGCGGGCCGGGTCGCCCGACGGCTCGTGGCGGAAGACGTAGGAGCCGCCCGCGTCGACCATCACGCCGCCGGGAGGTAGCGCCCCACGGGCGGCGACCGCCGGGTAGACCGGATAGCAGGCGGCCGGGGTGAGGCAGAGCTCGGTCTGGGACTGGAACTCGCTCCAGTCCTCGTGTGCCTCGGCACGCTCCTCCTGGGCCGCTGCCTGCTCTTCGTCGCCTTCGAAGGAGAAGATCGTCCCGGCAAGGTGGGGAAACGACTTCAGGTAGCCGATTTCCTCGATCCGCCGTTTCGGCAGTACCGGCGGGAACGCCATCCGCTCGGGCTCATCGACCGCGGCGGCCGCGGTGACCTTCGCGTCGAAGGCCTGGCGGACCCGCTCGAAGTCCTCGCCGCGTCCGTAGACGCCTGGGACGCCCGAATCGATCAGCAGGCCGGCATCGAGAAGTTCGTTCAGGAAGGCGGTCTGCTCCGCGTCCCCGGGGCGAAACTCGGCCATTAGACCCCCTTGGCGATCAGCAACAGGCTGGCGTCGGTCTTGTGGATGCGCTCGTTGGCGACCATCAGGCACGCCGACATCGAGTCGCGCAGGTGGCGGCCGACGCTGAAGGGCGTGTCGTTCTTGTAGCCCATGATCCCGCAGACGGTCATCGCTCCTTGACAGACGATCGGGGCCTGCTCGGAGGCGGCGATCTTCAGGTTGTTGAAGCGCAGGATCGTCGCCATCTCGTGGAAGCGCGAGCGGTCGGCGGCGGAGATCTCCTCGAACTCGCGCAGCGCGAGCTGGACCTCGGCGCGAAGGAGCGAGAGCTTGCTCATCAGTTCCGAGAGCCGCGTCGCGGCCGGCGGCGGGGCGCCGGGTTTGCGCTTGGCGGCGGCTTTGACGAAGGCGCGGGCGCGGTCGAAGGCGTCGGTGGCGACACCGAGCCAGACGTGGGACCAGTAGATGTGGGAGAGCGGCGTCATCGACTCGTCCGAGATCGCCGCGAACGGCGTCGTCATCACCTGCTCCGCGGGGATCGTCGCGCGGACGACGAAGCCCGGCGAGCAGGTGCCGCGCATCCCCATCGGGTCCCAGTTGCTCTGCGGATCCATCTCCATCTGATCGCGATGACTGAGGACCAGGACCTGGTCGTTCGGCTCCGCGTCGGGCGTCCGCCGCAGGGTGGTGAGGAAGGAGTCGGCGTAATCGCCATAGGAGATCGTCGGAGCCTGCTTCTCGAACGTGACGATCCCGTTATCCGGGGCGGTGACGCAACCGACCGAGCTACCCATGTCACCGCCGGTGCCGACCTCCGAGGTGATCGAGGCGACCAGTCGCTGCTCGCCCACCACCTCACGCAGATAGTCGTCGAAGGGCTCCTCGCGGTGGCGTGCCAGGCAGGCGATCTGGATCTGATGCATGGCGAAGACCATCGCGCTGGCGCCGCAGCGCCGACCCAACTCGAAGCAGGCCGCGGCGACGGCCTCGGTCGAGGCGCCGGCGCCACCGAGCTCGGTGGGAACGTGGACGGACAGAAGGCCGGCCTCGCGCATCGCATCGACGGCCTCGCGCGGGAAGCGGGCGTTGCGGTCGACGTCATCGGCGTTCGGCCCCGCGACCTCCTCGGCGATCCGCCGGGAGGCCTCGATCAGAGCCTGATCGTCGGTGGCCAGGCCGATGCTCATGCCGTCACCCCGACCTGCCCGAGCGCCTCGGCGATCGAATCGACGCTCTCGAACACGCTCCGCTTCAGCATCGAGTCGAGAAACTCGATGTCGAAGCTGTCCTCGAGCGCGATCATCACGTTGACGCTCGCGTGGGAGGTCATCCCCGCCTGATAGAGACTGGCGTCGTCGGCCAGCGAGTCGACGTCCACCGAGAGGTGGCCGTGCTCCTTGATGACTTGTCGAATGCGGTCCTTCATCACGTGCATTGTCGCCAGCGCGGCCTGAAACCTTAAGCGATGAGTCGAAACCGCCGGCGCCGCCTCAGACGATGACCACGGTGGCGACCGCGAAGCCGGCCTCATGGCTGAGGCTGACGGCGATCTCCGTCCCGCCGGACCCGGCGAAAAGCTCGGCCGCGCGGCCGTCGAGCTCGAGCGAGACACCCCCGGATTCGTCGCGGACCACCTGGATCTGGGTGAGGCGAACTTCCTCCCCCGCGCCGGGCAGTGCCTTGATCGTCGCCTCCTTGGCCGCGAAGCGGGCGGCGAGGCGCTCCGGTTCGACGCGACCCGAGGGCCCACGACAGTCGTCGACCTCGCGCTCGGTGTAGATCCGCTCCAGGTAATGGTCGCGGTGGGCACCGGCGAGGCTCTCGGCGACGGTCGACACAGAAACCAGATCGATTCCGACTTTCAGCGCCACGGGCCAATTCTATGCACGGGCGCCCAGACTCACTACAGTGCCGCGTCGATGGCGGGCCGATTCCGTGAGACCGCGCTGCTGGGCCTGACCAAGGGCGAGGTGATCGACGCGGTCTCCGCCTCGCGGCTCGGCCGAGTCCTCGACCCGCTGGCGCATCTGCTCCGGCGCAACGGTTCGCTGACGCTCGGTCACGAGGCCGCCCGGGTCCTCGTCCAGGCTTTCAACTACGCGCACTCCGAGGGGGTGCCGGGCGCCTACGCCGAATTCGGGGTCTGGACCGGGCGCACCTTCGTCGAGGCCTGGCGGGTCGGGACCGCGGCCGGGACGCCGCGACGCTACTTCGCCTACGACTCCTTCGAGGGCCTGCCCGAGGTGGAGGGAGGCGACCAGACCGGCCGCTGGGAGACGGGCGAATTCAGCCAATCCCGTCGGGCCTTCGAAGCACGGCTGCGGCGCGCCGGCGTCCCGGCCGGCGATGTCGGGATCGTCGAAGGGTTCTTCGACGCGACGCTGACGCCCGCGGTGGCGGAGCCGCGCGAGGTGGCGATCGCGTGGGTGGACTGCGACCTATATCTCTCCACCGTGCCGGTCCTCGACTTCCTCACCGACCGCTTGTCGCAGGGCGCGATCCTGCTCTTCGACGACTGGTTCTGCTTCAAGGGCGATCCCGACGCGGGCGAGCAGAAAGCGTGCCGGGAGTGGCTCTCCCGCAATCCCGGCATCAGCCTGATCCCCTGGCGCCAGTTCAACTGGGCCGGGCAAGCGTTCATCGTCCGCCGCGCCGAGACCAAAGAGCCGGCCGCCTAAGGCGGGGAGATCGGGCTTTCGGCCAGGTCGGCGAATTCGTTCGTGACATAGCGTGAGTCGGCGATGCCCGCGGCGAAGCCGGACGTCGCCCCACTCGAGCTCTCGAGCGGCCAATCCATCCCGTCGTCGACCTTGTCGAACCAGATCAGTCCCTGGATCCGGGGAAATTCTTCGGGCAGCGCGGCAAATGCCCGCGCGATCCATTCCGCCTTCGATCCACCGTGCTCGGAGGAAGCCGTCTCGGCGACCAGCATCGGCTTCGACGGCGCCACGGTTTCGGTGATCTCCTTGTAGGTGGACCCGAAGAGGTGGGAGAAGCTTTGCCATCTGCGCGGTGACGGGGAGTCGGGGCCCCAGTTGTAGCCGTCGAGACAGGTCCAGTCGACGTAATCGTCGCCTGGATAGAGCTGCGCGAGGTCGGCGAGCGTGCCGCCCGGATCCACGTAGGGGCACCAGACCCAGGTCACGTCGGTGGCCCCCGCTTCGGCGAAGATCTGGTGGACGCGTCGCCAGGCGTAGACGTAGTCGGCGGGCGTGTTGCCGTTCGCTCCCACACCCCACGGGAACCAGTTGCCGTTCATCTCCCAGTCGAAGCGGAGGAAGAACGGGTGCCCCCAGGCGGCCGCGGCTTGCGCGAATTCCCGGATGTAGGGATCCTGGCTGCCCGCGGCGATCGCGGCGAGCCGGTATTGCGGCCCGTTGGTCCGCGATGGCAACGACTGCGACGACCAGCTGAAGAAGGGGATCGCGCCGTAGGCGCGGATGGCTTCCATCGGCGTCGTCGGGAACGGGTCCGACGTACACGAGGTCGCCGAGCATTCCGCGAAGGGGGAGCTGAACTCGATCAGGGACGGAGCCTTGCCCACCTCGGCGGCGAAGCCGTGGACCGCCGACATGTCCCAGGGAGCCTCGTGACCGGTCAGCTGGTCCCCGATCCAGGCGCCCCAGTAGGCCCGCCCCTCGGACTTCGAAGAAGGGGCGAGCGCGAGTACGACGGCAGCGGCCGCGAGCAGGGCCACGACGATCGCCACCAATCCCACCATCGGACGACGGCTGCGGCCGATGGGGACCATCCCGTCAGGTTAGTCCGGGCCTCCTCAAGGCACGTTCAGGACGGCGACCGCGCCTTTCATCGTCCGCGAACAGCGGGCGCGGTCTTCGATCTCGACGCCGTAGTGGCCGGTCGGATCGGTGACCACGTCCTTGCCTGCCGACCTCGCCGCCTTCACCTGGTCCGGCGAGACGAGGAGCGCCTTCGCGGTGCAGCCGCCGAGACGGTATTCGCCTTCCCCATTGGAGACCAGGCCGATCTTCTGGGCGAGTTCGGCGGTGGCGACCGCTCCACCTTCCGCGCCCCCGTCCATGGTCGATGCTCCCCCGCTCCCGCAACCGGCGATCAGCAGCGCCGCCACGACGACCAGGAGGGGGGCCGGGACCTTCACGCGAGCGGGGCCTCTTCGCGCAGGACGGCGGTGAGCGCGGCGCGCGACGCGTCGCGGCGGGAGGCGTCGGCGCGGCTGCCCGGCAGGGAGTAGAGCCCGGTCCGCGCGCCGTAGCGGAGGGCCAGCGCGGCCCGGTAGGCCCGTGGGTGGCGCAGGTTCTTGTGGGCGAACTGGAGGCGCGCGTAGGCCGACTGGGCCCACAGCCGCGGGTTGGAGGCGTGCCCTTGCTCGAAGTGGCGGATCGTGACGTCAGGGATGTGGACGATCCGCCAGCGATTCCGCTGGATGCGCCAGCAGAGGTCGGTCTCCTCGGAGAAGAGGAAGAAGCGCTCGTCGAAGCCGCCGACCTCCTCGATCGCCACCGAGCGGGCGAACATCGCCGACCCGGAGGTCCAGTCGCAGTCGACGATGCGGTCGTAGTCGGCCGGGTCGAGCACGCGCTCGCCCAGCGCTCGTCGGGCCAGCGGCAGTCGCTCGACCGGCAACGCCTCGGCGAAGGCACGGGGCACCGAAGGGAAGCGGCGGATGCTCGGGACCAAGGAGCCGTCGCTGTTCACCTGCCGGACCCCGGCGAGCCCGACGTCGGGCATCCGCTCCATCGCGGCGACCAACGCGCCGAGGTCGCCGGCGAGGACTTCGGTGTCGGGGTTCAGAAAGAGGACGTAGCGGGCGTCGGCGGCCTCGAGCCCGCGGTTGTTGGCATGCCCGAAGCCCCGGTTCTCACAGGCGATCGAGCGGACGAAGTCGAAACGTAAGGCGGCGTACTCCCCCGCCCCGTCGGCGCCGTTGTCGACGACGATCGCCTCCAGCGACACGTCCCCGGCGTGCTCGGCGAGGCTGCCGAGGGCGTCGTCGAGCCACTCGCGACTGTCGTGGGACACGACGATCGCGCAGACGTCGATGGGCCTGGACGGGAAGGAGGTCACCTGAAACCAACGGATTTGGCCCGGCAAGCCTTGTGAAGGCAGGTAGATTCGCCCGATGCCGAGCTCCGACCTGCGCCCTTCCGCCCTCGCCCCCGGCCTGCTCCTCGGCGACGACGTCGAGATCGGCGAGGGGACGATCATCGGCGGCCACGCGATCATCCATTCCGGCGTGCGGATCGGCGCCGGGGCACGGATCGGGGACCACGCCCAGATCCGCGACGGCGCCCGAATCGGGGCCCGCACGGTGGTCGGCAGCTTCACCTCGGTCGACCCCGAGGTGACGATCGGCGCGCGCGCCAGCATCCAGACCCGCTGCTACATCACCGGCGGGACCGTGATCGAGGACGACGTCTTCGTCGGCCCCGGCGTCACCCTCACCAACGACAACACGATGGACCGCCACGACGACTCCTACGTCCTGCGCGGCGCCTTCCTGCGCCGTGCCTGCCGGATCGGCGGCGGCAGCACGATCTGCCCCGGCGTCGAGGTCGGCGAGGAGGCCTTCGTCGCCGCCGGCGCCTTGGTGGCGACCGACGTCGAGCCGCGCGCCGTCGTCGTCGGCGTCCCGGCCCGCAAGATCCGCGAGGTCCCGGACGAGGATCTGCTCGAGCGTTGGCGGTAGGAACACCGGCGCCTCCCCCGATCGCCGCTTGGTGAGTTGAGCCGCCGATGACCGGCTCAACTCACCAACCGTCGAGAAGGTCGAGGCAGACTCATCTCGGCTCCATCGCTCGTGCACTTGGGCGCGCTATGGGCCACTCAAGTGCACGAGCGGCGGGGGCCCCGATGAGGAAGTGTGTCGTCGCGCCCTACCCCGATTCGGGCTCCCGCCACCCTTTGTCCTTCAGCCCAGCTCCCGGGCCGGATTCCCGACCACCGTCGCGCCGGCTGGCACGTCCTTGACCACCACGGCGCCCGCGCCGACCGTCGCCTCCGCCCCGATCGTGACGCCGCCGAGGATCGTGGCGCCGGAGCCGATCGTGGCGCCGTCCTCGACCACCGTGGGGAGCATCATCCAATCAGACTCGCCCTGAAGTCGACCCTCAGGGTTGGTGGCTCTAGGCCGCTTGTCGTTCACGAAAACGACGCCGTGGCCGACGAAGGCGCGATCGCCGATCGAGACTCCGTCGCAGATGAACGTATGGCTCTGGACCTTGCAATCGGAACCGATCTCGGCGCCCCGCTGGACCTCGACGAAGGTGCCGATCTGGGTTCGGTCGCCGATCCGACAGCCGTAGAGGTTGGTGAACGCGCGGACGACGACGTCCTCTCCGAATTCGACGTCGACGATCAGGCTGGGCTCGGCGGTCTCGGGCATGTCCTAGTAACGGCGGTCTCTCGATCGCGCTTGCGATGGCGA